>JACNKZ010000011.1:0-6077 GCA_014381785.1 Kiritimatiellota bacterium
GCTGTCCATGATTTTGTAAAAAGCCTTCCCTCTCATGCTCATTCGCAATGAAGAGGCCTTTGCGACACACTTCCGAGAAGAGCCTTTTTTTCCAAGGCTTGGAGGATTTTCGCCGAAAAGTTCCAATGTTTGGAAACGATCAGAAAACAAATACCGGGCCGAAAAGCAGCGACGTGTCCTTGGTGGTATTTTGTTCCTCGTACTCCAGCCGGGCAATCACGCCGAGGCTTTCGTTAAACATGGCGGAGCACCAGATTCGGAAGTTGTGGTTGAACGTGTCATGATCCAGATCATTCGCCAGGTAATACTTGGCGTTGGCGTGCAGCATCCGCCAGCGCCAGTAGGCGGAAACGCCATACACCACGATATCAGAGCGGTTCCGGTCATTGGGCAGGTGCCAGGCAGAGGGAAACTTCGTGACCGTGGTCTGCTGCGCATACCCGACGTACGGATTAAGGGAAAGGTGCAGATCCGGAATGCGCCAGACCACCCCCACTTTACCCAGCGGTTCATTGATCTCGATCTCCACAGTCTGCGTTTCAACCCGGTGCCAGACATAGCTGGCACCCAGATACCAGGTCAGCTTTGCCTTCGGGTCACCGTATAAGTTAAACGACGCAATGTTGCCCCACACCACGCTTTGATTCACGTCAGAGAAAAAAGTGGTGTTGTTAATGACCACCCGCGGATTCGCGTACATCACAAACAGCCCGTACTCCGGACTGACATCGCTGGTCCCGCTGGAATTTGACACATTTTCAACCCACCCGAACAGCGGGCTGACAATCAGTCCAGAGGTTTTATGCGGCGCCGGATTTCCATCCACCGACTCTTCGGCGAACGTACTGAAGACGGTCAGCAAAACAAAAAGACAAAGGGCAGTCCCTATGCGGCGACACGATTTGAAAACATTCATATATAGCTCCAATAATAACGGAGTTTACGCAAACTACGGAAAGGGAACAAGCCCTCGGCATCATCAACAAACCGAAAGAACTTTTCCGGAAGTGCCGGCGCGAAACGAGTAGGAATCGCCCGCCTTTTTATTGAGCAGCGCAGCGCCGACCGGCGACTCGGGCGTAATAACGGTGACTTCGCGGCCTTCAATGGTCAGTTCGGTTCCGCCGCCGCACGGGAGAAGATAAAAAAGCATCGCTTCGCCGCCCTGCTCCACTTCAACCAGCGCGCCGACGTCAATGGGGGCATCCTTAAACGATGGCGCCGTGAATGCCCGCAGCTCATGCACGCTGGCGGCCAGTGCTTTGAACTGCTGAGCGTGGCCGCGTGCCAGATAGGAGGCTTCCAGTCCACAGGTATCCCACTTGGTCTCCGCGCGCGCCTCGCTACTGGTCGCACCGGCCGAAGCATCTTTATTGGCGGCCTGCAAACGGCGCAGGTCGTTTTCCAGTTCCGCGAGCAGTGTCTGGTTAATCGTTGTCTTCTTCATGGCACCAATCTATATTCCAGCGCATGAATTTCGAACCGCAAAAGACCGAAAACCTTCGGGTGGAGAGCGTCACCCGCCTGACCACGCCGCTGGCGCTGAAAGAGGCGTTGCCGCTCTCAGCAACCGCAGAGAAAACCGTAATGGACGGCCGCGCCGCGATCCGCGCGGTGCTCGACCGCTCCGACCCGCGCCTACTGGTCATCACCGGCCCCTGCTCCATCCACGATCCCGAAGCCGCGCTCGACTACGCCCGCCGCCTCGCCGCGCTCAGCAAAGAAGTCGCTGAGCACTATCTGATTGTCATGCGCGTCTACTTCGAAAAGCCGCGCACCACCATCGGCTGGAAAGGCTTCATCAACGATCCGCACCTCGACGACTCCTACGACATGCAGCACGGCCTGAAAGCGGCGCGCCAACTGATGCTCGACATTCTCGACCTCGGCCTGCCGATCGCCACCGAATTCCTCGACCCGATCATCCCGCAGTACACTGCCGACCTCGTCAGCTGGGCCGCCATCGGTGCGCGCACCATCGAGTCGCAAACGCACCGCGAAATGACCAGCGGGCTGTCCATGCCCGTCGGCCTTAAAAACGCCACCGACGGCAGCGTGCAGCGCGCCATCGACGCCATCCTCTCCAGCCAGTCCCCGCACAGTTTCCTCGGGATTGATCAAGACGGACGCAGCAGTATCGTTAAAACCACCGGCAACCCGGACACCCACCTCGTCCTGCGCGGCGGGGGCGGCAAAACCAATTATCACGCCGATGAAGTCGCCGCCGCCGCCGAAAAACTCCGCGCAGCCGGACTGCCGGACGTTATGATGGTGGACTGTTCGCACGCCAACTCCGGCAAAGTGCCCGCACGTCAGGCCGATGTCTGGAACGACCTGCTCGAACAGCGCAAACAGCCCGGCTGCCCGGTCATCGGCGCCATGCTCGAAAGCTTCATCGAAGAAGGCAACCAGCCCATTTCCGACAACCTGAAATACGGTCTCTCAATCACCGATGCTTGTATCGACTGGACCACCACGGCGACGCTGCTGCGCAGCGTCATGGAGTAATGGAGTTTGGGAATAATGAAAACCAACGCTCCAACACTCCACCACTCCAATTCCCCCTCCATTCGCTTACCCGCCGAATGGGAGCCGCAAGACGCCGTACTGATCGCCTGGCCGCACGCCGGAACAGACTGGGCCCCCTGTCTTGCGGAAGCTGCGGCCGTGTTTCTGAACATCGCCGAAGAGGTCACCCGTTTTGAAACGCTGATTGTCGCCACGCCGGAGCCGGATGCCGTTCGCGAAAAACTAAGCCACCTCGACCGGGTTCAGATTTGCAACGTCGAAACCAACGACACCTGGGCGCGCGACTTCGGGCCCATCACCCTTCTCGAAAACGGCCAACCGGTCCTGCTCGATTTCACCTTTACCGGCTGGGGCGGAAAATTCGAAGCCGGACTCGATAATCAGATCACCGCCAAGCTCCACGCCGCCGGCGCATTCGGCGAGACGCCGCTGCGCACCGTCGATCTCATTCTCGAAGGCGGCAGCATTGAAAGCGACGGTAACGGCACCCTGCTCACCACCTCCGAATGTCTGCTCAATCCCAACCGCAACACCGAGCTGAGCAAAACCCAGCTGGAAGAAGTCCTCGCCGCAGAGCTCGGCGCTACAACGTTCCACTGGTTGGAAAATGGCGCGCTGGCCGGCGACGACACCGACGCACACATCGACACGCTCGCCCGCCTCTGCCCCGACAACACCATTCTCTACGTTCAATGCACCGATCCGGCCGACGAGCATTTCGAAGTTTTCCAAGCATTGGAAAACCAACTGCAAAATCTCCAGACATTGGAAAAAACACCGTACCGCCTGCTGCCGCTGCCGTGGCCGGCGGCCAAATTCGACGCCGACGGCGAACGCCTGCCCGCCACCTACGCCAACTATCTGGTGATCAACGGCGCCGTGCTCGTTCCGACTTACAACGATCCCGCCGATTTCCAGGCATTGGAAACGGTCAAAAAAGCATTTCCGGATCGCGAGATCATCGGGGTAGACTGTTCCGCATTGATTCTGCAACACGGCTCACTGCATTGCGTGACCATGCAGATTCCAAAGGGAGTACGAAACCGCGGATAAACGCCAATTAACGCGAATTTTTACAACCAGTGGAAAAACAGCCCGCATTTTTCCAACCATTGGAAAACGTACCGCAGGCATCCTGCCTGCCCATGTCCACCCTTCCGAACCTTGGATCCCAACTTCATTTTCAGCCACAAAAAGGCACAAAAAGTCACAAAAATTCACAAAAATTCACAAAAAACATCCCCCATCAACCATCAACGCGGCACCGCCGCCTATCGGCTTTTTCATTTCCCGTTTTTCGGCTTCAGCATTTTTAAATCCTGCTCCAGCTCCTGAAGACTGGCCTCATGTTCAAGCTGCCGTTGCTGGCCCTTAAATTGTTCATACTCCAATGCCGATTTTTCGACCGCCATCTGATGACTGATCTTCCCCGCATGAGTCAGCATCTCCCGTCCATTGAGCTGAACAATCGAATCAAGCCTCTCAATCCAGTCCTTCATATACATCGGAGTTTGCTGCTGCGCCATCACCTCGGCAAAAGCCAGATACTGCTCAACCAGCAAGGCCAAGCAGCTTCATCTCATCTTCATTCAGATAATTTTTCGCCACGCTCACATCACTCTTGCGGACAGCAACCGGGGCTTTTTTATCAAACGACTGCATTCCCATCAGCGGCAGCGCCGCATCCGAACGGCGATACACTAGCTCCGCCACCGTCTGCTCGCTGATCGCCCACAGCAGCTTATTCTGCACCGTCTTGAAAAACAGCAGTGTCTGCTCATCCTGCGGATTATAGTCAATGCTCGTCGAATAGATGTCCTTGATCTTCTGGTAGAAAAAGCGCTCCGAAAGCCGGATCTCGCGGATACGCTCCTGCAGCTCGGAAAAATAATTCATCGACTGCCCGGTTTTAAACCGCTCATCGTTCAGGGTAAAGCCCTTTACGATGTACTCTTTCAGCCGCTGAGTGGCCCAAATCCGGAACTGCGTACCCTGATGCGACTTCACCCGGTAGCCCACCGAGATAATCACGTCCAGATTGTAATAATACGGTGTTTTTTGCTGAAATTCGGAAATTCCGAATTTCTTCATCACATCGGCTTCAACCAGCTCTCCCTCGGCAAAAATATTCTTGATGTGCTCATTGATCGTCGACTTCGCCTTCCCGAACAGCGCGGCCATATGATTCTGCGTCAGCCAGACCGTCTCATCCTCCAGTCGCACATCCAGCCGGATCGCCCCGTCCGAATTCTGATAGATTAAAATTTCAGAACTGTTTTCCATACCAACTTTCACTCTGGGACCAACGGACAGACTGGACAAAACCGGCTCATCTTAAATCCCCTCGCCCTTAACTGTTCTGTCCCTTTTGTCCATCCTTGCCATTCTGCCTGTTTTCTCCACCCTGCCTATGCTCACTCCTCGCCTTGTAAAGCCGCTCGGAAAATCCGCCGCCCTTCTCAAAATCCTCCGCCTGTCGGGCCATCAGCCTTTCGACCAGATAATGCGCCTGAGCCGACAGCACCGCCCCCAGATTAGCCGCCCGCTCCTCCCGGCTCTGCAACCGACCCGGCTGGTTGATCCACTCGGAAGCTGCGGCCAGACTTTCCGGATGCAAATTCCGCGCCTCAGAAAACAGCACGGCATTGTCTATCTCCCAAAGCGGAAGCCGCTTGCGCTGCAAATATTTTTTGTAGTCCTTGTGCAGCTCGCCCAAACTGCCCCGCGCCACATTCGTCAAATTCAGCTCCAGCTTTTTGGTCGTCGCGCTCAGCTCGCTGCCCTCCCGGATATTTTGAAACCCGCTGCGCGCCGCCTGCACCATCTGGTCATGATGCCGGTCTTCCTTCGGAATGTAGAGCTCGCAAAAACGGCAGGTAAAATCGTAACAGAGCTCGGCCAGCTGATACGCCCGCAGATTCCGGAAGCCGCTGTGCTTCCCGAAAATTCGCTCGGATGATTCTGAGCTCAGAACATGCCGCTTGGCGGACTGTCCGCCCTCGCTCTGTTTATTTTCACCGCTCATTGCCGCGCCCGCGCCTTTTCGTTTGAATAGCCCCGCCGGGTCTGTCACTTCTGTCCGTTTCCAACCATTGGAAAACCGTACCGCAGGCGTCCCGCCTGCTCTTCCAACCATCTTGTCCCGCCATAGCCATCCGGCGACGGCGGATGGAACCCATTTCTAAAAATCATCGGCTGACCCGTTTTTCGTTTTTCACCGGCGACCAGCCGTCTCCCTCGCCAGCCGGTAAAAAAAGTTTAATCGTCGCTGCCTGCATGTTCGCCTCCATCAAATCCATATTTTCTAAAATGCTACAAATCACGGGCTGACCCCGCCCCGGGCTGACCCCGCCCCGCTACAAATCACGGGCTGACCCCGCCGCCGCAATCATCTTGTCCCGCCATCCTGTCGCGCCGTAGTCAAACGAAGGCGGAAGCCTTCGGCGACGGCGGATGGAACCCATTTCTAAAAATCATCGGCTGACCCGTTTTTCCGTTTTTCGTTTTTCACCGGCGACCAGCCGTCTCCCTCGCCAGCCGGTAAAAAA
>JACNKZ010000011.1:6159-8756 GCA_014381785.1 Kiritimatiellota bacterium
GCCTCCATCAAATCCATATTTTCTAAAATGCTACAAATCACGGGCTGACCCCGCCGCTCTGACCCCGCCGCTCCCGCCGCTCGGGCTGACCCCGCCGCTCCTACGGTCATTGCCCCGCAATTCGTGAAGCCCAGCTCGCCTGCGGCTCGGTTCGTGTCATTCGCGGGCTATTCCCTTTTTGTGATTTTTTGTGCCCTTTCGTGGCCAACAAATTTCGCGTTCATTAGCGGCTAAAATCAGTTTCTCTTCAGCGGTTCACCGCAGAGCCGCGCATGAAACGCTGTCATCTTTACCACCTTTTCAAACAGGTCGCCAGTTTTGCTTTTAAAATTGCGGAAAGGCGCGGTTTTTGCGAAAAAGCGTGTCCATGAACGGAAGTTTACAAAATCATGGATAACAAAATCATTAAAGGAACCGATTTGATTCTCTGTAAAAATGGTTCTGTCATAAAATGATTCTGTAAAAAACTCCCCATGAACAATGATATGAAAAAACTAAATGTCGGACTGGTCCAGCAGTCGTGCACGGCTGACCGTGAGACCAACATCAAGAAGAGCATGGACGCCATTCGCCGCTGCGCGGCGCAGGGCGCGCAACTGGTCGCGCTGCAGGAGCTGCATACCGGCCTCTATTTCTGCCAGACCGAGGACACCAACCAGTTCAATCTCGCGGAAACCATTCCCGGCCCGTCCACCGAAGCGTTCGGCGCACTGGCCAAGGAGCTCGGCATCGTGATCGTTACCTCCCTTTTCGAGAAGCGCACAGCGGGGCTTTATCACAATACCGCCGTGGTGCTCGACAGCGACGGAAGCCTTGCCGGCAAATACCGCAAAATGCACATTCCGGACGATCCGGGCTATTACGAAAAATTTTACTTCACCCCCGGCGACCTCGGCTTCACCCCGATCAAAACATCGGTCGGCACACTCGGCGTGCTGGTCTGCTGGGATCAGTGGTATCCGGAAGCGGCGCGCCTGATGGCGATGGCCGGCGCCGATCTGCTGATTTATCCGACCGCCATCGGCTGGGATCCAAAAGACAGAGAAGGCGAAAAAGCCCGTCAGCGCGATGCGTGGATCACGATTCAGCGCTCGCACGCCATCGCCAACGGCATTCCGGTACTGAGCATTAACCGCACCGGCTTTGAAGCGTCGCCGGACGGCAACAGCGGCTCGCAGTTCTGGGGATCCAGTTTTGTCGCGGGCTGTCAGGGCGAAGTGCTGGCGCAGGCCGGCCCGGACGAAGAAACCGAGCTAGTTGTCGAACTCGACAGCCGGCGCAGCGAAAACGTTCGCCGCATCTGGCCATTCCTGCGCGACCGCCGCATTGATGTCTATGGTGGACTCTCCGCCCGCTTTTTGGATGAAAAGCTATGACCCTAGAAGAATTCGGCTTCAGCTCCTGGTTTAAAGGCCAGATCGATCAGCCCCTTAAAGAGGGCTGGACGGTAGCGCGCGTGACGGCCGTTCACAAGGGATGGAGCGACCTCTGCGACGGCGAGACCACCCGTCCGGCCAAGAGTACCGGCAAACTGCGCCGCGAGGCGCGGGGCAGCAACGACTACCTCACCGTCGGCGACTGGGTGCTCTGCAAAGATTTCGAAGCCGGCGATTTCGCCATGATCCATTCCGTGCTGAAGCGTAAAACCGAACTGAAACGGAAAACGGTTGGACGCGAAACCAGCTTTCAGCTGATCGCCGCCAATATCGATACCGCCTTTGTGGTTCATACCCTCGACAAAGGCTATAACCTGCGCAAGCTGGAGCGCTATTTATCCATCGTGCATGACAGCGGTATCCGACCGGTCGTCCTGCTCACCAAAAAAGACCTGCTGACGCGCAAAGATCTCAAAGAGCGGATCAATGAGGTTGAAGAGCGTCTGCCGAATATCGATATCGTCGCTGTCAGCAATACCACCGGCTCCGGAATGCGCGCGGCAAAAAAGTATCTGGTTCCCGGCGACACCTACTGTCTGCTCGGTCCCTCCGGCGTCGGTAAAACCTCTTTCATCAACAGCCTGCTCGGCAAGGAGGATGAATACTTCACCCTGCCCGTCCGCGAAAAAGACGGCAAAGGAATCCACTCCACCACCTGGCGCGAGCTGATTGTGCTCAACAACGGCGCCCTGATGATTGATACACCCGGCATGCGCGAGCTCGGCCATCTCGACACCGCCGCCGGAATCGATGAAACGTTTGAGGACATCGTGGCACTCGAAGGCAACTGTAAATTCCGCGACTGCGCGCACGTCAACAATACCAAAGGGTGCGCCATTATCGCCGCAGTTGAAGCCGGGGAAATTTCCAAAGGACGCTACGAAAACTTCATCCGCATGCGGGCCGAATCCGCCACCACCAAACAATCCCTGCGAGAACAGGGCTGGAAAAACAAGTAGAGCGGAAGAGTGGAATATTGGAATGAAGGAGTGTTGGAGTGTTGAACTCCTCATGCTCACTAGCGGGCGCGGTCACCGCCCGCACCTGCAGGTTCCAATGCCTGCTCCGTAGCGAGCTGCGCTCTGCTACTGGGGGTTGGAAGAACTCATGCTAAATTCAGATAGCTTTCGGTATTTGCAGGCGGGACGCCTGCGGTACGTA
>JACNKZ010000047.1 GCA_014381785.1 Kiritimatiellota bacterium
GACTGTCTGGTGGTGAGCAATACGGCGCTGTGGTACGGCGGCGGGCTTTACGGCGGCAATGCGATCCGTTGCGAATTTAAGGAAAACACGGCGCGCCGCTCCGGCGGGGCGGCGAGTCATGCGCGGCTGGGCAGTTGTGTGCTGGCCTATAACCGGGCCGGACGTTTCGGCGGCGGCGCGCAGCGCAGCGAGTTGTTTAACTGCACGGTGGCGCACAACCGCGCCGAGGAGATGGGCGGCGGCACCGCATTCGGCGCGGCTCAGAACACCGCGATTCACCACAACCAGACGCTGCTGGGAAATCACAATTATTATGAGACAGAGATGACGTATTCGAGCAGCTGGCCGAAGCCGAAGGGGCAGGGCAATATCGGCGGCGAGCCGGGCTTCAAGAACAGCGACGCCGGCGTCTTTACTCTGCAGCACAGCTCCCCGATGATCGATCAGGGAACCGACACCTTTCTGGCGGCGGATCGTTCCGGCCGGCCGCGGGTTCTGGACGGAAACAACAATGGCCATGCCCGCGCGGACATCGGTGCGTTTGAGTTTGTCCACTCAAAAGCGGACAGTGACGGCAACGGGGTTCTCGACCTGAACGAGTCCTCGCCAGCCGGGCCGTGAGCTTCCCCGAAGCGCGGCGCGAAGGCGCTTCCGTGGCTTGACACCCTAGTGTGCTCTGATAGCATTGCGCCTCTTTTTTCGGAGAGAAAAACGCATTAGACGCTCCGTGCAATTTGAGGAGCGCAAACTAAAGGAGAGACCTGATGGCGAAGAATAAGCAGTACGTGTATTTCTACGGATTTGGAAAAGAAAACACTGAAGGTGACAGCACGATGAAGGCCGTGCTCGGCGGCAAAGGTGCCAACCTGGCAGAAATGTCTAATGCCAATATTCCCGTCCCTCCCGGATTTACCGTTTCCACCGAAGCCTGCGCCTGCTACAGTAAAAACGGCGGCCGCTATCCGCAGGGGATGGAAGACCAACTCAAAAAAACCTTGAGCAAGCTCGAAAAACTGATGGGTAAAAAACTCGGTGATGCCAACGATCCACTGCTCGTTTCTGTCCGCTCGGGCGCCGCGGTTTCCATGCCCGGTATGATGGACACCGTTCTCAACCTCGGCTTGACTGACAAATCCGTTCACGGCTTCATCAAGCAGACCGGCAACGAGCGCACCGCATGGGACTGCTACCGTCGCTTCATCGATATGTTCGGTAACGTGGTGATGGGTCCATACACCGGACTGACTCACGAGGACTTCGAAGCGGAGCTCGAAAAACTCAAGAAGAAGTACAAAGCCAAAGACGATACCGATCTGTCGGCCGATCAACTCAAAGAACTCGTCGATATTTACAAAAAAGTTTATCTCAAAAAGGTTAAAAAACCGTTCCCGCAGGATCCGATGCAGCAGCTCGATCTCTCCATTCGCGCCGTCTTCGGTTCGTGGAATTCTGAGCGTGCTGAGAAATACCGCCAGATCAACAAGATCACCGGTTTGCTCGGCACCGCGGTCAATGTTTGCACAATGGTTTTCGGTAACATGGGCCAAGAGTCCGGTACCGGGGTGGCTTTCACCCGCGACGGCGGAACCGGTCACAGCGACCCGATGGGTGAATACCTCATCAACGCGCAGGGCGAAGACGTGGTGGCGGGTATCCGTACCCCGAAAGACCTCAAAGACATGCCGAAAGAAAAATCGGCAGTCTGGAAAAAAGCCCACGCCGATCTCACCAAGATTATGGCCCGCCTCGAAAAGCACTATAAATACCCGCAGGACGTGGAGTTCACTGTGCAGGAAGGCAAGCTCTGGATGCTCCAGACCCGTAACGCCAAACGCACCGGTCTGGCGGGTGTCCGCTGGGCGGTCGAAATGGCCACCGGCGAAGATGTATTTACCGGCGCAAAGCTCACCAAGGTGCTGACGCAAAAAGAGGCGTTGATGACCCTATCCGGCGAAGACCTTGAGCAATTGCTCTTCCCGATCTTCGACATTGCGGCTGAGAAAAAAGCCAAACTCATCACCACCGCTCTTCCGGCCGGCCCGGGCGCCGCGGTGGGTCAGATCGTCTTTGATGCCAAAGATGCGGAGGCTGCGGTCGCGAAAAACCCGAACGCCAAAGTGGTGCTCGTGCGTCACGAAACGAGCCCCGAAGACGTCGGCGGCATGTGGGCCGCGCAGGGCGTTCTCACCTCGACCGGCGGCATGACCTCCCACGCGGCGGTTGTGGCTCGCGGCTGGGGTAAGTGCTGCATCTGCGGCGCAGGCAACCTGATCATCGACTACAAAAAGCAAACGGTTACGGTGGGTAAGAAGACCTACAAAGCCGGTGACTGGCTGAGTCTCAACGGTTCGACCGGCAGAGTGTACGAAGGTCAGATCGTCACCCAGGTCAGCCCCGTTGTGGCCGGTGTGGTTGAAGGAACCGCCGCCGCTAAAAAAGATCCGATCTTTAAAATGTACGATCTGGTTTCTCAGTGGTCGGACGCCAATCGCAAGATCAACGTGCGCACCAACGCCGACACCCCAAAAGATGCCGCCGCCGCCCGTTCATTCGGTGCGGAAGGAATCGGCCTCTGCCGGACCGAGCACATGTTCTTCGAAGGCGACCGCATCTGGGCAATCCGCGAGTTCATCCTCGCCGAGGACGCAACGGGCCGCAAAGCCGCGCTGGCCAAACTGCTGAAACATCAGCAGAAGGACTTCGAGGGCATCTTCAAAGCCATGGACGGCCTGCCGGTGACGGTTCGCCTGCTTGACCCGCCGCTGCACGAGTTTGTGCCGCATACCGCGACGGACCAGAAAGAAATGGCCAAACGTCTCGGCGTACCGGTTAAAAAGGTTGCGGACCGCGTCAAACAGTTGCACGAGTTTAACCCGATGCTCGGACACCGCGGTTGCCGCCTGTCGGTCACCTATCCTGAGCTGTGCGTGATGCAGACCACCGCGATTATCGCGGCCGCCTGCAAGGTCGCCAAAGCCAAGAAAAAGGTCAAAGTGCTTCCGGAAATCATGATTCCGCTCGTCGGAACCAAAGCCGAGCTCGACTTCCTCGAACAGATCGCCCGTGCGACTGCTGAAGAGGTTATCAAGAAGTCCGGCGTGGCTCTGAAGTATATGATCGGCACCATGATTGAAATCCCGCGCGCGGCGCTGACCGCCGATGAGATCGCCGAGACCGCTGAGTTCTTCAGCTTCGGAACCAACGACCTCACACAGATGACCTTCGGGTTCAGCCGCGACGACATTGGAACCTTCCTGCCGGATTACCTGCAGGAAAAACTTCTGCCGTCCGATCCCTTCCAGCACATTGACCAGTCCGGCGTCGGCCAGCTCATCAAAATGGGTGTGGAACGCGGCCGCTCGACCCGACCCGACCTCAAGTGCGGAATCTGCGGCGAGCATGGCGGTGATCCCAAGAGTGTTAAGTTCTGCTGTAAAGTGGGCCTCAACTATGTGAGCTGTTCACCATTCCGTGTGCCGATCGCCCGTTTGGCTGCCGCGCAGGCCGCCATTCAGGGGTAACATCCGGACCGGCAACGGCTCTGCAAAAGCGCCCCGAAGGTTTTCGGGGCGCTTTTCTTTTTCCAAGGTTTGGAAACTCTGCTAGAAAGGGCATCCGAACCCAGACGTATTAAGGCAAAAGTTTACAAGGGTTGGAAAAAACGCAATGGCAGAGAACCCCGCAGCAAAAAAACGGCCTGAGCTGAACGAAACCGATCTGGTCCGTCGCGCACAGCTGGATGATATGTCTGCTTATGAAGAGCTCATCCGGCGCTATTACGACAGAATCTACGGGCTGGTCTACGGCATGGTCAGTAGCCGCGAGGATGCCGAGGATGTGACGCAGGAGGTTTTTGTGAAGGCCTGGAAGGCACTGGCGCATTTTCGCGAACAGGCCAGCTTCTACACCTGGATTTATCGCATTGCCATTAACCGCGCCATCAATTTTCGCAAACGGCGCAATCGCCGTAAAACCGTGCAGTTTGAGGAGTTCGATCCCGACATTAAGCAGGCGGAGTCCTATAAGGAGTTTTCCAGCAAAGGATCTGTACTGCGGAAAATGAGTCTGAGAGAGTTTCAGAAAAAAATGAACGAAGCGCTGCTGACCCTGTCGGATAAACACAGAGCGGTGGTCATACTGCACGATGTACAGGGACTGCCCCATGCGGAGATCGCCGGCATTGTGGGGTGTTCCGAAGGGACCGTTCGCTCTAGACTGTTCTATGCTCGCAAACGGCTGCAGGCGGAATTGGCGGAATTTGAAGTATGAGCAAAAAACCCCCAGAGACTCCCGAGATCGACATGGCCCGATTATTGTCGTTGAAGGCGTTCGAGCATCCCGATGCGGAACGCGTTGAAAAAAACATTCAAAGCACCCTGCAGGCGGTGCGTGCGGCACACCATCAGCCGTCGCTCCATTTCTTTCCCGATAAGAGTCTGGCGTGGATGTTTGCTCAGCCGCGCTATGGAATTGCCGCGCTGTTTGTCCTCTTTCTCGGGCTGCACGTGATGCAGCGATCGATGCCGACGGAGTCGGTTGGTTCCGGGGCCATTGTGGAAGAGCCGGGCGCGGAGCTTGATCTGGCGAGCATGGTTGACACCAATGTATCGCCCTCGATGGCTATGCCTGCTGTTCGGCCGGCCTATTCTTCACTGGCTAAGCCGCTCTCGTTTACTGAATAACGTTCGCATCTCGCAGACCGGCTGTGAAATTTCAATCCGCCAGCCGGACCCACTGCTCGATTGTAATCTGCTCCGGGCGCATCGCCGGATCGATGCCGGCTTTTTCCAACCCTTGGAAAAATTCCGGCAGGTTTTTCCGAAGGTTGGAACCGATCTGCTTGCGGCGCTGAGTGAACGTTGTTTTGACCAGCCGTTTGAAGCGGTCGTAGTCCGCCACATCTGCCAGCGGCGCGGAGCGCTTTTCAAAACGGACCACCGCCGACCACACCTTGGGCGCGGGCATAAAACAGTTCGGGCTGACGTTCTTGATGTTCTTCACCTCATAGTTCAGCTGGCTCCAGATTGCCAGCGGGCCGTACGCTTTGCTGCCGGGCTGCGCGGTGAGGCGGTCGGCCACTTCCTTCTGCACCATGAACACCATCTTCTCCGGTAGCGGATTTGCTTCGAGTGCATTGACGATGAAACGGCTGCCGACCGAATAGGGCAGGTTGGCCACAATTTTATTCATCCCGCCGGAAAATAACTCAGACAGATTCACGTTCAGAACATCGTCCTCCAAAAGAACCACACCTTTAAAGGTATGGTTAATATGGCGGGCCATCGCCGGATCTTTTTCGATGGCGGTCAGCGGCGCGCCGGTCGCCAGCAGCGCCTGCGTCAGCGCGCCGAGACCCGGCCCGATTTCAAGCAGGCGGTCTCCGTCTGAAATCTGAGCGGCATCGACGATGATGCCGAGGATGTTGCCGTCGATGAGGTAGTTCTGTCCGAGCCCTTTGTTCGGCCGGTGGCCGAGAGAATCCAGTAACGAGCGGATAACAGAAGGAGACGTCAGGCGCGGAAGAGGGGTGCCGGAGTGTTGGAGTGCTGGAGTGCCGGAGGTTTCTTTTTTCATCACTCCATTACTCCGCTGTTCCATCATTCCGCGCTCGCTTCGCGAGCGCTATTGCCGTTTCGATGGCGGCGATCATGCTGCCGGAGTCGGCCTTGTCCTGTCCGGCAATGTTGAAGGCGGTGCCGTGGTCGGGCGAGGTGCGGATGATGGGCAGGCCGACCGTCCAGTTTACGCCGCAATCAAACGCATGCATTTTTAGCGGGCCGAGGCCTTGATCGTGATACATCGCCACAACGGCATCGAAGGATCCCTGAAGCGCTTGGTAGAAAATGACGTCGGCGGGAACGGGGCCGATTGCGTTGAGGCCGCCGGCCCGGGCGGCCTCAATGGCGGGGACGATGAGGTCTGCCTCCTCGGAGCCGAGTGCGCCGCCATCGCCCGCGTGCGGGTTGAGGCCGCAGACGCCGATGCGTCCATTCTCAACGCCGAGCTGGCCGAGCGCTTCGCCGGTCAGCTCAATGGCTTCCAGAACGGCGTCTTGGGTCAGGGCGTCGGCCACGTCGCGCAGCGGCAGGTGACGGGTGGCGAGCATCACGCGCAGTCCTTTGCCCATCAGCATCATGCCGTAGCGTTTGCAGCCGGTCATGGAGGCGATCATTTCGGTGTGGCCGGTCCAGGGGATGCCTGCGAGTTGCAGTCCCTCTTTACAGATGGGGGCGGTAACGATCGCGTCGAGCTCGCCCGCGAGGCAGCCCTGCACGCCGCGTTCGATGGCGGCAACGGCGATCATCGAGGCTTCGGCGGTGATGGCCCCCGGCTCGGGCGGCCGCTCGGTGGCAACGTTCCAAACGGCTCGACCGGGCTCACCGGAGCCATTGGAACCTGGAAAAAGTTTTTCCGGGCCGATGAAGGTGAACTCGACGTCATTTTTCCCGCCGTCGCCAAGGCTATGGCGGGCACGCCAAACCTCGGAAGAAGCGGCCTTGAGGACGATTTCGGGGCCGATGCCGTTGATGTCGCCGCAGGTTAACCCGATTCGAATTTTATCCTTCATAGGATTTGGGTCTTTCGGATGTAGGATTTCCGCGCCGCCGGCGCGGTTAGTAGCGTTCAATGTAATGGCGGGCGGTGAGGCGTTCGATCAGTTTGTCGTGCAGTCGTTCGCGCTCCTGTGCGGCTAGGTTTTGTTTGATCGGGTCGCGCACTTCTTCGAAGGGGACAGTTCCCTCTTCCTGCCGGCTTTCCACGTTGACGATGTAGAACACGTTGTTGTCTTCAATCAGCTCGCTGATTCCCCCGGCGGGTGTGTTTTGCAGTGCGGGGCGGAGGATCTCTTTGACGTCGGCCGGGTCGCGCCACGGGCTGAGCGAGGTGTCGCCTTCGGAAACCTTTTCGGCCAGAGCGGCGAAGTCGGCGCCGTCACGCAGTTTTTGGAGAATATCTTCCACCTGCTTGCGTTTGACGGCCTGTTCTTCTTTGGTGGCCCCTTTGTTGATGAGGATAAAGCGGTATTTTACCCGGAAAGGGATGGCGAGTTCTTTTTCTCTGACGCGGTCATATTCCGCCCGAACGGCTTCGTCGGGGATGCGGACCTTGCGGAGGACTTCCTGGCTGTAATACACTTGCATAACGAGCCGGTCGGTGATTTCTTCGCGCCATTCCTCAAGGGTCATGCGGCGTTCCGCCAGCGCCCGGTTAAACAGGGCGCGGTCGCCATCAAACCGATCACGGATGATGCTCTCCACCTCGTCGTCAATCACTTTGGGAGGCAGGGCCAGCTCCTGGCTTTTTGCCTCTTCCTGAATGAGGGCCTCTTCGATCAGTGTTTCGCGGCCCTGGATATGAAGTTGCTGCAGCTGTTGAACGAGCTCTTCGCCCTGATAGCGCTGCAAGAGCTGCTGAATGACCGGGGCGATGCTTTCGCGGATGTCGCCGTAGGTGATGATGCGGTTGTTGACGCGCGCGGCGTAGCCATCGATAGCCGTGATAACCGGCTCGCTGTTGGTCTGCGCGAACAGAGTCGATGCGGCAAAAAGCAGAAGGATAAGTGACTTTTTCATAGGTTATGCATTATGCGGAAAGGGGTGGGATTGTGCAATGGCTATTCAGGCGGCAACGCATTTTGTTCTGTGCGGGCGGAAGGCAACGTGGCATCCTGCGCGGCTATGACAGAAATCAGTACACAACGGGTCGGCGTAGTCGCCGTGGTCGGCCGGACTAACGTCGGTAAATCGACGCTGCTCAACGCGCTGCTCGGCGAAAAAGTGAGCATCGTCAGCGACACGGTGCAGACCACCCGCAATGTGATTCGTGCCATTCTGACCGAGGAGCGCGGGCAGGTTGTTTTTCTCGACACCCCCGGCATTCACAAGGCGGAAGGCGATCTCGGCAAGAACCTCAACAAGATGGCCCGCTCGGCGATCGGCGGCGCCGATGCCGCGCTGCTGGTGCTCGACGCCTCCAGTAAAATCTGGATGGAGGACGAGGGCTGGATGCGCCGCTTGATGAAAGACAAAACGCCGTGCGTGATTCTGCTGAATAAAACCGATATCGGCACAAGGCATCTGCTGAGCTACAAAGAGCGCTGGGCGGAAGTCGCCGTCGAAAAAGAGTCAGATTTAAAGCCGGTCTGGATTGAGGGCTCAGCGCTCAACGGCGGTGGACTGCCGGAGCTGAGCTCCGCGCTGTTTGAGTTGATGCCGGAAGGGCCGCTGCTTTTTCCGGAAGACATTTTGACGGACTATCCCCGCAAGCTGAACATGGCGGATGTGATTCGGGAAAAATATTTTGAGCGGTTGCATGATGAGCTGCCCCATTGTCTGGCCATCTGGATTGAGGAGATCGAGGAGACCCCGGCCAAGTGGACCATTCAGGCGGAGGTTTACGTGGAGCGCCATTCTCAAAAGGGCATCGTGATCGGCGAAAAGGGACGGCTGCTCAAAAGCGTTCAGTATCAGGCCGAAAAGGAACTGACCGAAATGTACGGCCTGCCCGTTAAAGTGAAGCTCTGGGTGAAGGTCGAGAAGGACTGGCGCAAAAACTTCTGGATACTCAAAAAACTGGGGTATGCATAAGCCCCCTATTGTTTTTTGTACTGCAACAGCCAGTTGTAAACATCTTCACCGGCATAGACTCGATTCCATACATCGTGGAACATATCCTGTTCTGTCGTAAAGCGCATGATCGCGCCCAGCTCACTCATTTTGTCCATGCCCGCAAAGAAATATTGGGTTTCCACGGCAGGATCTCTGCCGCCGGAAAACACCCATACAGGAATGCCCGCCTTAGCTATGGTTTCAGCCTGTTCGACGGATGGATAACCAACGACCGGCAGCAGGGCGGCAAATTTTTCAGGGTACTTGGCGGCGTAGTACCAGGTGCCAAAGCCGCCCATGCTGGCGCCCGTCAAATAAACCCGCTTTTTATCCGCGCGATAGTTGAGCAGCACAGAGTCTAGAATGGTAATCACGTCCGGATCGGTTTTTCGCCATCCGGTTTCGGTCAGAAAGTCGTCAGACTCCGGAGTTTCGGCGGGTACGGCCCCGCGCATGGGCCCGAACATCTGTAACGCCGGCATATCGGTATGGTGTGGCGGAACACCCTCATCCAGACGCTTGGGAATACCATCCCAGGTGCGATTGCGAATGTAATCCGGCCCATCGGGTCCATCCTGACCAAACATATGAAGCTGCGGAGTGATAATGATGAACGGCAGATCTTTCTTTTGAACCCAGGCTTCGTAAAGCGGTCCGTACGCCATCACATAGTCCAGATCCTCTTTGCCGTTGCCCCGTTCGCCATCTCCGTGCATAAAAATCAGCACGGGCCACTCTTTGGATGAGTTTTCTTCGTATCCAATGGGCAGATAGAGAAAATAATCCCGCTCGAGATTATCGACGATGCTTGTGTATGGGAGGCGCAGGAGCTGCGGTTCGTTTTTCTGTTCCATGGCGGATGGGGTGCTAAAGGTGAATGCACAGCCTACTGTCGCAAGGGCGAGGTAAGAGCCTAATATAGTAAGAGTGAGGTAAGAACATAATTTCATAATCTATTCTCCATGTTGGCCAGACCTTATGGCTGAAGTTGGTGGTGCCACGGTCATTTTCTTTTTAAAATAGTTGGCGTGCCCCATGGGATGGTCTCGTGGGCTGCTCCGGCGAACCGGAGCCTATCCAACATTGTATTAAGCAATGTAATACAAACCAAAGGACACGCCATGCGAAAAGTATACATAGGAATCGACGCGCACAAAGAATCAAATGTTGTTGCACTCGCTTTTTCAGGAGCGGGGGAGCCGGAGCTCTACGGAAAGGCATCGGCTGATTTAAAGGCGTTTGAGGCTGTACTGCGGCGGATCATGAAGAAGCATGATCTATCCAAGGAGGATATTGCGCTGTGTTACGAGGCGGGGCCGACAGGATTCGTATTGGCGAGACGACTGATTAAGCTGGGCTTTGAATGCATCGTGGTCGCACCGTCTAAGATCCCGTCACAGTCTGGTGACCGGGTGAAAACAGATCGACGCGACGCCCGCAAGCTCGCCCGGCTCTTTCGCGACGGGGAGCTTGCGGGGATTCATATTCCCTCCGTTGAAGACGAAGTGATCCGCGATGTGTGCCGGGGTCGGACGGATGCGGTAAGCGGAACTTGGTGGACGAAGCTCATCTTCCGTACTACACCAATTGGGTTTTGCGTTTTCTACGCTCTGAGTTCGACCGGGAGCACCTTTCGGAAAACGATTTGCTCCAGTGTTTTTCGGATCAGCTGGCTC
The DNA here is from genome assembly GCA_014381785.1 of Kiritimatiellota bacterium. Classification (GTDB taxonomy): domain Bacteria; phylum Verrucomicrobiota; class Kiritimatiellia; order Kiritimatiellales; family Tichowtungiaceae; genus Tichowtungia. The sequence continues at coordinate 10,286 of JACNKZ010000047.1, forward strand.
GTGATGATTCAGTGCAAGACTGGCAGCTGCGGCAGGCTATGAAAGCTGTTGAGCTGTATTTGAATGTTTTCCTGCGGGAGCAGAAAAACAGTATGGCGTATGGAGCAGAGGGCGTGGGGCCGGAGGGTTCCGCTCTGTCGGAACAGGGAGTAGACGGGGCGTCTGCGGTACAACGTTCGGATGCGCTTGCACGGATGAAGAATTTACTGAAGCTCCGCCATTATGCGTCCAAGACGCAGGTGACGTATGTGGGATGGGTCGAACGCTATTTCCAATATACCCGAACGCAATCCATCGCTTGGAATTCGGCGGATAGCGTGCGTGCCTATCTTTCTTTTTTGGCCACTCAGCGTAATGTGGCGTCATCGACGCAGAATCAGGCGTTTAATTCGCTCCTCTTTCTGTTTCGAGAAACGCTGAAGGTGGATTTGCCCGACATCAACTCCGTGCGCGCAAAGCGGGGCCCGAAGCTTCCGGTGGTGCTGTCGGTTGAGGAAACTCAATGCGTGTTGGCTCATGCCGCGGGAACCGCCGGATTGATGCTTCGCTTAACGTATGGTGCCGGGTTGCGCGTTTCGGAAGTTGTTCGGCTTCGGGTGCAAGATTTGGATTTCGATCATGACACGGTAATGGTTCGCTCCGGAAAGGGGGATAAAGATCGAAGCACGGTTTTGCCCGCCAGCCTAGTGGACGAACTGAAGGATCATTTGGAGCGAGTGCATTTTTTGCATACAGAGGATCTGGAAAAAGGTTGTGGTGCGGTTTGGCTTCCGAATGCGTTGGCCAGAAAGTATCCCAACGCCCCCGTCGAGTGGAATTGGCAGTATGCCTTTCCGGCCGCCAAATTATCGGTCGATCCCGAGAGCGGAAAGACGCGACGGCATCATGTTAGCGAAAAATCGTTACAGAAATCCATGCGACAAGCGGCTTGTGCCTCTGGGGTAACCAAGCATGTCACGACGCATACCTTGCGCCACAGTTTTGCGACTCATCTGCTGATGCAGGGGGTTAACATCCGCGAAGTGCAGGAACTGCTCGGCCATAAAAATGTCGACACGACGATGATTTACACCCATGTGGTGCGCACCATGAGCGCACGGCCTCAAAGTCCGCTCGATACGCTTTGAATGAGCATAAAAAAACCGCCCCGGAATGCCGGAGCGGTTTTCGATTTCGACGGTTCGTTTATTCTTTTCCGAACAGTCCGCCGATTCCTTTTTTGAGGGCGTCTGTCGTGCTTTTCGCCGCGTCGGTGGCGGCTCCGCCGACGTCTTTCATGCTATCGGTGGCGGCTCCGCCCACATCTTTCACTGCGCCGCCAGCACCTTTCAGGGCATCGCCGGCAAAGTCGCCGGAAGAGGCCAGCGCTTTAACGACCGCATCGCTGATGGAGCCGAAGACTTCGGAGATCACCTCTCGAATATCGGTTCCACCGGTGCCTTTGCCAATGTCCTGCATTTGAATCGAGGGCAGGGGCAGGGTCATCTTTTTGCCGCCGAGCGCGGTGAGGGTGACGTTCACTTTGGCATTGTTGAGCTGGAAGTCTTCAATCACGACCTTCTTCGCTGGGGCCTTTTTCTTCTTCGGCTCTTCGGTAACTTTTTCTTCCGGCTGTTCGGCCGGAGCCAGATTATCCATTAAGGTGCTGATGTTGCTCGATCGCAGCCCTTTTTCGTAGGTGATTTCCGGCGCGTCGATCAGGATCTGTTTAATCATAATCGTGTCCGTGAAGAGAGACCCCAGAGCAATATCCAGATTGAACTCGCCCAGTTCCATCAGGCTGTCGGTTTTAAACCCTTCCGGATTCCCGATGATCAATGCTTTCACGTGCACATTTCCGGTCAGCGGGTTGACCCGTACTTTTTCGACGCTCATGGGAACTCCGGCGATTTTGGGCCCGGCCGTTTCAATTCCCGCTTTGATGATTTGCCCTAAGAACAGAACCACAACCACAATCAGAATCAGAATGACGATACCCACAATTAACAGGATCTTTTTCATACAACCTCCCTTTCTTTTCAAGGCGAATTCTGGCGGTCTTTGACGACGGGCTCAAGTCTCATTTGTTATCAATCTGTTCGGAGAGAGATAAAAAAACCGCCCCGGAATCCGGGGCGGTTTTCGCAGAATGGCTCAGCGGGGTTTACTTGAATTGGTCGTAGTACACCACTTCATCGTTGATCGCGAAAATTTTCGCTTTGGTGAAGACCTTATGTTTCTCGCGGGCCTTGTCGCATTTCATTGCGGCGTTCATTGCGGCTTCTTGCAGATTGTCTCTGCTGTGGTCATATCCGAAGGCCCAGCTTCCGCCCGGATCAACGGCCACAACGATAACCTTTTCGCCCGGGCGCTCTTTGTAGCGCATGAAAACCGGATTGAATGTGTCCGGCGGGGCCAGGCGGACTTCAAATGGCTCGCCGGAGTTAGCGCAACCGAAAAGGGCGGAAAGCAGAATGGCGAGCAGAGCAAATTTGACGAACGGTTTCATAGAAAACTCCCTGAAGTGAATTGGCGTGAATCAAACCGTAAAAGCCCGCCATAGTCAATTACAAAGCCCTTTCCGGGCTTTCCAATCATTGGAAAATCGGGGCAAAAAAACTCCAACCATTGGAGCTTTCCGGATGAAAAGCTCCAAGGGGTGGAAGAAATAAACCGCCCTGACGCTCTGCCCACAGTGCTACAGCGTTGCAGGCGGGAGTCGTTAGGGCAGTTCGAAGCGGTTGGAGAAGGCGATGACCTGCTCGCGGATTTCCGCCAGCTTGGAATCGTCTTCCATGTTTTCCGTCACCGTTTTGATAAAGTCGGCGATAGTCACCATGTCTTCTTCCTTCATGCCGCGCGTGGTGACCGCCGGGGTGCCTAGACGGACGCCGGAGGTGACAAACGGGCTTTTCTTGTCGAACGGGATGCCGTTTTTGTTGGCAGTGATCGATGCTTTATCCAATGCGTTGGCGACGTCCTTGCCGGTGAGGCCGCTGGCGCCGACATCGACCAGCATCAAGTGGTTGTCGGTTCCATCGGCGACCAGGCGGAATCCGTTTTTCTGCAGGGCATCGGCCAGCGCGGCGGCATTTTTTACCACCTGCTGCTGATAGACTTTGAATTCCGGCTTGAGATCTTCGCCAAAGGCGACCGCTTTGGCGGCGATCACATGCATGAGCGGGCCGCCCTGAATGCCGGGGAAGACCTGGCGGTCGAGGTCGGCCGCGAATTTGTTTTTGCACAGCACCATGCCGCCGCGCGGGCCGCGCAGGGTTTTGTGGGTGGTGGTGGTTACGAAGTCGGCGTGCGGAACCGGGCTCGGGTGGCAGCCCGCGGCGACGAGACCGGCGATGTGAGCCATGTCGACCATGAAGTAGGCGCCGACGCTGTCGGCGATTTTCTTGAGGCGCGGGAAGTCGATGATGCGCGAGTAGGCGCTGGCACCGGCCACAAGCATGCGCGGTTTGTGCTCTTCAGCGAGGCGGGCGACTTCGTCGTAGTCGATCTGCTCGGTGTCTTTGCAGACGCCGTAGGGGATGATGTTGAAGAAGCGCCCGGAGAAATTCATTGGATGGCCGTGGGTGAGGTGTCCGCCTTCGGCGAGGCTCATGGCGAGGATGGTGTCGCCCGGCTCGAGAACGGAATAGTAAACGGCCATGTTGGCGCCGGATCCGCTGTGCGGCTGCACGTTGGCGTGTTCGGCACCGAAAAGTTCTTTGGCGCGGTCGATGGCCATCTGCTCAGCCTCGTCGACGCATTCGCAGCCGTTGTACCAGCGTTTGGACGGGTAGCCTTCGGCGTATTTGTTGGTCAGGCGCGAGCCCTGCACTTCGCGGACGGCCTGGCTGACAATGTTTTCGGAGGCGATCAGTTCGATGTTGTTTTTCTGGCGGATGTTTTCGTCGCGGACGATCTTGTAGATTTCCGGGTCGGCTTCGTAGAGGGCGACGGCGTCGCTGGTGCTTTTGCCGAAGGCCCTCATTTTATTGACGCGGCGGCCGTGGCGGCCGTCGGTGTCCGGCTCGTTGCTCAGCCAGGCTTCAAGAATATCCATCAAAGCGTCTTCGGCGGCATTGTTGGCTCCGAGGCAGAGCACATTAGATGCATTGTGAATGCGGGTCAGCTCGGCCATTTCCGGCGTGCAGCAGACCGCGGCGCGCACGCGCGGAAATTTGTTGGCGGTGATGCTCATGCCGATGCCGGTGTTGCAGATCAGAATGCCCTGGTCGGCTTCGGCCTGCGAAACCCGGCGCGCCACTTCGGCGGCGTAGTCGGGATAGTCGCATGATTCGGCGCTGTGGGTGCCGCAGTCCTCAACTTCAATTCCCTTAGCCTTCAGCACATCAATAATTTTTGCTTTCAGTTCAAATCCGCCGTGGTCGGCGCCAATTGCGATTTTCATTATTCAGTTCCTTTAGCTTCCATCATATAAAGAATCAGGTCGGGCAGAGCGGCGTCTATCTCATCGCGCACATGGCGATAAAGATCCAGCGATCCGCCGACCGGGTCGTTAATATCAGCCGCGCATTGTGCGATTCCGAACGATTTTAGCAAGAAAACTTTGCCTTCGCTTTCCGGCGCAACCGCCAGAATGGCCTGCCGGTGCCCTTCCGTCATGGTGACTAGCAGATCGGCCTCGGCGATCAGCCGCGGCGTCAGTGTTTGCGAGCTAATATTCGAGATATCGATTCCCTTTTCGCGCAGCGCTTCCACCGAATGCTCACTGGCGGGCCAGCCGTTCGCCGCGCAGACGCCTGCGGAGGAAATTTCCCAGCCGCAGTTATCCGGCAGCATGGCTTTCAGCAGTCCCTCCGCCATCGGGCTGCGGCAGGTGTTTCCCGTGCAGACAAAAATTAATTTTTTCATGAGAGCCTTTTAATTATGTCCTTTTTTGAAACTGCTCCCTCGCGCAGGATCTTGATTTCATCTTCTGTGCAAAGAATAACGGTACTCGGAATATTGGCGCCGGGATTGTCTGAGTCGAGAAAAAGCGGCACGGCCGTTTCCAGGGTTTGGAGCGCCTCCTGCGCATTGGCGGCGTCGGCGCCGCCGCTTTTGTTGGCGCTGGTGAGCGCGATGGGGCGGCCGAAGGCGCGGGCGAGCGCGAGCGGCACGTTGTGGTCCGGCACGCGGAAGCCGGTCGGGCCGTCCGGCGTGTTGAGCACGAGGGTCAGCGGGCCGGGCCAGTATTTCTCTGCCAGCGCGCGGCCGTCTTTTCCAAAGTCCGCGCCGAGGGCTTCAACCTGCTCGAGGGATGCGGCGAGGCGGGCGATCGGCTTGCCGCGCTCGCGCTCTTTGGCGCAGTAGAGTGCTTCGATGTGCTCCGGTGCGCAGGCGATGCCATAGACGGTTTCGGTTGGCACACCGACCAGTTCGCCCGCTTCCAAAAGCGCACAGGCCCGCCGGATGATTTCCGGGTCGGGCCTTGTTGCGTCAACTGGAACAATTTCGCTCATAATGTAGCTTATTGATAAAGTCCCACTCTTGTGATCACTTCTTAAATATCCCGATTCAACCGATATGAAACATAGGCAGAATGATTGCTTGTTCAGTTGCAGTTGGCCGTGGAAATTATTGCCGCTTCGCTGCCGTCTCAATAGCACCAGCCTCACTTCGTGTCTGCCCTTAATTATTCTACCTAAAAATATTGCCGCAGTGGGGCATGAAGACCCTACTTTCCAAGTTGCTTTTGCAGGTCGGCGTTCGATTTCAGCACGTCGTCGTGCATATCTTGTTTGAACCCAACCAGTTTAGCGGCGAGTTCTTCGTCGGCCAGTGCCAGCATCTGCACGGCGAGGATAGCGGCGTTGACGGCGCCGACTTTGCCGATGGCGACGGTGGCGACCGGAACGCCTTTTGGCATCTGAACGGTCGAGAGCAGCGAGTCCATTCCGTCGAGCGCCCAGGCGGGCATCGGGATGCCGATAACCGGCAGGATGGTGTGTCCGGCCAGAACCCCGGCCAGATGGGCCGCGCCGCCGGCCGCGCCGATAATTACTTTAAATCCGTTTTTGGCGGCGTTTTCCGCAAACTCGCACGCTTCGTGCGGGGTGCGGTGCGCGCTCATTACTTGGACCTCAGCGGTGATGCCGAACTCCTTGAGGGTTTCGAAGCAGTGCTCTACGACCTTCCAGTCGTTGGCGCTTCCCATCACGATTGCTACCTGTGTGTTAGCCATTTTTAACTCCCATTTATTTAAAATTAACCCAAAAGATCGGGTATTTGTATGTCGTTGTAAGTCAGCACTTTATAGCTTTCGCGACGCCAGATGACACTAAAAGAATACCCATTACCCTAAATAAGGGTAACTTGTTGAAATCCAAGAAGATCCGCGTGTTTTCCCTTTTTTTATTATTTTACCCTCTTGCTTTAAGTTTCTAATGAGGCCTTTTATTTGATCATCCGAAAGATCGGGAAGAACCTGTCTGAACTCTGCCATCGTGGCCTCTGATGAGTGCTGGATATGTTTGAGTAGTAGTTCTTTATTCGCCGCTCGTGACAGTCCTTGTCGCCGTGTGTAGATACCACTTTTGTTCGCCATTTCAAAGAACGAGCGGCTTAAAAGATAGCGAGTCCCTCGACCGTGACCTGTACATTCAACCACCCCGAGCTCAACCAATTCTTTTAGGCGGGGTTTGGATTCTGGGTTAATAGGCAAGCTGGAATGGATTTGATCGAGAAGAATCAAGTCGTGGGTTTCCATCTGAAAATCAGGTCTTTCAGCAGAAACTTTTTCTAGGAACTGCACAAAGAGGGGGTCTTTTACTTGACCGGAAATGGTCATCGAAACCTGATAGGCATCGGTATTCGAAAAGTCAGGCAGCGGCTTGCTCTGTTCGATAAGACGTTCATAAATAAGATTCATGCCTTGGCCGGAACGTTCAACCAGATTGCATTTTTCAAACGCTTCGGCGATGCGGCGGTTCCGCGGGTTTTGGCGGTCAATTATGTTTTCAAGCGTGATGCCTTCCGGCAGTCCGCCGGGACTGACGATTTCAATTTTTTGTGGGAATTGGCGAATGAAGATGGAGCCGCCTAAGCGATAGTCTCGATGCGAGATGGCGTTGAGCAGAGCCTCCCGGATCGTGCGTTCATCAAAGGTCGGAATGTCATAAACAAATAGTCCTTCGGAGTAATGCTGTTTATCATTACGAAGATTGATTAGTTCCCAAAGTTGGTCGTAGCAGGAAAAAAAGCCTTCGCGGATATTTACACGCTGTTGAGCCGGGCCCGCCCGACCCGATGATTTATACTCAAAAACGACTTCTGACTGGGGAAGAAAGGTTCGCAGGGTTTTTTCTGTTCCGAACAGAATCAACGCGGCAAATGTTATTTTTCGATCAACCAACAGACTTGCATCTTCCAGCAACTGTTCCGGGGAAAGTTCGCTAAGGCGTTTGTTTTCGGAGTGCTCGATCCAACGAGCGCGGAACCTTTCAATCGCATTTGGGCTTAAGTCGCTGAAGACGGCGGCGGTGCAAATTTCTGCGGAATAGTCCGGCGCGGATTCATCAAAAATACGCTGGAGTTGTTCTGGGGTCATGGGAACAAGGCTCTCACCTGACCTCATCAAGTATTGACCATTATATTCCAATGCTCGCCCGATGGGGCGTGATGGGATATGTACGATCAGGATCCGCTTCTCATCAACAAAAAGCTCTTCAAATTCAATTCGGAGGTGAGCTTTTTGTAATGTTTGATGCGTTATTTCAGCAAGATCTAAAAAGGCAGATGTTCCGGCGACCTCTCGTGAGGCATCTTCGACTCCCAAAATAAGCCGGCCGCCACCTTCATTCGCCAGCGCGATGGTGTATTGAAGAAGCTTTTCGCGCGGAAAACTATCCCGTGCGGCTTTAAATTCAAGATGCTCCCCCTCGGGTTTAGTGAGCCATCTTTTGAATTCGGCTATGGCGGTAGGACTCAGAGTTAACTCCTCTTCAATTCACGATGGGCAATATCTTTACGATAGAAGGGGTCCTTCCACGAGATTTTTTTGACAGCGGCGTAGGCGTTGTCGACCGCAGTTTGCAGGTCGGAGCCGAGCGCGGTGACGCCGAGAACGCGTCCGCCGGCGGTGACGATGTTGTCGCCGTCGAGCGCGGTGCCGGCGTGGAAGACAATCGCGTCTTCAGCGGCGGCTTGGTCGAGGCCGGAGATGACGTCGCCTTTGGCGTAGTCGCCGGGGTAACCGCCGGCCGACATGACGATGCAGACGGACGGTTCGGACTTCCACGAAATCAAATCTTCGGAGAGGGTGCCGTCCACACACGCTTCGAGCGCGGGCAGAATATCGCCATCCCAGCGGGAGAGTACGGCCTGCGTTTCGGGATCGCCGAAGCGGCAGTTGAATTCGACGACGCTCGGTTGGCCGTTGTCGATCATCAGTCCGGCGTAAAGCACGCCTTTATAGGTGATGCCGCGCTTTTTGAGTTCGGCCAGCGTGCGGTCGTAGACTTCAGTGCGGACTTTTTCGAGCACGGCATCGGTGACAATCGGGGCGGGGGAGTAGGCGCCCATGCCGCCGGTATTGGGGCCGGTGTCGCCTTCGTAGGCGCGTTTATGGTCCTGCGACGAGGCGAGCATCACCACGTGTTCGCCGTCGATCAGCGCGAGGATGGAAGCTTCTTCGCCGACGAGAAAATCTTCGATCACCACGCGGCTGCCGGCATCGCCGAAGGCTCCGGCCAGTGCATCGCGGATGGCAATTTCCGCTTCCATTACGGTTTCAGCAACCGTGACCCCTTTGCCTGCGGCCAGTCCATCGGCTTTGATGACGATCGGTGCGCCGCGCTCGCGGGCGTATTCGCAGGCTTCCTCGGCATCGGTGAAGACGGCGTAGCCGGAGGTCGGGACGCCGGCGGCTTTCATAATCTCTTTGGCAAACTGTTTGCTGCCTTCGAGCTCGGCGGCGGTGCGGCTCGGCCCGAAGACGCGGAAGCCTTCGGCTTCTAGCTCGTCGGATAGTCCGGCGCACAGCGGCGCTTCCGGGCCGATGACGGTGAGGTCGGGCTGGTTGGCTTTGGCCCAGCTGACGATTCCGGCGACGTCGGTTGCGCCGAGATCGAGGTTGGTGCCAAGCGCGGCGGTGCCTGCATTGCCGGGTGCGCAGAACAGCTCCGGCGCGCGCGAGTCGTTTTTGAGTTTCCAGCAGAGAGCGTGTTCGCGCCCGCCGTTGCCTACAACCAGTACCTTCATTAAAAAACCTTTCGTTAAAGAGGGGGAGAAAATAGCCACAAAGAGCACGAGAAGCCACGAAAAAAAGGAGCAGCGCCGAGCTAGGAGTTTAGACGAACTGCGACCGCCGAAGGCAGAGGCTGGCCTGCAAAGCAGGACGGCAACGACCAGCGGGAGTGGCAATGAACGCTAATTTGCGCGAATTCAAAAATAGAAACCCCGGGTTTAGTTGCGGGTGGAAAATTTGGGTGCAGGTTCAGCCTGCCTCTGGACAGGGCGGGGGCAAACGGGTAGCTTGTCGCGCATGAAAGAATTCTATTCTCAGCAGGACCTCCTTGATTTTGTGCCGCGGCATGAGGTGTTTATCGGACTCGATTCGGACGGGTGCGTATTCGACAGCATGACGGTGAAGCAGCGGATTTTTCATGACGGGATTATTCGCATGTGGGGGCTGGAGGCGGCGGAAGATGACGTGCGGCGGATCTGCGAGTGGGTCGGGCTCTATTCGCCGTGGCGCGGCCTCAACCGGTTTCAACTCCTTCTGAAAATTTTCCAAACCTTGGGCAACTGCGTTGCGGCACAGGGCTTCGCCTCGCAAGGGCAGTCCGATTTCCAATGTTTGGAAAAACTGAGTGCAGAATTTCCAGACATTGGAAAAACGCTTCCGATTGCGGCGCTGGAGCGGTTTATTGAGTCTGGGGTTCCGCTGAGCATGGCGGAGCTGGATAAGTGCCGGGATGCCGGGCTTCAGGATGTATTTGATTGGAGCGCAGAAGTGAGCCGTCAGATTGCAACGATCAGCGAGATGCCGGTATTCGACGGTGTTTCTCTGGGGTTGGAAAAACTGCGCGAGGCATCGGATCTGATTGTGGTGTCGCAGACGACGGAGGAGGCGCTGGTGCGCGAGTGGCGTAACGCGCAGCTAGAAGAGTTTATTGATGTGATCGCGGGCGCGGAGCTGGGGTCGAAAGCGGAGTCCCTCACCCGCGCGGCGGTGGGGCGCTATTCTCTGGATAAAATTGTGATGGTCGGCGATGCACCCGGCGACCTGGAGGCGGCGCAGTCGGTCGGGTGTCTGTTTTTTCCGATCCTTCCCGGGGGCGAAGTCGCCAGCTGGACGGAGTTGCTGGATACGGCGCTACCTCGCATTCAGGCCGGAACGTTTGCCGGGGCGTATCAGGAGGATCTCATTGAGCGCTTCAACGCTGTGCTTTCTCCGACGCCTCCATGGGAGTAGGGGGAGAGGATAATTGGAGTATTGGATTGATGGATTGTTGCATTTAGCCGGACATTCAGATCTTCCAGCAATCCCGTATTCCAATAATCCAATATTCCATTCCCTCAATCTTGTTTGAGCTTCGGGTTGCTGGCCAGCGGGGAGGGGAAGCGGGCGGTGACGATGTACGAGGAAATAAGCAGAGAGAGTACGGTGGTCAGCTGAACCAGCTGGAAGCCGTTGCTGCTTAACAGACCGGCGCGCTGTTCGGCCACTACCAGAATCAATGAAAACTCACTGGCCTGCGCTAGGCGCGCGCCGGTTTCGTGTGCAAACGGGGCGTCTTCTTTGGCCCGACTGAACAGCCAGCGGAAGGTGCCGTATTTTACCGCCATCATCAGCGGGCAGAGGATGAGCGCCGGCAGGGCGACGGCGCGCAGGGCGGAGGGGTCGAAACGGGTGCCGAGCACAAAGAAGAAGAAGACCAGAAAGAAGTCGCGGAAGGGCTTCAGCTGTTCGGAGAGGAAGAAGGCCAGCGGACTGCGGGCGAGGGCGACGCCGGCGATAAAGGCTCCGATCTCGTGCGAGAGGCCGATGTGTTTGGCAAGCAAGGCCAGACCGAGACACCAGCCGAGCGCCAACAGCTGGAGCATTTCGTGGAAGCGGTCGCAACGGGCCATCGCCCGCCGAAGAATAATCTGTTCAAACGCAAAGGCCGCGGCAATAAGACCGATGCCTTTGACGGGAAGCAACAGCCATTGCATCGGTGAGCCGCCCCGGCTGCCGATCAGGATGAGCAGGGCGACGGCGATGATGTCCTGCGCGATGAGGATGGCGATGCAGTAGGCCCCCATTCGTTTGTGATGCAGGGCGGTGGTCGGAAGCAGTTTGATGACGAGGATGGTGCTGGAAAAGATAAACGGCAGGCCGATGAAAAAGGCCTCGACGGGGCTGAATCCCCAGAGTAGGCAGAATCCACCGCAAATGAGAATGGCCACGGCGGAGTTGATGAGGGTGAGCAGAAGGGTTTGCCGGAGCAGTTCATTGAGGCGGCGGGGGTGCAGGACGATTCCGGCGAGGAAGAGCAGAAGGGTGATGCCGATATCGGAGATTCCGTTGAGAACGGCGGTGTCGTGAATCAGCCCGAATCCGGAGGTGCCGCACAGGAAGCCGCCGATCAGGTAGGCGACGATGATGGGCTGTCGCAGAAGGAGCGCGCCCCAGGAAAGGACGGCGCAGGCGATAATGATCAGGCTGATTTCAAAAAAAACCGTTTCACCCATTCGAGGCTCCTGTTTGCATGCGGGGCGGCCCGAAAAAGGTTGCGCCCGAGGGCCATATACTCTTTATTAAGCCGCTTATTTACAAGGCAAACCCGACAGGGGAATTCATGAACACAATTCATATGGCATTATGGGCCGGCGTGGCTGGCTGGCTGGTGGCGCAAATAACCAAGATGATTATTTGTCTGGTGCAGAGCCGCCGGTTGGATTTTCGTTATCTGGCGAGTACCGGTGGAATGCCGAGTGCGCATTCCGCACTGGTGAGCGCGTTGACCACAGCCATTGGGCTGATCGAGGGGACGGATTCGCCGTTTTTCGCGATCAGTTTTGTTTTCGCATCGGTCGTGATGTTCGACGCGCAGACGGTTCGGGCGGCGGCGGGCAAGCAGGCCCGGCTGCTGAATCAGATTGTGGATGAACTTTTCAAGGAACACCATCTGTCGGAAGTGAAGCTTAAAGAGCTGCTGGGGCATACCCGGTTAGAGGTCTTTTTCGGGATGCTGACCGGCATCTTCAGCGCCATTGCTTTGCTTCGCTTCTTCCCCGTGCAGGGATAAAAAAAGCTCCGATGGAATTCCATCGGAGCTTTCAGCGAAAATGATCGCGTGCTTAGCCGGCGCTGATCGCACTAACTGGGCAGGTCGCTTCGCAAGCGCCGCAGTCGGTGCAAAGATTTGCATCGATAACGTAGAGGCCGTCGCCAGCGCTGATTGCTTCAGTCGGGCAAACGCTTTCGCAGGCGCCGCACATGGTGCAGTCTTCAGAAATTTTGTAAGCCATGATACTTCTCCTTAGTTGTTGTCTCAGCGGAACCGCCTTATGCGTCCGCTCGTAAAATCAGGGGGGACGATACCATCCTTATTTTTAGTTTCATTCCTAAAAGGTGCTGTGGTATACATTTATATAAGGATTAAGTCTAAAGAAGGAGTGACGGAGCCGATGAGCTTGGACGACGGTAGAATTAAAGAACATTCAGAAGGGGAGCCGGACGTCTCTGTGCAAGAGGCTTGGCCAACTTTTGTTGATTTTCTCAAAGCCAAAGATTCGCGGATTACGCAGGCTCGTCGAATTGTTTTTGAGCATGTTTTTGCCCGGCATGATCATTTTCGCGCAGATGACCTTGCCGCGGAATTGGCATCCGGACCGAATCATGTGAGTCGCGGAACGGTTTACCGCACGCTGGACTTGATGACAGAGGCGGGGTTGGTGCAGAAGATCCGGGATCAGGATGTTCACGCCCATTATGAACACATCTACGGCCACGGGCGACACCATCACCTGATTTGTGAAGAGACCGGTGAGTTTATCGAGTTTGCCAGTCCCGAGATTTCAGCAGAGATCGAACGGATTTGCAAGCAGTACGGATTTAAACAGCGGCTTCATCGACTGGTTGTGTTTGGTTCGCGAGAGAGCTAAATTAATTCGTCATCAGCTGGCTCATCCAGTGCGTCCGGGGGCTCTCCCGCAAGATCCACCTTTTCAATTTTTTCGAATCGGCTCGATATTTTCTGGGCGGAGATTTTCACCTGCCCCACATCATCATGTGCCTGACTGATGTGGGCCGCCAGTTTGTCCATGCGGGTTTGAAAGCGACCAAAGTCCTGAGCCAGAACGGACAGGTGCTCCTGAATAATGTGAACCTGCTGGCGGGTGGCGGCATCTTTCAGCACGGCCCGCGCCGTGGTCAGAACGGCCATCATGGTGGTGGGGGAGACCAGCCAGACGCGAGCATGCTGCGCGTCTTCAACCAGATCCGGATAATGGCTGTGGATCTCGGCAAAGATGGCTTCGGCCGGAATGAACATCATGGCTCCATCCGAGGTTTGCCCGGGAAGGATGTATTTGGAGGCAATGTCTTTGATGTGTTTTTTGATGTCCTGCCGGAACTGGCGTTCGGCCGCGGCGCGGTCGGCATCCCCTAGATCCAGGTCGGTCATGCGCTGGTAGCTTTCGAGGGGGAATTTGGAATCGATACAGACGGTTCCGGTCGGCTCAGGGAGGAAGAGGACACAATCGGCCCGCACTCCGTTATCGAAGGTGTGCTGCAGTGAATAGCTGTTTTCCGGCATCATATTGGAAATTAACGCACTGAGTTGCACCTCACCAAAGGCGCCCCGCGAGCGTTTGTCTGAAAGGATTTCTTTCAGGCTGACCACGTTGCCGGAGAGTTCCGCGATTTTTTCCTGCGCTTTGTCGATTTCGACCAGTCGCTTGAGGACATCCTGAAAAACCTTGCTGGTTTTATCAAATCCATGCTCCAGCCGCTGTTCTACTTTTTCGCCGATCTGTTCCAATCGCTGATTGTTGACCGCAACCAGTTTCTCGACCACCTCTTCGCTTTTTCGCGCACGCGCGTCGGTCTGTTCGGTCAGGGAGTCGAGCCCCCGGGTGAGCATTTCCAGCCGGGTGCTTTGCTGGGCGTTTCCGTGCAGGGCGATCGCGAGCTGGAGCAATACCAGACCGGCCAGAATACAGATAACGATTAAGGTGATAATTTCCATAAAGGGCTCCTTGCGGGGGTCGGGACGACAACCCGCAACGCTTGACACTTTACGCCGCCGACTTGATACTGCAACAGATTTATGTTTGGTCTTAACCCGTCGTGAAAATATGAAACTTTTTGGAAGAAAAAAGAACCGTCAGGAAACGGCCGAGTCAGCCTCCACCAGCTCGGATGCGGGCAGCAGCTTCTATGCGGCGCAAAACCACGAAGCCCCTCTGGATGAAATTCCGCAAGGACATGGCAGGCAGATTCATCGCACCTCCCAGCACACGCCAGCCCGCCGCAGAGACAATAGTAACCGCGCGACGAACCACGATATGTTGCTACTGTTATTCAGAATGGTTTTGATTCCCGCGCTGATCATTGGAGCGTTTTTCGGCCTGAAGGCGGTGTTGGGCCTGTTTGATGGTCCTACGGAAAAAGACCGGGTGCAGTGGGAAACGAACACCGAGCTCATGGAGAAGGGGACGGATGTTTTAACGGCCGGGGCGACATCTGAGTCAACAGAACAATTATCGATTGATCTGGATTTTTTAAGGGAACGTTTGAGCCGGTGGGAACAAACGGAGCGCCATCTGCGGGGGGCGGAGGCCTTGCCGCGGCTGGGGATCTACGAGGATGCCATTGTGCGGCTGGAGAAGGCTCTGAGATTGTCGCCGAATAACCAGAAGGCGCAGCAAATGTTGCTGGAAATTTATATGAAGACCGGAAATTACGCCGGCGCGATTCCGCTGTGTGTCAGAATGCTGGATCAGGACAGTACGCGGTGGGATATAAAAGTGGATTTGCTGAAGGCGCTGCAGGGTGTGGAAGAAACAGCCATGTGCGTGTTTTTATCGGATCAAATGCTGCTCCAGCAGCCGGGAGACGCGGGCGTTCTTGAGATTTCCGCTTATGCACATGCGGCAGAAGGGGATACGGAAAATGCGCTGCGGATGTACGAACAGGTTCTGGCGAATGATCCCAAGCATCTTCTGGCACTGGAAGGGTCCGGAGTTATTTATCAGTGGCAGAAAAAATGGCTGAAGGCGGTTCCTTACTATCTGGAATTGTTGGAGCTTGACCCCAAGCCAGAGCACTATCTGGCTCTGGCCCGCGGTTATGCTCAGCAGGCGGAAGCGGGCAAGACGGTGATTTTCTTAGGACAGGCCGCCAACCTGTACGGGGCAGAGACGGTTTCGCCCTGGTTAGCTCTTCCGGAGTTCGATCCAGTTCGTGAAACAGCGGACTTCCGTTCGTTTGTGGACCGGATGGTGGGTACAGGAACCCGAAACGCGATCGAGGAGATTCGTCGTTTGGAGGCTCAGAGAACACCTCTTCTGGAAGTGGATCAGATCATGTTGCCCTCCAAGCCCGATCTCGAGATATTGAAACCCCGCCGGTAGTTACTCGCGATGAAAAGTAGCCAACAGGTGCGCCGACCTCTTGTTGGCGTGGCGTTGTCGCTGGCTGCGGGTCTTTATCTTCAGAGAGCATTCGATTTGCCGCCTCTGTTGCTTCTCGCCTTGTCCGCCATTGCGCTGTCTGTTGCCGCCGGGAGTGAACGGAACCGGCAGGCCGCGGCATTTTCAGCCTGTCTGATGCTGGCGGCTGCATACGGAGCGGTTGAGCAGATTCACACGCCACCGGGGTCGTCATTACGAGTCGCGGAAACACTGTCTTCGCGGCAGGAGATGGTCGGAACGGTGGCCGGGGATCCGGAGGGCGATGAAGAAAACGGTGCATTGCAGTTTTTGTTTAAGCTTGAGGCGGTTCATTTTGCGGAGGGCTGGCGGCCGGCGGACTCTGTAATTCGCGTGCGAATGAAGAGCCCGGCGAACCGGGCGGCATATGGCGACCGGTGGCGGCTTCAGGGCCGGTATCGAAGTTATGAAACGACCTATAGCGGAACAGAGGGGACTCTCTACACAGCGGGTAGCGACTCAGTGCGGGTTCAAAGAGCTCCCTTCTCGCTCAAGGGGCTTTGTTACAAACTTCGGCGCCGCGCCGCACCGGCTTTGCAAGCGGGCGTACAGGCGTTTCCGGAACATACCCGACTGCTTCAGGCTCTTTTGCTGGGATACCGGAATGGGTTGCCAGCAGATTTTTACCAAACATTTTCCCGAACGGGAACACTGCATATCTTCGCCATTTCCGGCCTGCACGTCGGGGTGATGGCCGCCATTTTGATTGCCGGATTGAAGATGGTTGGGGTCTCCAAGCCGCACTGGGGTCTTTTTTTAATTCCGTTGCTGTTTTTCTATGTCCTTTCCACAGGGATGAAGCCCAGCGCATTTCGCGCATTCACGATGGCGGCTGTCTATTTTGCCGCGCCATTGGTTCGCCGCCGCCCGGACTCGGTCTCTGCGATTTCTCTGTCCGCGATTATTCTGCTTCTGATGAATCCACTTCAGCTGGGCGACCCGGGCTTTTTGCTTTCGTTTACGGTCGTCAGCGGAATTGTCATGGTACACCTCTATGTGGCACGCCGCCTCAGTGGATTTAATCGGCCGGGTTGGGCGGTTCCGCTGGCACAGATCAGCGGGCCGCGACCGGTGATGGCCGCTGGCCGTGCGGTTGCGATGCTGGCCCTGACCTCCGTAGCGGCCTGGCTGTTTTCCGCCCCGTTAACCGCCGCGTTTTTTCACACCGTTTCCCCGGCCGCTCTTCTCGGCAACCTGGCCATCATTCCGCTTACATTTATGATCGTCCTGACCGGATGTCTGTCCCTGTTGGCTGCGCCGGTTCTTTTTTCAGCCACCGTTGTTTTTAATCATGCCAACCGGGTGTTTATCACGTTATTGCTCGCTGTGATCAAAAGTTTGGGGGATCTTCCTGGAGCCTGCCGATTTGTTTGCTCTCCGTCGGTCGTGACGATGGCGCTGTGGTATGGCGGACTGGTTCTGATCTTTGTTGCGCCCCGGCGCTGGGGCAGAGCGGGCGCACTGTTTTTTCTACTGGCGGGAGTCATGTGGTTTGCAGCTCCGCTGCCGGACGTGAAGGGGGTTCAAATAGCAAAAGAATCTGATGCCGCGATATGGATCCGAACCGAGTCGTCCGAAGAACAGATTCTGGTCACGAACGGAGACGCGTACGGTATCGCCCGCGCCTCCCGACGGCTTCAGAAAGAGGGCATCAACCGCATTCCGACTCTGGCGGTGCGCGGAGCGGAAATGGATGCGGACGCACTATACGGATTGTGCAAAACGTTTTCAGTGCAGCGTGTATGGATGCTTCCGGCGTTTCGAAACGATGCGGCCGCTAACCGGCTGGCGGAAAGCGGTGCGCAGATCCTGTTTTCTGCGCATCCCCGGTGGAGTGCCGGAGATGGAGTCATCACGGTCGATTTGAACTGACGATTACTCGCGGTCGTCGAGGGAAATGGATTTAATCTCCAATTGATCCACCAGCGACTGGAATTCCTGTGATTCACGCACCATGTTGAATTCATCGCGGTTCATCCAGGCCAGTGCCAGAGCCGGGTCAATCAGTTGAATTCCACGCTGAAGAGCGGCCATGGCTTTATCCCGCTCTCCGTTTTGAAGCTGCACCTGTGCCAGCAGAAAATAGATAGGGGCCACATCAGTAACCTGTTGAGTCAACTTGTCGAGGAACTGGGCCGCGGTTTTCCAACGACCCAGTTTGGTCAAATATAAGGCATAGGTTTGCATGGTTTCCAGGTCGTCCGGCCGCAGCTCGAGATATTTTTCAAAGTGGAAAACCGCATCATCCGCACGATCCATTTTCCGGTAGAGCACCGCCAGGTTTTTGTGGCAGATCGGACTCTCCGGCTGCAGTTCTAGCGCGCGGGTCAGGTGTTTTTCGGCCAGATCATAATTTTTCGTGCCGATGTAGGCCGTGCCTAGATTGTTCACTACGCCGAACAGCTCCTCTTCCTGCAGCGCGAGCTCAAGGTGCTTGGCGGCCAACTCGTACTCTTCCTCTTGAATATAGAGCATTCCCATGGAGCGGTGCAGGCCCTCAATTTCAGGATAGATCTTCACAACTTCCTGAAAATTCTTGAGTGCCTCCTCGGGCTCATCGATTGCCATCGCCTGCTGCCCCAGGATGATGTGATACGCCGCCTTTTTTACCCATTTGGTTGAAAGCGGCTTTTCTCCCGGCTCGTCAAAAGGGTCGGCATTGTCTGTGGCCCGTTGATATTCCATTACCCAAGCCGCCTCGGCGGGCAGGGAGTGTCGCGGAATATAAGTGGATTCCGCAGTCCGGACCGGCAGGGCAAGTTTCTCGTTGTTCTTGCTCAGAAAGTCGCGAATTACAACGGCAATCAGAACCACAGAAAGAACAACCGCCAGTCCACCGAAAAACATCGAGATAACGCGGCTTCTCATGAGGGCCCGCTGCCGCTGTTCAATAATTTCCTGTGCGACCTGCGGAGTGAAATCTTTTTCGAAATCAAGATTGTCGCGGTGGTAGATATCTCGGAGTTCGTCTTTTTTCTTCATAATCGTTTCCTTTCTAACAGGGGGGTAATCACGGAACGGTTCGAAAACCGTGAAAAATGGGGTGAGTAACGGGATTCGAACCCGCGACATCCAGAATCACAATCTGGCGCTCTAACCAACTGAGCTATACCCACCAATCTCCGAAAGCGGGCGACAGTAATAAAACGACTGGGAAAAGCAATAGTTATTCCTCTGTATGTACCGAAAAATTCCATTACCAACCTTCTTTTAGCGTTACCATCGCCAGTTCAACCCGCCGGACTAGAGCTTGAAACTCAGCGGTGTCCCGGATCGAGTCAAAGTCGGCCAGATGTAATTTCGTTAATGCCAGATTGGGGCTGATGTAGTGGGACATCTTTTGTAGCGCGGCAACCGCCTGCACGCTATTGGTAGAGCGAGCCTCAATCTGGGCCAGCAAAAGGTATAGCGATTGGGCATGGTCTGTATGAAGCACAGGGTACGTCACAAGGAATTCGGCGGCTTCTTCCCCTCGATCGAGTTCGATTAAATATTCCGCATAGGTTTCCATCGTTTCCGCATCTTGATCATAGAGCTCAAGGTAGCGTTTGAAATTCGCCAGAGAGGATTCCGGGTTCTCTGCTTCGCGGTACAGCAGCGCCAGATTTTTATAGCTTGCCGGGTGTTCCGGCTGCGTCGCCTGAGCTTGCAGGAGATATTCTTCGGCCCGCTTCAGTTCTCCGGCGGCCATCCATGCGGCGCCCAGATTGTTAAGAACCGAAAACGACCTCTCCTCCTCCAGAGCGGTCTCCAGATGTGCAATGGCCTTGTCCAGATCTTGCTGCTGCAGATAAAGGGTGCCAAGCGATCCGTGAACCCCCAAAATTTTCGGAAAAATCGTCAGCGCTTTTTCAAAGTGGACCGCCGCCTTCTTGTCCTGCTGAAGAGCCAGAGATTGCTGCGCCACAATCAGGTGATAGGCGACCTGTCTCACCCACTTCTTTGAAACCGGCTGTTCTATGGTGGCGATTAGATCAGGACTGAGGGCTATGTGTCGATAGGTCACCACCCACTGGGCATCATGCGGAAGAGTATACTGAGGAATATAGGCGACCTCTTCCGGAGCCAGTCCCTCCCTCACCGGCCGTTTCGAGCGGTCCTTATCCAAAAGCACGGGAACTAACAGCGTAGAGAGCACAAGCAACAGCGTGATCAAAAGAAGATTGTGCCGCTGTGAAATCAGCAACGCGAGATCCAGCTCCCCAATCAGATGCTTCGCCAACGCAGGATCCGGACTCTCCTGCATGGCGTCCTGAAACACATCGCTGAAATTTTGTTTAACCTTTTTCATGTAAATGAAGCGGTCCGGAACTTTAGCGGATGCGGTACTCCTGTTGCAGGGCGGCATCCGCCAGTACCAGCGCCGCCATTGCCTCCACAATCGGTACCGCGCGCGGCAGCACGCACGGATCATGACGGCCCTTCGCCTCCAGCGTGACCGCCTTGCCGTCCAGATCCACCGTCTCCTGCGCCAGCCCGATTGTCGCCACTGGTTTAATTGCAATCCGGAACACAACCGGTTCGCCGTTCGAAATTCCGCCCTGCACGCCGCCGCTGTAATTCGTCGTGGTGCCCAGTCGGTCTCCTTTTTGCACAAACGCATCATTGTGCTGCGACCCGCGCAGGTGCGTGCCCGCAAAACCGGATCCGATCTCAAACCCTTTGGTCGCCGGAATCGACAGCATCGCATGCGCCAGCTTCGCCTCCAGCTTATCAAACACCGGCTCGCCCAGCCCGGCGGGCAGACCGCGGCAGATGCACGTCACCGTGCCGCCCAGCGAATCCTTGGCATCGCGCGCCTCCTCAATCGCCGCAATCATCTTGGCTGCGGTGTCGGCATCCGGACAGCGGACCGGCGTCGCATCCACCAACTCGCGCGTCAACCCCTCCGCCTCCATCGGCGGACACTCAATCGTATTGACCGAGCTCACATACGCCACAATCGAAAGTCCACCGAAACGGCTCTTCAGCCACTTTTCAGCAATCGCCCCGGCGGCCACGCGCCCGATCGTCTCCCGGGCGCTCGACCGACCGCCGCCGCTCGACGCCTTATTGCCGTACTTCATCAAATAGGTGTAATCGGCATGTGAAGGCCGCGGCACCACATCCATTTCACCGTAATCACCGGGGCGCTGATCCTTGTTGTTTACCGACAGCCCGATCGGCGTGCCCAGCGTCTTGCCGTTCTCGGTACCGGAAAGAATCGTCACGGCATCCGCCTCATCGCGCGGGGTCGTCAGCGCACTCTGGCCCGGACGCCGCCGCGTCAGCTGCGGCTGAATATCCGCCTCCGTCAGCTCCAGATTGGCCGGACAGCCGTCCACAATCGCGCCGACCGCCTTGCCGTGCGACTCCCCGAACGTTGTAACTCTGAAAAGTGTACCGAATGTGCTGCTCATAAACTTATCTCCGCAAAAAGTTTTCAATCTCTGGGGAATCTTGCTCTGGGTCTTCCGAGGGTCGGAAAAATGTATACTCTGTTTTTCCAGCCATTGGAAAAAAATTAACCCGTTTTTCCAATGCTTGGAAAAACGGGTGATTGTTGCACAGGGGACGGCAACGTCTGTCTTGCCCTGAATTATACACAACCTTCGCTTCCCGAATACGGGTAAGCGAAACGACAACCCCCTGCCGCCTCCGAACTTCAGGTCTTAAGCCCTAAGGCCTACAGCCTGCTTCCTCGCTACCTAGCGCCTTGGCAAATCCTCGGGCCCTTTGGTGGGCAGGAAGGATTCACCCATCAGGAATTCGTCGACGCAGCGCGCGGCCTCCCGCCCTTCGGAGATGGCCCAGACAATCAGCGATTGTCCACGGCGGCAGTCGCCCGCCGCAAAGACCTTCTTAACAGAGGTTTGGTAGTTGGCGCCGGTTCGAATATTGCCGCGTTCATCCAGCTCAACACCGAGACCCTGAATGACGTTGTCGCGCTCCGGCCCAGTGAAGCCGAGGGCCAGTAGAACAAGGTCGGCTTTCCACTCTTTTTCTGACCCGGGGACCTCCTCCATGTTGGAGTTACCGGTCTGGCGCTCGCGGGTGAATTCCACGTTGACGGTGGTGATGCCCGCGACGTGTCCGTTTTCGCCGCGGAACGATTTGCTGAGCATGCTGTAGCGGCGGGGATCTTCGGCCAATTCGCGGTGCGAGGAGCTGGTGCGCAGCTTCATCGGCCAGTAGGGCCACGGCTGGTGGGCCGGGCGGTAGAGCGGCGGCTGCGGGAAGAGTTCGAAGTTTACCACGCTTTTGGCGCCGTGGCGGATCGAGGTGCCGACGCAGTCGGATCCGGTGTCGCCGCCGCCGATGACGATCACGTTTTTGTCTTTGGCCGAGATTTTTACCGCGGTTTTGTCTCCGCCGATTTTTTTGTTCTGCCCGGAGAGGAAGTCCATGGCGAAGTGGATGCCCTCGAGGTCTCTTCCAAGGATCGGAAGATCGCGCCCGATGGTTGAGCCGCAGCACAGGACAATGGCGTCAAATTCTTTGAGTTCTGCCACGGGTAGCGCCGAGCCGATCGCAGCGTTGGGTTTAAAGGTGATGCCTTCGGCTTCCAGTACGTCAAGGCGGCGGTCGATGATCCGCTTCTCGAGTTTGAAGTCGGGGATGCCGTAGCGCAGGAGTCCGCCGATTTTGTCGGAGCGCTCGAAGACGGTGACGGTGTGGCCGGCGCGGTTGAGCTGGTCGGCGGCCGCGAGCCCGGCGGGGCCGGAGCCGATGACGGCGACGGTTTTCCCCGTGCGATCTTCCGGGGGCTCCGGAACCACCCAGCCTTCCTTGAAGGCGTGTTCGATGATGCTTTTTTCAATGCTCTCAATCGTCACGGCCGGCTCGTTGATGCCGAGCACGCAGGCTTCTTCGCACGGAGCGGGGCAGAGGCGGCCGGTGAATTCGGGAAAGTTGTTGGTGGCGGATAGCATTTCCCACGCCTGTTTCCAGCGGCCTTTATAGGTGAGGTCGTTGAACTCGGGAATGATGTTTCCGAGCGGGCAGCCGATGTGGCAGAAGGGGACGCCGCAATTCATGCACCGCGCCGCCTGACGTTGCAGTTTGTATTCAGGAAACGGTTCGTAAACCTCTTCGTAGTCCTGAATGCGTTCGTCGACCGGACGCTCTGCCGCGTTCTGCCGTTTGTATTCTTTAAACCCTGTTGGCTTACCCATGATACGTCTCCTTCGGAGACGGAGAAGGCTTTAGACCTTAGGCTTTGGACTATAGGGAAGGCTTTTGGCTATAGACCGTAGGCTTTAGGTTTTGAACCTTAATCTCCGCCTTTTCGTAATGAATTTATTAAAGCGTTTAATACGCGCGCGACTTCCGCCGCCGCTTCTTCCAAATGAGTTGTTTTCAAATAACTAAGTCGGCGAGCGAGCGAGGCCTGATACTCCACCTCTTTGGCAGAGCCGTAAGCATCGTCCAGAAAACGAAGATAATCTTTCTCTGTATTCCGAGCACAACCCTCAACGATGTTTGAGGGAACGGAAACTCCGGCGCGCCGAAGTTGAGAGGTTAGTCCAAAAACTTCTTCGCGAGGAAACGCTTTGGTTTCACTGTACGTTAACAACGCCAGCTTGTCCGCTAGTTCAAACGCTTTCAGTTTTCGGTGATCTCTCATTGTTTTAAAAAGGCTTTGGACTTTAGCTTTGGGTCCATTCCTGTTTCTCCCGCTATTGTTTTTCTTCCTAAAGTCTAAGGTCTATAGCCTATGGCCATCCCCTCTTATTCTCCCGCGAACTGTTCGCTGGCAAGCAGGGCGAGTGCACGTTTGTAATCGACCGGCATCACTTTGATGAATTTGCTCAGCGTCTTTTCCCACTGATCCAGAAGGCGTTTCGCGATCGCGCTTCCCGTGTATTCCAGATGCCGCTCGATGATTCCGCGCAGAAATTCAATGTCGTCTTCGGTGAGCGGATCAAAGTCGACCATCTCGGGGTTGCAGCGGTTTTCAATAAAGTCGCCCGCCTCGTCGAGGACATACGCGATTCCGCCGGACATCCCGGCCGCGAAGTTGCGGCCTGTCGGGCCGAGAATGACGGTTTTGCCGCCGGTCATATATTCGCAGCCGTGGTCGCCGATACCTTCAACAACGGTTTGGGCCCCGCTGTTACGCACGCAGAACCGTTCGCCCGCGAGTCCGTTAATGTAGGCCTCGCCCTTCACCGCGCCGTAGAGCGCGACGTTGCCGATCAGAATGTTTTCTTCAGCCTTGAAGGTGGAGACCTTCGGCGGATAGACGATCAGCTTCGCGCCGGAAAGACCCTTGCCGAAGTAGTCGTTGGCGTCGCCCTCAATGCGCAGGGTGATGCCCTTTGCACCGAATGCGCCGAAGCTCTGACCGGCCGAACCGGTGCAGTTGATCTTGATCAGATCATCGGGCAGTCCGTCTTCGCCATGGCGTTTCGAGATTTCATGGCTGAGCATGGCGCCGATGGTGCGGTTGGTGTTTTCAATCTTCACGTCGATGACGACCGGTTCGGAACGGCGCAGCGCCGCCTGCGAGCGGGCGATCAGATTGTGGTCGAGCGCCCCGCCGAGGCCGTGGTCCTGCGAATCGATACAGCGGGTGCCCGCCATCGGATTGATGTGCTCCGTGGAGAGAATTTTCGAGAAGTCGAGTCCTTTGGCTTTCCAGTGCTCGATCGCCTTTTTGGTTTCGAGCTGTTCAACATGACCGACCATATCGTCGAGGGTGCGGAACCCGAGTTCAGCCATGATTTCGCGCAACTCTTCGGCAATGAAGCGGAAGTAGTTCACCACATACTCCGGCTTGCCGCAGAATTTCTTGCGCAGTTCGGGGTCCTGTGTCGCGATCCCGACGGGGCAGGTGTTGAGATGGCACACGCGCATCATGATGCATCCCATCGTGATGATCGGACCGGTCGCAAAACCGAATTCCTCGGCACCGAGCAGGGCGGCGACGGCGACGTCGCGGCCAGTGAGCAGCTTGCCGTCGCACTCGACCCGGATGCGGGTGCGCAGATTGTTGAGCACCAGAGTCTGCTGGGTTTCGGCCAGACCGAGTTCCCAAGGAAGTCCTGCGTGCTTGATCGACGACTGCGGCGATGCGCCGGTTCCCCCGTCGTAGCCGCTGATCAGCACGACGTCGGCCTTACCTTTGGAGACGCCGGCGGCGATGGTGCCAACGCCAACCTCGGAGACGAGTTTGACGTTGATGCGCGCGGACGGATTCGCGTTCTTCAGGTCGTGAATCAGCTGCGCGAGGTCTTCGATCGAATAGATGTCGTGATGCGGCGGCGGAGAAATGAGCGTCACATACGGCATGGAGTGACGGGTTCGCGCGATCCACGGTTTCACTTTATGGCCGGGGAGCTGTCCACCTTCGCCGGGCTTCGCGCCCTGCGCCATTTTAATCTGAATTTCGTCGGCGTTGGTCAGGTAGTTGCTGGTGACGCCGAAGCGGCCGGAGGCTACCTGTTTGATGGCGCTACGCCGCAAGTCGCCGGTGATATCGACATCAAACCGGTCGGGGTCTTCGCCGCCTTCGCCGCAGTTGCTCTTGCCGCCGATACGGTTCATGGCAATCGCGAGCGTCTCATGCGCTTCCTGACTAATCGAACCGTAGGACATGGCGCCGGTTTTGAAGCGCGTCACGATTTTATTCCAGCTTTCCACTTCGCGCAGCGGAACGGGCGGACGGTCTTTTTTAAATTGAAGCAGACTGCGCAGGGTGCAGAGGTTGCTGCTTTCTTCATTGATCATTCCTGCAAACTCGCGATAGCGCTCAATGCTGTCGGTTCGCACGGCTTCCTGCAGTTTGGAAATGGCCAGCGGGTTGAGAATGTGGTCTTCGCCGTTGCGCCGCCATTTATAGGCTCCGCCCGGTTCGAGCGGAAGCGTGTGCGGGATAGTGCGTTTGGGCCAGGCCTTGGCGTGGCGGGCCGCTACTTCCGTCGCGATCCCGTCCAGATCAATGCCTTCAATCCGCGAGGCCGTGCCGGTGAAATAGGTGGAGATTACCTTGCTACTGAGGCCGATCGCTTCAAAAATCTGCGCTCCGCGATAGCTGTGCAGGGTTGAAATCCCCATTTTCGACATTGTTTTGAGAAGCCCCTTGTTGACCCCTTTGAGAAAATTATTGGTGGCTTTTTCGATGCTGATTTCTTCGAGGGTGTTGTCTTCAATCATCGCCTCGAGGGTTTCAAAAACAAGATAGGGATTGACGGCGCCGACGCCGAAACCAAAGAGCAGAGCGAAGTGGTGCACTTCGCGCGGCTCTCCACTTTCTACAATCAGTGCGCACTGGTTGCGCTGCAGTTTGCGGATCAAGTGATGGTGTAGCGCGCTGGTCGCCAGCAGGGCCGGGATCGGCGCTTTTTTCCGGTCGGCGGTTCGATCCGAAAGGATCAGCAGGGTGCCGCCCTCTTCAATGGCTTCAGAGGCTTTGTTGCAAAGCTCGGTCAGCGCGCGCTGAAGGCCTTTGCCGCCCGCGTTCACGTTGTAGAGAATCGGCAGGGTGACGGGTTTGAGGCCGTCTTGATCCAGCGCCTTGATTTTGGCCATCGCTTCGTTGGTCAGAATTGGTTGCTCGATTTTGAGTTGCTGACAGTGCAACGGGGTTTCTGCAAACAGATCCTGCCCCGCGCCGATGTTGGTCAGCAGCGAGGTGATGCACTCCTCACGGATGGCGTCGAGCGGAGGATTGGTTACTTGCGCAAAGAGCTGCTTAAAGTAGTTGTAGAGCATTTGCGGTTTATCCGCGAGCACGGCCAGCGGCGTGTCGGTTCCCATCGAGCCGGTGGTCTCTATGCCATTTTTCGCGATCGGGGCCAGCAGATGGTTGAGGTCTTCCATCGTGTAGCCGAACAACCGCTGGCGCTGCACCCGTGTTTCGGGCTTCGGCTTTTGAACAACGGTTTCGGGCAGCGCATTCAGGCTGACGAGATTCTGGTCCAGCCACTCTCCATAGGGTTGCTGGGTCGCGATTTCGTGTTTGATCTCCTCGTCCGGAACAATGCGCCCTTTTTCCATGTCGACAAGGAACATACGGCCCGGCTCGAGGCGGCCTTTGTACTCCACGTTTTCAGGATCGATATCCACAATGCCGGTTTCCGAGCCCATGATCACATAGCCGTCTTTGGTGACGGTGTAGCGCGAGGGGCGCAGACCGTTGCGGTCGAGAATGGCCCCGAGGCAGGTGCCATCGGTGAACGGAATCGAGGCCGGGCCGTCCCAGGGCTCCATCAGGCAGGAGTGATACTCATAGAACGCTTTTTTCTCCGCGCTCATGGTCTTGTGGTTCTGCCACGCTTCGGGAATCAGCATCATCATCACGTGCGGCAGCGAGCGGCCGGTGTGATAGAGCAATTCGACCGCCTGGTCGAGCGACGCGGAGTCCGACAGGCTCGGCTGAATGATCGGGAAGAGCCGGTCGATGTTTTCGCCGAACAAATCGGATTTGAACAGACCCTGCCGGGCGTTCATCCAGTTGAAGTTTCCGCGCAACGTGTTGATTTCGCCGTTGTGACAGAGCACATGGAAGGGCTGGGCCAGTTTCCAGGCCGGGAAGGTATTGGTGCTGTAGCGCTGATGCACAATGGCCAGCGCGCTTTCGAACTCCGGATCCAGCAGGTCGGGGTAGTAGGCGCTGATCTGCTCGGGAAGCAACAGCCCTTTGTAGATAATGATCCGGCAGGTGAGCGTCGGGATGTAAAAATCGTCTTTATCCGCCAGCTTGGATTCAAAAATCGCGTTTTCAGCCACCTTGCGGATGATATAGAGCATGCGGTCGAAGTGGCGCTCGTCGTTGACGCCTTTGCCGCGGCCAATAAAAATCTGCCAGATGCGCGGTTCGGAATTCTTGGCGGTCTTGCCAATCGTTTCGTTACAGGTCGGCATCTCGCGCCAGCCCAGTAGAACCTGCCCCTCGGCTTCGACCGATTTTTCGAGAACCTGCATGCACTCCTTGCGCTGCGCCTCGTCCTGCGGAAGGAAGACTAGACCGGTGCCGTATTCTTTCGGGGCGGGCAGTTCAAACCCGAGTTTTGAACATTCGCGCTGATAAAGGGCGTGCGGAATCTGCAGCAGAATTCCCGCGCCGTCACCGGTCATCGGATCGGAGCCCACCGCCCCGCGATGGGTGAGGCGCACTAGAATTTCAATCCCGCTCTGGATGATGTCGTGCGACTTTTTTCCATGAAGGTTACAAATAAACCCGACGCCGCAGGCATCGTGCTCGTTGTCCGCATGGTAAAGTCCCTGCGGTTTCGGAAATCCTTTTGGATATGCTTCATTCAAATTCATGGCTACACCTTTATCTTTTTCGACAAAAATTCAATGTGAAGATTACAATATTTCTGCCGTTGGTCAAACCGCAAAACCCAAATATGTATTCACCGCTTAAAATGTTACATATTTGTATCATTAGTTGCGCAAGGCTTTTACTTTTATAGGTTTATGAAAATTAAAAATTACAAATCTGTCCGCACATTTTTATAAAAACAGGGGGTTCGCACCTGTTTTCGAGGCCGGCGGCCCGCTCGTTACGAGGTTTTCTGAACAGGATTCCAAGCCTTGGAAATGTTTCTTGCAATGCGTGGAAAAATTTCAAATACACACTCCGTTGGCATCACACAAACAAGTAGGGCGAACTTCCCGAGTAATGCCACCTTCAGTTTGCTTTTTGGACAAGGCAGGCGGGACGCCTGCG
>JACNKZ010000028.1 GCA_014381785.1 Kiritimatiellota bacterium
GAAGATGCCTTACCGCAAAGGTATTCCATATCTGCGCAGATCGCATCATCGGCCCTGTGCTCCCCCGTTCCGCCCGAATAAATTACTTTCATATTTGACGCCGGGGAATACTCGGAATGATCCGGACCATCAAAATACAGGCGAACCTGACACTGATTGGCATTAGCAACTAATGCGATCAAGGCTTCTGAAAGTCTATGGCGGGCCGCTTCGGCCGGCTTTCCATCTGCACCAAATGTTCCAAATAGATCCTCAAGACCGAACAAAATATTATGCCCGTCCAGAAACCAGATCAGCTCCTGGTTTTTGTAAATCGATTCTTTCAAGCTGCGGAACGGATCGCGAACTGGAGTGGGATCTTTTATATCAGGAACATACTTGTCATAGGCCAAATCCATTCGTTTGTCACAATACTCAAACAAAACTCTGGCGTCCTCGCGCTCTAGAACCCCTGCTGCCTTTATTGATTCTAAAATCCGCTTATATCCGACCACTGCGTTTGGCGATTCGGCCTGACCGATTTTGGCCATAAAATTCTGCGCAAATGCTGAAACATCTCCGCCTTTATTAAGTTGGTCTCGGAGATGCGCGATTTCCCGATCCAAATCGCTAATCATCTCACCTAATGCCGGAAGCGGATTAAGAGACTCGCGGCTCAAAACAGCCAGTTGAGCCCGGACTTCATTTGCCTCATGCATTCTGCGGGAAAGCACGTTGCGGTTTCCGGAATGGCGATCCATCTCCTGTTGCTTCTCGACCAAACCCGCCGCCTTTTCTACAAGGTCTCCTCCAGATGCCCGATCGACTTCATTCTGCAACTCCTTTGGTGTCTGCAACCAGCTATGCAGAGAAGACGCCAGCTCCTCGTCAACCTGCGTAGAAATCGCCGACTGCAATAACTCCAATTCTTTACTGACTTCAGCCAGCTTTTCTTTCAGCCCGGCTACCTCGGTCTTACGCTCCGATAGTTTTTTTTCGGTGCGCTGAAGCTTTATGTCCAGATCACCGGCTCGCAGAGCATCTTTCTTGTAGCCCCTGAGATCCTTTTTAATTTGAGTCAGCTGTTCCCTCAGGCGGGCGCACTCCGCTTTCAGCTTCGGGGACGTACCGGCACCTTTTGCAGAGTCCGGCTCTTCCGCAGATTCTTCTTCGGCATCGCTTTCTTCTGCATATCCAGGATCAAAAGTCTCCCGAAGCTCACAGATAAAAGGAAGGTATGCATGAAATGTCCGGCTCGCGAATTTCTTAGCCTCTTGGTCGGAAATCTCTTTTATTTCATGCTCCCCGGAAATCATTCGTCCGGCCAGAGCAGTAATTTCTGAACGGTCACTGAGAAGAAGTACGGCCTCCATCTTCGCCTTGCCGAGCGATGAGCACAACGCATCTAGGTTTGTAATAATCGTCTTTTCTTCCAATCCATCAAAAAACGAATACGGATTGTGCCGCATCAAAAATCCGGCATCATCCTTCGTAATCTTTTTGCCGGCCCCAAGGCGTTTCACAAACCGCTCCTTAATTCGGCCCACATTCTCTTTCTTTGGCTGAAACCCTTTCAGCAGTGCTTTGTTGCCATACTGTGCGTAATTGAGAATATCCTCGTCAGAGGCATCCAGAATAAACTGCTGAAAAACCTCAACAATTTCATCCGACAATTCAATGTCATGAAACTTTGTCATTTCGCGTCCTTGGTTGTTTTAACGACAAATGGCAGCCCTTGCTGATCTTATCCTGGGTCTCCCGGAGTAAGATCCGGATTTTCCCACAAGCTAGCCCGCCCGCGCCAATTTGTCCAATCTGGTGGAGCAGAGAGATCTACAATCTTTTCTTTACAGTACTCAGATGATCCGCTTTGGCAAAAAAACATGCGAGGCCACCAGCGTTTCCAGACCATTCCAAACTTTGAATCCGATGCGGTGTTCAAACCATGGACTGTCGCCACAAAATCTATTTCGTCATCAGTCTTAGGCTCGGCTCTTCTCAAATACAAAGCCCACAGTAAATAGCCGTATTTCTCTAAAACAGATAATTCCTCGCTCGGAATTTCTTCTTTCAAGCTCTCGGCAAACTGTAACGGATGGCTTTTGGCCCTCTCCAGATAACCCTGATGAGAATGATGTACATTCATAGCTTGGTTTTCTTTAAGATTTTATTGCGATGTGTGATTTAGGAGAAATCATCAGCCTTAACCAACCAGGAGCCTTTCACCTGTCGGATGGGTTGGGTGTCGTCGTCGAATTTGACCCAATACATGTCGGCATCGGGTTCATCGGGATAAACGAGAATGTCTTCGCTGACCCCTATCCGAATTTGACCGGTACAATGATAGAGAATGTGCCTTGAGGGGTCTGGCATCATGCCGGGCTGATATTCCTCATCCGGAGGCCCGACAAAAACCACTCGGTCACCATTATGGAAATCACGATCCGCAAAACGGTACTGCTCTGAGTGTTCTCTGTAGGGATTACTCATTTACCTGCCTTTAAAACGGTTTCTGCGGTCCACTCCACGCCAAACTGCCTCTGTATCAGCTTGAGCTGCTCTGAGACCTCCTCTTCGCTCCAGTCCCATTGCCAAGCATCCAGCGGGGCATCTGAAAAGTGCGGTGTGCCATCGGGATCAATACGGCGCAGATACTGTCCGTGCTCATTGCGGATTATGACCTTCATTACTTCCGCCCTGTCAGCAAATATTGCGGTGTGGTTTTCAGGATTTTCGCCAGCGCAACGACTTCGTAATCGCGCACGCAGCGAAAGCCGGTTTCCAGCTTGGTGACGGCGGTGCGGGTAATCTCGACCCCTTCTTTGTTGAGTTCGCTCATCAGATCAGTCTGGGTCATGCCCTGACGCTGTCGTTGCGTTGCCACCCGACTACCGACTATGTTTCGTTTATCCATGCTGGAGTTCCTTATTGGAACATAATACAGACCGTTAAAACCACCTCATTGGGACTGCAAACATAAAAGGATTTCCTCCGCAATCACCTGGGCCAATCGCGGCGGAACTGCGTTGCCAATTTGCCTAGCGACACTAACCTTAGTTCCAACAAAGATAAAATCATCTGGAAAGGTTTGTAGACGGGCTCCTTCCCTTAGGGTAATTGACCGATCCAGCTCGGGATGCCCAAAGGAACCGCGAGAAAAGCTGTCAAATCTAGCTGTAATTGTAGAACTGGGGTAGCCCCAGGCCATGCGCCCATAAACATCCAAATGCCGATGTCCATCGTTCTTTGAATGGCATGGTAGCTGTAGCTCAGAGGGAAGATGCTCCCGGCCCTGCCCGGCCTTAAGAGAACGGATTCTTTTGAGATTAATATCAGACAATCTATCACCGCGATGGTTAGAGATGTCATCCTCGCTTAATTCCATTAGATCAAATATGGCTTCGCGAACTGTTGCTGGATATTTCTCCCTATCTTTAATTCCAAGAGGAAATGAAAATGTTTTTTTTGAGCCCGCCACTAGCTGTCCAATAACAAAAACCCGCTTTCTGTTCTGAGGAACCCCAAAATCATAGGCGTTCAGTTTTTCAACGCAAATCTCATACCCCGCAGCGGATAACGTCTCCTTCAGGAACTGAATGAACGCCGCGCCGCGCGGGGATAATATTCCACTAACGTTTTCCATCAAAAAGAACTTTGGCTTAATGTCTTTTAGCAACCGCACGTATTCCCTAACCAAATTGTTTCTGGGATCAGTATTTGATCCGCGTCGCTGAACGCTAAATCCTTGACAAGGAGGGCCTCCGATCACCACATCTATACTCGGAAGAGGTTTCCCCAAAAACTTTTCAATGCTCTTTTTGGAAACTTTAAAAGCATCCGCAACCTCTGCGTGCCCATCACCAAAATATTGGTTATACGTCTTTATACTATCTGGATCGTGATCAAAGGCGTAGACCGCCTCAATTCCCGCCTGTTTAAAGCCGAGAGAAAGGCCTCCAGCTCCACAAAAACAATCAATTGATTTTAATTTTTTTGCCATAAACTTCACACCGCCTGTTGGAAAACACTACCTGCGCATATTTTTATATCCGCTAAACATCGACGTCCTGCAGCACCGTACAAATATGTGCGGCCAGAAAAGTCGAAAAAATCGGGGATACCGCATTTCCTATTTGTTTGAACTTGTCATCAAAAGGACCAAAAAACTGGAATGACTCAGGAAACCCTTGTAGCAATGCAGCTTCTCTAATCGACAGCCCTCGGTCTTGATCCGGGTGGACAAATCTTCCGCATGAAGGGGTTCTGCAGCGAGCAGTGATCGTCACTGCGGGTTTTTCCCAAAAAAGCCGTCCGTATACATCAGAAAACCCCTTGACCCGATCCAAGCACTTTGGACCGACCCCCGCTGGACGGAACCCCCCGTTTTTTGGAACCTTTCGGATAATTTCAATCGTGCTCTCTCTATGCCTCGAGGTTTGGTGCATGGGGTCATTCGGAGATGTTTGGCCGGCGGAAAGATTTTCCAGATGCCCGATTGCATCAAATACGGTTCTAAATTTTTGTTCTCTTAAAAAAGGGGCTGGAATCGATGGGTGGATGTTTTTTGCCGCCACAACAATCGCTCTGTTTCGTTTTTGAGGCGTACCAAAATACGCCATATTAACCACTTGAGACTGAATATTGTATCCATGCCCCTCGACGATCGTCTCAAACGCCCGATAGTGCTTCCCGTGCCTTTCGGACAATAGCTCGGGAACGTTCTCCATTATGATGACTTCTGGCTCCAATGCGGTCGCTATTTCTGCAAACCGACCTACAAGCGTATTTCTAGAGTCTTTCCGTGGATCTTTTTTCCGATGTGCGGAAAACCCCTGACACGGAGCACAGCCAATAACAATTAGTCCATTTTTTTCATTCCGTCCGTTTTCGTTTAAAAACTTCTTTATGTCGGCAATTGCTGCCGCACCTAAATCCATATCAGAAACCGCTAAATGAAAATTCTCTGAAAATGTTTGGTTGGCGTATTTATCGATGTCAAACGATGCCACATGCCGCAATAACCCCGTTTGCTTCCCAACCAACTGGAACCCATAGGACATGCCTCCACAGCCTGCAAAAAAATCTACTACATCATATTGTCGCATTGCAGACGACTTACTTCGGCCTGCTTGCCCATCTTGTGCATGCGCCAATGCGGCCCTGGCCAATGCAGGGCCGACTTCCAAATAGTCTTTGTTTTTTAACTCAATGTTCATGTTTTTAAATTCGTCTTATTTATGCCTTGGGCCATTTTCCAAGGATGCCGCACCTCGAAAAGTTTAGCTTTAAAGCCAACACAAGGCAGATCAGTTCGTATCTTATTCGAGAGAACCCCTAGAGTCGCCACTAAACGCAACACAACAGCGTTCCAGCCACGCATTAGCGACATGCACATGATCGCATTTCCTGCCAGCCCCCCGCCGCAATGACCTCATCCTCTGCGCTTTTCATTAGTTCCAGAGTTTTCTGCAATGACACTAAAATTTTTCGATATTGAATAATATCATCCTTAGAAAGAGGTCTGCCTCTCCTGTCTTTAAGCCATTTCGAGCAAACCTGATATCCTCCTATAGTAAATTTCCAAATGTGCTCAGGAACCGAAACAAATCCGTTTTTAGCAGATATAAGTATTTTCCGGTCAACATACTTTGGATAACCAGGTTGTACCGATTCATTGCCAGAACCATCAAACTCAAATACTGAAACGTTTAATTCCTCCTCGGTTTGCAAGTGAGAATTAATGAGCTCCTTACCTATACGAGACATGGAAATAAAAAATCTCCCCTTGGCTGGCAAGGGAATCCTTGGGAAACCTTGTGCTAAAAGCTCCTTATATCTTTCTCGATAGCTGGGGCAGTGAAGTATGGCATATATATATGCGAAAACATGTTCAGGGCTAAGCTCTTCTGTGGGTAAGTTTTCAGATTGCTCTCGTAAAGTTTCTCTGAAAATTTCAATGGCGTTTTCTCGAACATTTGACCTCCGCGTCCCCGAAGTCTCATCAAATAAGTAAAGAGGGCAATAGGTATTCCATTCTCTCGACTTAAGCGAAATTGCATTCCCATCACCAATTGTATCTGTAACGAACACGTGATGAAAACCGGGCTGAACCTGTTGCCGGCATGACACCAGAGCAATGTTTTCAAACAGCATGTGCCGCATAACATCTTTAACTGGCCTCTTTAGAATCCTCTTGCTGTAATAAATCCAGCGAACATCAAAGGGTCGGTAAAAAAACGGAACAAATAAATCTGAATTAAGTCCCTCAGAAACCGCACGACGCTGCTCGTTTTCAAAGGACCAACCAGATTTTTTCTTCAACTTATATCGATCACGTAATTTATCCTGGGAAATATCAGGAGAGAAGAACTCTCCCACTCGCTCCCGGAGCGAATTAAGACTCAGATCAACAGCAAAATCATCGTGCCCTGTTTGCACACCATTTTTGCAAACTTCAAAAATCTCATCCAAGGGCATCCCCAAAAAATACTCTTCTTCATTTTCGGACTGCCTTGGCTCCAGAAAAAACTGTGGCCCATTTGTCTCAAATATTTCGCTATTTAATGTAGAGGCTGTTGCTTTATCTAAAACGCTATATTTCTCTGACCTTCTCCCCCAAAGCTCAGAATGCTGTGCTGCAAACGACTGATTTCTATCGTGGTCATCTAATAGGCCAAGGGCAATCGCGATACCCTGGCGAATATCAAAAATATTCTCATCATCTTTACAGACGCTTGCGCATTCCCCCTTCATAAAGCTGCCGTGTAAATCTAGGAGCTTCATATCGAAACGTTTCAAGAGCTCTTCTCGCATCCCGCGATGGATTAGGCCTGTCATATAAGAATGGTTGCTAACCACCCCAAACAGACCGGCCCCGGTTATTTGTAGAACTTGGTGAATAAACCTTATAAATTTTATGTAGTCATCACTTAATGGTTGGATGTTTCTCTCACTCTTGACCGCTTGTTTATATAGCTCCATCAAGCCATCAATATACGCGCCCTTGTTCTGTGAACTAACTGAATATGGAGGATTCCCTATGACCACAGTGAAGCGTTTATATAACTTGGCCTCATTCACAGCTGCGGCTTCATTTACAAGAGCTTCGAACTCAATATCTGGAAGCTGGCCACCCGCAGGTTCCAGCGTATTTGACAAATAGATATGGGTAGGTTCAACCGAACCAAATAAGTAACCGGTCTCAGACAACTTGAGGCCGATCTTCATATGAGCAATGGCATAGGGCGCCATCTTAAGCTCATAGCCATAAAGCCGAGGAAGAAGGAATTGAGGTACGTATTCATTCCACTTTTTGTTTCGTTCCGCCTCATCCATCCCTTCGGATCGCCACTTATCCGAAAGATGCTGATGAATGATATCGATTACCTCAACAAGGAAAGTTGCCGTGCCTGTTGCCGGGTCAAGAATCTGCACAAAAAACTCATTCGGACTGAGAGCCTCTTTTTCTCCGGGGCCATCTGTTAACGGTGGCAGCTTGATCTCGGGGTTACGTTTGATCATTTCACCCCAGGTGATCGCCGAAGCCAAACCGTCTTCAATGCCAAGTTCCGTCTTTAATAGCTCATGCACACTGCGCACGATGTAGGACACTACCGGTTGAGGAGTATAAAATTCACCGCGGAGAACTTTCTGGTCCTTGTCATACGCCGTCAGGAAATGCTCATAGAAATAAATTACCGGATCTTCGCCCTGCGTTTTGTTGTTAAAGTCAGCGAGAACGATTTCCATATGGGTCTCAGGACTGTTAAGCAGATCGGTCACATCGCTCACGCCCATTTCGTCATAGTCGATTCCGACATCATTCGGGTTCAGGCCGAGAAAAACCCCCAGCATATCGCGTAGAAATGGACTGGTAAAATAGTGTGTGAGGTCTTCCTTAACAAATGCCGTGCCCATGCCCGGAATCGTACGGCGACAGGCCAATGAAAAAAGGCCATAAGTTACGGTTTGGGCAAACATGTCTGCAAAACCGTCGTCATCGAGATCATGAATCAGGGCTTCCTTAAAGGCTTTTTGCAGTTTTCGGATTTCTCCAACCTCGTCTTCATAGTGCAGAATTTCACGCAATCGATTACATAGACGTTTAGCCGTGACAGCCAGGGCCTCGGCCAATTCAGACGATTTTGTGATGGCATGGCGGTAAGCCACTACAAATGCTTTTGTCCATTTCTCCCGCCAAGCTTCCGTGTCC
>JACNKZ010000021.1 GCA_014381785.1 Kiritimatiellota bacterium
CCATGATTAAACACGCTGATCGGGCGGCCGTTGAACATGGCGTCCGTGAACAGCCAATAGGCCATATCGGGGCGGCCCCACGGGCCATACACCGTGAAAAAGCGCAGCCCCACCGTCTGTAATCCGTACAAGTGGGTATAGGCGTGGCTCATCAGCTCGTTGGCCTTTTTAGTTGCCGCGTAAAGGCTGATCGGATGATCGACCGGATCGCTCTCACTAAAGGGAACCTTTTTGTTGCCGCCATACACGCTGGAGCTCGAGGCATACACCAGCCGCTCAATCTTCGCATGGCGGCAGGCCTCCAGAATATTGAGATGGCCTTCGAGATTCGACCTCTGATAGGCCGCCGGGTTTTCGATGGAGTAGCGAACCCCCGCCTGTGCGCCGAGATGGCACACCCGGTCAAATTTGTGTTGCTGGAAGTTGGATGTGAGAAGTTGAAAGTCAACTAAGTCGCCCCGAATAAGAGAAAACCCATCCCGATGCTCAAGGCGCTCCATGCGCGCCTCTTTCAGCGACACATCGTAGTAGTCGTTAAAATTGTCGAGCCCGACCACTTCGTGGCCGTCATCCAGCAGCGCCTGCGCTGTATAGGAGCCGATAAATCCGGCTGCACCCGTTACCAGAATCTTCATGGCCACTCCGTTAAAATCGTTGAAACGCTACCGCTCGTTGAGCGTTGAAACCGTTAAAGTCGACTGACTTCTGATTCCTGTTTCCTGACACCTGAATACGCTGCCGCCCCCGGTCGATCCACCTCTGGCGGAAACCTTCCATGCATTTTTCAGCTATGTTCTCAACGGTCAAAATTGACCCCGGAGACCGATCTAAGCGACCTTCTCCAATGTATCTGCCGGCACCTCGGCCATAATGGCGGTGCCCATCAACTCCAATAAAACTTTTACGCGCTCGCCGCCCGGCATCACCTGAGTGATCACCGCCTTAAGCCCCATCAGCGAGCCTTCGACCACCACGGTCTCGTCGCCCTCTTTCATCAGGGGCTCATCCGGAATCACAGTCGGCTCTGTCGAATCGGTGCGGAGCATCTCAATCATCGACTCCGGCACCGCGGCGCACTCTCCGGCAAAACGAACCAATCCGCGCACACCCACCGCGCTCGAGACGGCGCGAAGCATCGGCAGATCGAAGCGGGCAAAAATGTATCCGGGAAACAGTGACTCCTCGAACCAGACCTTTCCGCGCGGCGTCCGCCGCTTAAAGCGGATGCGCGGAGCAAACACCTCGACGCCGGCGAGCAGCTCAAGCTGCCCGGCAGCAATATGCTCCCGCTTCGGCTGTGTGCGAACACATAACCACCCCAGTGAAATACGCGAACATTCGTTCGCTGATTTCACGGGGTGCCCCGTGGAACCTTGTTCCACCGGGGCCGAACCCAACTCAATCTCTTTCTGACAATCAATCACGTTCTAACCTACTCCGCAAATAACGGTGCCCATACGCTGTCTTTAAATATTTTTCTCTCCGCAATGCGGAGCTCTTCGACTCGGATGCCTCATAATAAACCACTTTAAATGGTCTCCTGTTATTCGTTGATTTATTTTCCCCGCGATTATGCTGTAGCAATCTCCGTTTAAGGTCTTTCGTGCTACCTATGTACCAATCCCCATCTTTCTCACTTTGAAGAACATAAACATAATGCATCGGAATCCAATCAATCCGATTTTATGAAATTCAAGGCGAACGGCAGCAACAGGTTCGCGTGCTTCTGCCAGCTTCTTAGGCGTTTAATGCGCTCCAGGAAAAACTCCTGCTCGTCCGAGGAAGCCGCCGCCAGCGACTCCAGCCGCGCCATACGCTCTTTGCCGTTTTCGAGGTGCGGACGAACCTGCTCGTTGACAAAACCGGTTACAATCTTGCGCAAAGCCGACTCCGCTTCGAAAAAGTCGCGGCGGTCGCCGGGAATGTAAACGGGCTTCACCGCGCCGAAAGAGCGGAGGATTTTAAGCCCCTGACTGGTGGAGCCCTTACTGATATTGAGCTTGTTCATGCAGTCGTTGATGCACAGCGGCTCAGGAGAAATAAACAGCAGGCCATACAGCTCGCCCACCGACCGCTGAAGGTTGAGCACCCCCGCCATACGGACGAACACATCGATCACCTCTTGTTCCAGTTCTGATAGAGTGGACTGCATTAGACTGCTCTCCAATAATTCAAATCGTTCAAAAAATAATGAACAAACCGGCGTTACACAAGCTAAATCCCTGACAAATCAACGGGTTGCACAGAAAACACGGGCTCTTCGCTGTTTTGCGTAGGTAGCATATGAATTTTGACAGGATAACAGGATCATCAGGATATTTTAGAATAGGGAACTGCATCTGGTTGATCAGCGCGTCCCCCGTTGAAAAGCCCGTTTTTATTATCTATCACTGAAATATGAATCCATCATGAACAGGAACCTGTCTCGGATAAACTGGATTTAAATCCTGTCACGCGAAGCGAGGCTTGAGCTTGCGAAAGCAATGACCACAGGGAGTGGCAATCCTGTTATCCCGTCAAAAATACTCCCTCTTTCTGCCCTTTTACCCATTCAAAGTGACGAAGAGCCAAAATCTGACTGGAAATATACTCCGATTCGGGCTGCCAAACAGCAATTATGCCCCCACTTGAACGCCCTGCAGGGTCACATTCAAGGCATAAACTGGATACCCCCCGAACGGGTTGTCTTGCCTGCCGGAAGACAATAAGTCCGTCGGCACCCCGAGACCGACGACGCAGTCACCGAGGCCGGAGCCCGAAATTTTGGCCGGAACTCCCCCCTCGACTCCGCCCGGGGCAGGTAACCCTTTGAAAATTCCAATAATTTCGGCCAGCGCGGCGTTACAGAGACCCATTTCCTCCATCAATTTCTGGTTTAGCCTCAACATTTCGCCTAGGCGGGAAAAGTCGTCGATAACCTCGCCGACGCTGGCGTCCATGCGGTCGAAGATTCGCTCGAAGTACTCCGGGTTCAACGCGCGGCGCTCTTCAAGGTGACGGATCACATCGGCGGTTTTCATTTTGGAGCCGGAATAGACGGCGGTTAGCGGAAACTCTTCGCACATCGGCGAAATATTCACTGGATCGGTGCGATAGGCCACCACGCCGCCGAACACGCTGGCGGCCACGTCCGCGCCAGAGCCGCGCCCCTGCACCCGATGAATGGTGGCCAGCGACCGCTTGAACAGGTCCATCTTGTTTTCTACGTTCCCGGCCAGCGCGGCGTGCGTCGCCACGGTCACGGCAGCGGACGAGCCGAAGCCGATATCGCTCGAAAACTCCGACCCAATCTTCAGCTCGACCCCCTGCCCGCGTCCTCCGTAGCCTTTGGCGAAGGATGGATCCAGCGGATACTGTTTCGCCGCATCGAGCACAAAACGGAAGTCGGGGTGATCGACCAGGTTGTCGAGCGGAGCTTCATAGGTTCCAAGGACAGAATCGATTTTCAGGACAGGCTCATTCAAAGGAACCAGAGAAACCGTGATGCGCCGATCAATCGCACAAACCAGTGCGCGGCGGCCGTGCAGAACCGCGTGTTCACCCAGCAGCATCAGTGAACCCGGCGCTGACGCTGAGATTGGATATTCGAGCTTCTTCATAACTGAATAATTTTTATGAACGGGTTTCGGGCCGGGAAATTTTTACAAAATAATTGACGACAAAATCATGGGAGGAAGACAGGATTCTCTCAATCCGCTATTAAAAATGATTTTGTCGACCATGATTTTGTCGAATTCTTTGGTTGCGGCTTTGCCGCGCCAGATTCTTTCGTCGAAGACCCCGAGCGCTTCGGGGCGAGTAACTCCTCACACAATTCTCGTCCCAAGCGGGTCGCCAC
Organism: Kiritimatiellota bacterium; assembly: GCA_014381785.1. Lineage (GTDB taxonomy): Bacteria > Verrucomicrobiota > Kiritimatiellia > Kiritimatiellales > Tichowtungiaceae > Tichowtungia. The sequence continues at coordinate 3,839 of JACNKZ010000021.1, forward strand.
GGACCGGGGAAATTTTGTAGCCGTATTTTTCGGCGAGCACGGCGGGCATAAAGTCGGCCATCACCAGAACAACCCCGCCCTTTTCACCGCGGGTCGCTCCCGCGCCGCAGATCTTAGCCGCGCCACCCGCGGCCTCCACGTCGGAAACAAACCGCTGCACTTTCTCGGGCACAACCCCGATTCGACAGAGCAGGCGATGGTTTTCACGCAGGAGCGCGCGCATCACTTCGGCGTTGTTTTCACGCACCGCGGTTTCCACTTCGCGGGTGACGGCTTCGAAGTCGTTCCAGATCATATCCTCGGCAAATTTCGCTTTCACTTCGACGACACATTCGCCGGTCGTGGCTTCCGGCGAGCCGGTTTCAACAAGATACATCTGCATACGCGGAAGCGGGATGGATTTGGCCTCGCCGTTTTCAAAAGCGGCGCAGCCGCCATGCAGAGAAATATAGGAGTCGACGCCGCTGGGATGGCCATGCTGAAGCTTTTCCGCTTCCATGCTGAACTCGTAATACCACTCCGGCTTAAAATCCACGCGCAGGTAGTGGCCGAGCGCGCGCAGCTCACTCAGCACGGAGGCGGCGGACGAACCGAGGCCGCTGCCGACCGGTAAGTTGGATTTCAGCTTAATGACAATGCCGCTGTCGAGCGAGCGATGCAGTCCGTCGAGCAGTGTGATGAACCCGAACTTAAAAAGGTCAACCGGCTTGTAAAGCACATCGCGAATACCCAGCTCTCCTTCGAGAAAGAGCCGGTAGTTGGTTGCCGCTCGACGTTTAAAATCATGCAGAGCCAGCAGGGTAAACGAATCATGCGAATCGACATCCGGTAGATCAAACGAGATCCGGTCATCGTCGGAATCCTCAATGGTGGCGACCACACTGCGGTCAATCGCCATGGCCACGGCGGGCCGGTTGTAGACCACCGAGTGTTCGCCGCTGAGGATCAATTTGCCTGGAGAAATTGCTTTCATCGTCGCTAATTAAACCACCGTCGTTAAAAAAACACAACCTCGGGAAGAGATACCTAACTCGTAACACGTAATACGTAAAACCTCTTCATTACGTATCACTCGTTACGGATTACGCCTCCTCGTAAATGCGCTTATGACGTTCGATGCCGGCGAAACGGAAGGGGCCGGTGCGATACTGCGGGAAAACGTGCTCCCCGCCGTCGGTTGGAATGCCGTAGTGATAAATATCTTCGTACTGTTGAAACGTCAGCTCCATTCGTTCATTCAGAAGTTTCTGATGCTCGTTCGTCAGCAAGACATCGTGATAGCCGGGTTGCACCACCCCGCTGAAGAACTCACCGACGCAGCCGGAACCGTAGCTGTACAGCCCGATCCGCTTGCCGCTCAAATCCTCCGCGCAGTGATCGAGCAGTGAAACAATGCCGACGTAGAGCGAAGCGGTGTAGCAGTTGCCCGCCTCCCGGCTGTAGATCAGCGACTCGCCGATCACGTTCTCAAGCTCCTCGTCGGAAATGCCGCGCGCCAGTTTCTGGTGCGCTTTGGCCGCCATACGGGTGAAAGGAATGTGGTAGCAGAAGCGGGCGAAATCATCGAGCGAGCGGCCGGACTCTTCGGCGTACTGCGTCCACGCCGCTTTGAGCGCCTTGATGTAAACAAGCGTCGAATATTTTCCGTCCACCTGCGCCTCCGACAGATAGTTGGGGCGCCAGAAATCCATCACGTCATCGGCATAGAAGCCGGACTCCGGATCAATCACAATCAACCGCGGATCAGCGGAAATGGTGAACGCCACCGCGCCGCATCCCTGCGTCGATTCGCCCGGACTGCCCAACTCGTAGCGGGCGATATCAGCGGCAATCACCAGCACTTTGCTTTGCGGACGCATCGCCACCAGCCCCATCGCCATACGCAGCGCGGCGGTCGCGCTGTAACAAGCCTGCTTGAGCTCCACCACGCGACAGCGCTCCGGCAGGCCGAGCAGGCCATGAACAAACATCCCGGCCGCTTTCGACTGGTCAATACCGCTCTCCGTTGCAAACAGCAGGGCTTCCACCCCGTCGAGCGCGCCCTGCTCTTTCAACTGAAACGCCGCGCTGGCGGCCATCGTCACCACATCCTCGTCCGGCGGCGGAATGCCCATCTTGCTCTGGCCGATCCCGATCACATACTTATCGGGGTCCACGCCGCGCGCCTCCGCCAGCGTTCTCAGATCGAGAAAATACTGCGACGTGTAAAAACTGATTTGGTCGATGCCGATGTTCATGATTTCAGAATGAGACTCTTGTTGCCTTGAAGCTGTTCAATGTTTTGTACACCCATCAGAAACATCGTGGTGACAAATTCCTTTTTGATGCGCTGAATGACAGCGCGCACCGCCTCGGCGGACTCCATCGCAGGGGTTAGAAACGGACGGGCCATCCCGCACAGCGACGCGCCAAGGATCATCGCCTTGGCTAGTTCAATTCCGGTGCGGATGCCGCCCGAAGCGATCAGCGTGACATCCAGATCAGCAACGTCGCGAAGCGCCTGCGGTGTCGGGATACCCCAGTCCTGAAAAAGTTCACCCAGCGCCGGATCGTCGCAGCGCGCGCTTTCAATGCGGCTCCACGACGTGCCGCCCGCGCCGGCCACATCAATGATTTTCACGCCAGCCTGAATCAGCAGCTCCGCGTCGGCCCGCGAAATCCCCGCGCCGACCTCTTTTACAATCACCGGTTTTTCCAAGCCTTGGACAACCTCGCCGATTTTTTTCCAAAGGTTGGAAAAATCGGTGTCGCCCTCCGGCTGCACCGCCTCCTGTAGCGGGTTGAGGTGTAAAATCAGTGCATCGGCCTTCAGCACATCCATCGCCGAGCGGATCTGATCCGTCGTCATTCCATAGTTGAGCTGCACCGCGCCGAGATTGGCAAACAGCAGGGCGGTCGGTGCCACCGAACGCAGGTCGAAGCTGGCGGCGACCGCCGGATCGTCAAAGAGAATTCGCTGCGAGCCGACGCCCATCGCCACCCCTTCCGCCTCGGCGGCTTCGGCCAGATTGCGATTGATGGTTTTGATCTGCTCTCCACTGCCGCCGGTCATCGAAGAAATCAGCAGCGGGCAGCTGAGTTGCTTTCCTAAAAACTCAATGGAGGGGTCAATATCAGCGAGAGGGATCTCCGGCAGCGCGCGGTGCACGAGCTGGATATCGTCGAAATAAAACTTCCGCCGATCCATCGACGCATCCTTCGCGACAATCTCCACGTGCTCCGATTTGCGTTTTTCAATGTTACTCATAATTTTTTTAACCGCGAATGGACACGAATGAACGCGAATCCAAATCATTTACCTGCCGATTTCTTTCGAATAGGCCGAAATCAAAAGCATTACTACCAAAAACGAAATGCATCGATAGATTCTATTCGTGTTCATTCGTGTCCATTCGCGGTTCTACCCTCTTTCCAGCTTGCGATGGGCGTTCATGAGTTCGCCGGGATTGGTGAGAGCGGCCATCAGGGAAAGTTCGCCGCAGAGGACGGAGGCGGCACAAATCAGCGCAAGGCGACGGGCGTTGGCACCCGGCTCACGTTCTTCGCGGCAGCCGAGTTTCGTCAACACCTCTTCCACAAACGGAAGCCCTTTGCCGTTGCCGACGGTGCCGACAATCAGGTTGGGAATGGTGACCGAAAACCAGAGGTCGCCATCGCGCACTTCAGCCAGCGTGGTGCCCTGCGAGCCTTCGATGATGTTGGCGGCGTCCTGCCCCGTCGCGAGGTAAAAGGCCAGCAGCATATTGGCGTAGTGCGCGTTGGCGGAACGCAGGCCGCCAGCGAGCATGGTGCCGATCAGATTTTTACGGATGTTGAGCTGAACGATTTTTTCCGGCGTGCTTTTGAGGTATTTGTTCACCAGCTTTTCCGGGATGGTCAGCTCGGCCACCACATACTTGCCGCGCCCGAGAATGCCATTGACGCCGGTCGCTTTTTTGTCCGTGCAAAAATTGGCGGAGAGCGATTCGTATTTCAGCTCCGGGCACATTTCGAGAATGTGGTTCATCAGCGCTTCGCTGGCCTGGGTGGCCATGTTGTGGCCCGAGGCGTCGCCGGTGGTGAATTCAAAGCGGATGAAAAGCAGGTTGCCCGCAATCTGGCTGTGCATGTCGATCAGCTTGGCGAAGCGGCTGGTGGTGGCGACCACGGTTCCAAGCATTGGAAAAATTTCACGGATTTTTTCCAAACATTGGAACGCCACAATCGCGTCCGGCGCTTCAAAGAGGACGGAACGGGTCAT
>JACNKZ010000010.1 GCA_014381785.1 Kiritimatiellota bacterium
TTCTTCTTATATCCAGCTTCCAAAAAATCAAAAATCGATTCTGTTGAATTGTTGCCCCCTGTCGCTGGGGCGACCATCTCTGCAAAACGACTCGATGTTAAACTGTATCACCCCAAAGCTACTCCAGTGCTTGTGTCCTGTAATTGGGAAAAACCAATCTCCGATAACGGAATGATACCCGCGTCGATAGCAATCCCGCTTATGTTATTAAAGGAAGTGCCCTGTTGGGAACGGGCAACACTGGGGGAAACTTGGGAATCGATGCGTCCTTATTTTCTAGGCTCGCCTCATGGAAGTAGGTCGTCACATTTTGTGAATCAAGAAACCGCGCTGACTATGAAAAAAGTTTGGAATCTGCTGGTTAACACGGGAATGTTCGGCCCAATTAAAGTTTCTAATCAATCTTAAAGAAGGGAGGGGTATGAATCGCCAGATAATAGAGCCGCATGCATTCGCCGGTCTGGCTCGCGTGCAATATCAGGAAGAAGAATTCGACCCCGGCCAATATCTTGCCGAAACGTACGGTTCTGCAGCCAATGTGCTCGATACAGTCATTCATGGGTGCGAGGGGGGCGCGAAAGAGCATATGGCTCGGTTGCAGGCTTTTGTCGCCATTACCGAAGGGGGTTCAGCGGCGCAGTTTGTCCTGTCTGCTGTGGAGTTACAGTCCCTTTGCCAGAAACAACTCGAACAGGTTGAGTCCCGCCACACCTCCAATCCGGATGTCGCGATTCCGGATTGCGATGATGTCGCCGGTACCCGTTTCCTATTCCGTCTCGATGGCGAAAAGTGGAAAGTCATCTTCGATGACAGCGCACCGTTCTTTCTCGCGGACTTGTTGGGTGCCCGTTATATCGACTATTTGCTTCATCACCCCGGTGAAGTCATTACAGCACTGGAGTTGGAGCAAAGAATTAATCCAGCCAAGGCCGAAGTGCGGACGGCGCAAACCATCACGAAAAAGCACACCCCCGAAGCCTTGGCTAAGATTGCCAGGGAATGCAAAAAACTCCGCGCGGAGCGGGATTCGTTCATTGAAGAGGGGCGAACCGTTGAGGCTTCACAGATGGCTGACGATGTTGCAGAGCTGGAACGCATCCTTAAAAACGAGGCGCGCACGGTTCTTGGCGATAGTGGTGAAAATGCTCGCGGTAATGTCAGCAAAGCGATCCGCACCGTGGAAGGCCGGTTGAAAAAAATGGAAACCCCTGCTGCCCGGGCGTTTGCCCGTCGCCTCGCCGAATCTCTGCACAAAGGCTTCAAATTGTCTTATACCCCGCCAGAAAAAATAATTTGGTTATAGTTGGGAAGCCCTAATTCTCGGTTGGGAAGCCTCTTTTCCCGCCAGTCAGTTGAACACATCAACTGGTTGGCGGTTTTTTTATGCCGTCAGCCTTGAAACAGGAGCTGACAGATGGAAGTACAAAACGACGAAGTGATCCAGGCGGTATTCACCGCCACCGACGAAGCCAAAGAGAGGGCTTTAGAAATTCTACAGGGCAGGACGAGCTCACCGAGCGCGCCAGATGAAAGCCCCATTTTGCTTCGAATGGGCGAAGCGGCAGAACTTCTCAATGTGAGCCGCGCCACCCTTTGGCGCGTTATCAAAGCCGGACGCCTTGAAAAGGTGGAGCTGTATCCCGGCTCCTACCGTCTTCGCCGATCCGACATCCTCGATCTCGTGAAAGGGGACCGCCATGCAGATTAAGGAGTTTCTTTCGCGCCTGAAAAATGTGTCCAAGACCTCCAAGGGTTGGAGTGCGTGCTGCCCGGCGCATGATGATCAATCACCCAGTCTTAGTATTACAGAGGGCGATGATGGCCGCATTCTTATAAAATGCCATGCCGGTTGTACGACCGAACAGGTGGTTGCGTCTTTGGAATTATCATTGTCCGATCTTTTTCCAGACTCTGGAACGTTCGCGTTTTTGAATGATGTGATGATTGCGCAAAAGGCGAAAAGCACAGCCCGGTACCGTTCCAAACAGCCGATGCGTCAAACCTCGTTTCATCCCTACACCAAAGAGGGAAAAGCATACGCAGGAGTGTATCGCTTCGATCCCACGGACGGTTCGGACGGTAAACAATATGTCCCGGTCCACGCAACCCCGTCTGGCGGCGCGGTGGGCGACCCACCGGAAGGATGGCCACTCTATAACCTCGAAGAAATACAGCAGCGTCCTGATGATCCGGTATATCTCGTGGAAGGTGAAAAAGCGGCGGATGCGTTGATTAAGATCGGTCTGCTTGCGACCACTTCCGCGCATGGTTCCAATGGTTGGAAAAAGACCAACTGGTCACCGCTGGTCGGCCGCGATCTGATCGTGATGCCGGACAACGATGAACCCGGCGGGAAATACATAACGGATGTCGCGAACCACATGACGGAGCTGGGAGGATGCGCTACCGTTCAAAAAGTCGAATTGACAGGCTTCCCGTTGAAAGCGGATGCCTGCGAGCTGCTGGATAGACTCCGCGAACCAGACGATGATGCGGACCGAATTCGGACCGCTGTCTTTTCGATGGCGCAGGAGTGGTCGCCGGAGCCTTCAGAGATCTCACCCGAAGAACAGTTGATCCATACTCTAACCGATCTCTACGGCGATCCCTTTGCGTGTGGTGCCAAAGGACAGCCTCTTTCGGTTAATCAGCAGTTTGTTGCCGGGTGGTGCTCTCGTGCATTGAAAATCCTGTTCGATCCCTCTACCCAGAGCTTTTATGAGTACGATCTGGCGACGGGGTTGTGGATTCAGCAAACGGACGCATCGATCATTCAGCGGATTGGAAGTGAGCTGGGTGTTTTACTGGACTTGCTCGACGCCCTGAGGCTGCGGCCCAAATGTGGTCAGGCCGTTCTTTCCGCAATCATGAACCTGTTAAAAGGAATGGTCGAAGAACAGGGTCGGTGGTCAAAACAAGAAAATACGATTCATCTTGAAAACGGAATGCTGAAGCTTCATGCGGAGAGCGGCCCGAAACTGCTGGAGTTCTCTTCTGACTTCTATTCCCGCAACCGCTCGGACTATCCCTGGGTTCCCGATTCAGAGTGTCCCCGGTTCATCAAGGCGCTTCTCTCTCCGGCCTTGTCTGCCGATGACATCCTGCTGCTTCAAAAATACGCAGGACAGTGCCTGCTCGGGCGGAATATGTCCCAGACCTTTTTACTCATCCGCGGCACGTCCGGCGGTGGAAAATCCACCTTGTGCGATGTGGTAGAAAATGTAATCGGCCTAGACAATGTCGCCCAGCTTCGCGTTGAACAACTTACCAATCGGTTTGAATCATTGCGCTTTCTTGGGCGCACGTTGCTGTCCGGTAAAGATGTTGCCGGTAACTTCCTCGACTCAAAAGGTGCGTACGTACTCAAAGCGTTGGTGGGGGGTGATCGGCTCGAAGGCGAAGTGAAAGGAGGTAACCGTTCTTTCGCCATTCGTGGAGAATATAACTCCATCATTGTGTCCAACAGCCGCCTTTGCGTTCGGCTCGATGGCGATGCCGGGGCCTGGCAACGTCGCTTACTCATCATCGACTTCGATCAGCCGTCCGTTGAAAAGCCAATATCGGATTTTGCTGACGTTTTGTTGGAAGAGGAAGGGCCCGGCATTCTGCGCTGGATGATCATCGGAGCCATCGCCCTGCTGGCTGATCTGGCTGAATTCGGTACGATTCAGCTTTCAGATACACAGTCAAAACGGGTCGAAGACCTGTTAGCGGAATCGGACTCCGTCCGCGCCTTTGTCCGTGATTGCGTCGAAAAAGCCGATTCGCATTCCGACATCTCGGTTGCTGAGTTGACCGCAGCCTACTTTGACTACTGCGAATCCCGGGGTTGGGAGGCGCGCTCTCGTCGCCGGTTCGAAACCGAATCCTTCGATGTCATGATGCAAATACACCGGGCTACGCGTCGCAATGACATTCAGCGCGACGGAAAAAACCAGCGAGGTTACTCCGGTGTTCAGTTTGCCTGTCAGCTCCCTGCCGAGGGAGGTGAAACATGTTGAACAGCATCTATCCCATCCCCGGACGCTTCGGACGCTTACTTTTAATATTCTTACGCAGGAAAATACAAAAACGGTTACGAGTAGATATTTTCTATAATAAGAGTACTGGCAAACAACCGTCCGAACCGTCCGGACTTTTGTTTCTCATTCGTGGTCAGTCTCCCGATGTGATGCAGACATTCCTGTCTGCGATTCCGTTCTATCACTCCCAAACCCCATTACTCCCACACCCTCTAACTGGAGATTATTCATGACCTGTCACACCTGTCCCCATTCCGAAGCCATCTTGCGTGGCGATTTCGATTCCAAACCTTGGGATCATCTCCCCTGTGCAAAATGTAAGTTGCATGAGAATACGTACTACACCGTTCCCTTGGATGAAGAACATCCCCCGGCGGAAGCGATTGATGTTGCGGATGGTGATCCTACTTTGTTGCCGTCCGATGTCCTGTCGCAGTTTGTTACCGGTTTGATGAATCTTCCCCCCGAGCAGCGCGATGTTGTTTCGTTGCGGTACCAGGGTTTGCAGTACAAGGAGATTGCCGAGCGTCAGGGTGTGACGACTTCGTGTGTTGAAAAGCGCCATCGGCTTGCCATGCGTGATTGGCCTGTTTTGGAATCCTTATTTCCGTTCAAGGTCGCCTGTAGTCGCTATCGTCGTTCTAGGAAGTAGGGCAGGAATCCCGCCAGTGAATACACTGTCACGCTTCCAGCTACCTACATCGCACAACCAGCCCCGTTGTTCTTCGATCTTCCAGCCCAGCCTTCATTCGTACCTCATTCCGGTGGGCGGAAGAGTCTCATCACATCGTGGCTCGTTGTGCTTCCGCGGCCCTACGGGCGTTCGCGCTGAGTCGTCTCAGAAATTGAGTCTTCATCCTCATTTCATTCGGCTTTCAGTCTCAAATTCTTCGCCTGGCGCTCAGCGGGTGGCGACTTTTGCGCCACATGCGCCCGTCAAGCTCAGCCCTGCTTCGCTCAACCGTCCTTCGGCCTGCTATTCGCAGACGTCAGTCCGGTGAGCTCATCCAGGCCATCGCTTCACGGGCTTTCTACCTCGGCCGTCCGCTTAATCCCGAAACATCATGTGCTCATCCGTACGGATCACTCGCCTTCGGCTTCCTGACCGTCCGGATTTCACACATCATGTCCCGGGGCGGTCGTCCTCGGGCTCCTCCTTCGTCGGGTTCCCTCCGGGGGGCGGTAGGAATCTCCTCCACCTTGCAGCGGCGGGCACATTCACGGGCATCGCAACCGCTACGCGGACCGACCAACGTCGCATAATGGCCCCATTATGCGTGCGCGTTGCACGTGGGTCTTTGCTTCAGCCCGTTCATTCAACAGAACTGGTTCTGTCAGGCGCGCCTTGCGCTCACTGCGTTCGGAGCTCCACCCTTTGCAGGCTCACGCATTCCCACTGCGCCGGGTCTCGAAGGTAGGTTTTCCCTTGTCACATCCGGCCTGTTGGCCGACCGAACAGGATCACCATGCGGACTCATTCCTTGCGCACTCACTCAGGGGGCAGGCCCCCAGCTCAAGTCGCGGCAAAATTGGAGCCTCCAGGCTGACAGCCAACCTGTCCGGTGGTGCGGAATCAATTGGGAGAGCAACAAATACACTGTTGCGGAATTTCGTCTCAAATTTTCCCGCTCCTGCCCCGTGCCTTCCCCCTCAAACCTGCGGCCTGGCGGCCTTGGTTTTCACCCCCATCCACCCATCGCTGGCACAGTGTTGTGCTTGCTCGTTCCTCGCAGCACAAACAGCGCCAGCCCCGTGATTAATCAATCAAGTAGGGGTGGGGCTCACTCCAGCAGGAGCTGGCCGCCCAGCGGAGCCTGCATTCCGGTCCTGCCCAATGCAGGCGGGAGCGCAGTCAGTCGCTCGGCAACGCGAAGCGCCCCGGCGACCTGCATGCTATGCTATGGCGGCCAGCCCCCGCTTCCGTTCACACCCACAATAGTTTCCTCGGCGGCGAATCTGCTTTGACCCGTGACCGTGAATCGTCCATCCACTTTCTGATTTCATCTTTCATTCTTCATCTTTCGCTGTTCCCGGGTCGCCTTCTTCGGAAAAGTTGGCCGCTGTTGCGGCCCGGCCTTCGGCCTCCCCTGCCGGGGGCAAGGTATCCTTTCCAACCCTTGGAAGAAATCCTTCCAATGTCTGGAAAAATGAACCCCATTTTTTCCAATGCTCGGCAAAGAGGCTCTGCGCGAAATTGCTGGCGGCTTTGTGCGGTTTATCGGGCGGACTCCGTCCCGCGCCGAGTTTGACGGCCCGAACGGTACGACCCGCATTTGGTTTTTATCCGCCGACAACCCCGAGAATATTCGCGGATACGGCTTTCGCGGAATTGTGGTGGACGAGGCCGCCGTCGTTCCTCCGGATGTGTGGAACTACATCCTGCGCCCGACCATCGGCCAGACAATGGGCTGGGCGGTATTCATCTCTACGCCCAAAGGCCGCAACTGGTTTTACGATATGTTCACACGCGGACAAGATCCGCATGAGTCGGACTACGAAGCCTTTCAGTTTTCCAGCGAGGACAGTCCATACTTTCCGTCTGAGGAATGGGAGGATGCCAAACGGACGCTACCTTCTGATGTGTTCAAGCAAGAGTACGAAGCGCAGTTCCTCGAAGATAGTGCCGGAGTGTTCCGCAATGTCTCGTCCTGTTTGTTCCCTCGGAGAGCTTTAACCCGCGAAGACCGCGCGGGGGCGGTGGTCATCGGGTGCGATGTCGCGAAGCACACCGATTTTACCGTGATGGTTGCTATGAACCAGCGGACGGGGCGCTGTTTCGAGATGGAACGCTTCAATCAGCTCGACTGGCCAATTCAGAAAGACCGCATTCTCGCGTTTGCCCGCAAATGGCGCGGGCGGATTATTCTCGATGCCACCGGAGTAGGCGACCCGATCTATGACGACTTGGCCCGACGCTACTCCAACATCGAACCGTTCAAATTCAGCGTAACCTCGAAAGTGGAACTGGTTCAGCGGCTCATTGTCGCCGTCGAACAGCAGAAAGTGAGCTGGCCGGAAGAATGGCAGGTGCTTACCAATGAAATGCAGCGCTACGAGTATGAGATTTCTGCCCGCGGCCGTCTCAGCTACAACGCCCCGAGCGGATTCCACGACGACTGCGTCATGGCGCTGGCCCTCGCCAATCACCGCCGATGGGAAACCGAATCCTGCGGCCCCATGTTTCCGCTGTCACCCCAAGGTCGCTTCTCACCGTTCGCCAAACTGCCCCGCGTCCTGCCCGGCTGAGCCTGTTTTGAAGTAATTTGCGGTGAAAACATCTGTCCAAGGCCGTGCGGGAGGGCTATTTTCGAGCCCGTGATGCAAGAGCAGTTTATTTTTTAAAGGAGTGCCTCTGATGAAAAGATTGATCGTGACGGGAATGGGAATTGCTTTGTGTTTTTCAGCTTCGGCGGTCGAGCGATATGTAGACTTGAATAACCCGGCCCCGGTTGCGCCGTACACCGATTGGACCTCAGCCGCGCCGGATATCCAAAGTGCGGTTGATGCCGCCTCGGCGGGGGATGTCATCTGGGTGACAAATGGAACCTACTATCTGACCAGTCAAATATCCGTTTCCAAAGCCGTAACGATTCAAAGCGTCAACGGGCCGGAAGTGACGGTGGTTGATGCTCAGCAGTATGGGCGTGTTTTTAACCTGACTGCGTCCGGCGTTGTTTTAGATGGCCTCACCGTAATGAACGGGTACGCATCAGGAAATGGGGGAGGGATCTATTGCTCATCATCGGCAACGATCACCAACTGTGTCATCAGCGGGAATAATGCGACTGGAAGCGGTGGCGGAGTGTACGGAAGTGCAAGCTTTTCTGATTGCACCATTTCGGACAATACAGCCGCTGGTGGTTCCGGTGGCGGTCTTTACAGTGGTAACGCCGCCAACTGTTTTATCGCAAACAATTCTGCATCACAGTCCGGCGGCGGTCTTTATGGCGGG
>JACNKZ010000013.1 GCA_014381785.1 Kiritimatiellota bacterium
GTAGAGCGCCACGTTCGCAACGTGGAGGTCGGGAGTTCGATCCTCCTCCGCTCCATGCTTCGCCTTTCAGGCTACGCATGGCGCAACCACAGAAGACTGAGAGGTGAAGCATGCCCTGCGTAGCTTGAAAAGCGAAGCATGGGCTTAAGTTATCAGGCTATGCGTGACGCAGCCACAAGAATAAAACCGGCAGGGCAAAGCGTGCCCTGCGTAGCCTAAAAGGCGGAGCACGGGCTTATGTTCTATGTCTACATTTTAGAAAGCCAGATTGCACCTCGGCAAACCTATATTGGATTTTCAACAAATCTCAAAGCTCGTCTAAAAACACACAATGCTGGGGGATGCCCGCATACGGCAAAATTCAAACCGTGGAAATTAGCATGGTATTGTGCATTTCCTGAAAAAACACAGGCGCTGGCGTTTGAGAAATATCTCAAGTCTATTCAGGAAAGGCCTTCGCAAACAGACGATTAATTGATCGCGCTTCGCCCTGACGGGCTATGCGTGGCCCAGCCACAAAAAAGGACTCCGATTTTTCTACCCCGCGGGAAACACCGTTCAAATCGAATCGCTCCGCACCAACTAGCTTTTGAAATGCTCGAAGGCTTTGGCGGCCAGCGGCGCACCATCCAGCAACAACCTTTCAGCATCGCCAGTGACTCTTCCTATACAGATGCAGTCCGTTCCAAGGCTTGGAAAAGTTGCGACCGGTGGCGCGGTGAAAAGCAGTTCAAAATCCTCGCCGTCGTAAAGGGCTTGTTCAAGAGTGCCGTTACAAGGAATTAAGGAGCCATCGAGTTCGGCCCCGACTCCGGAGGCTTTAAGGATGTGGCGCAGGTCGGTGGCGAGGCCGTCGCTGATGTCCATCATGGAGGTGACGACTCCGCTTTCGCGCAAGGCGTTTCCCCAGTCGAGGCGCGGCTCGAAGGTGAACTGCTTGCCGCTTTGCTGCGCGCCGCCGAGCGGGCCGGTCACATAAATCAGATCGCCGGGCTGTGCGCCGGAACGCAATAACGCGGTGCCTTTGGGCACGCGCCCGACTCCGAACACATGCAGTTCGAGCACAGGGCCCTGTGCCAGATCGCCGCCAACCACTTCCGCGCCATACTTTTTCCAAAGGTTGGAAAATTCGGCATAGATTTTTTCCAAGGTTTGGAAATTCTGCTCCGGCGGAGCGACGACGTTGACGAGCAGATACTGCGGCTCGGCCCCCATGGCGGCAAAATCGCTCAGCACCCGGCAGATCGCTTTATGCCCGATCTGTTCCGGAGTTGTTTCGGAAGTGAAATGCACATTTTCGATGAGCGGGTCGGAGGTGAGCACCATGTCGTGCGTTTCGTTCATCGGCAGCACGGCGCAGTCGTCGCCGACGGCTTTCAGGTTTGCAGTCAGCGCGGCAATCGCGGCGTGTTCACCCATCTGTTGGAGTGTTTTCATGTCGCATATTTAAACATGCCCCGTCCCCTTTTCCAATCTGTTGTGTATATATCGTATTACGATATATGCACAAGAAGTGAAGAGTTGACGGAAACAGAGATTCGGGTAGCGTTACGCATTATGGCGTGGAGACTGGATAAAGCAGTAGTAAAAGGCGAGATCGACAACCGGATCAAGGGAACCGTGACCGGGAAAATCTGGCTTGCCGGAACAACCCGTCCTGTCGAGTTGAAACTGGAAGGCAACTGCTGGCGTGATATGGCCGGATGCCTGCTGACATTTACAAACCCCGCTCCGCAAAAACCAGATGATGAACACACCGATTTGAAGTCGCTTCAAGACGGTCTGGTCGGCGATATGACCGCGTCGCGCAAGGTGCGGGTTTTGGAGATCCCGGTCAAAGAGGCTTACATGATGTGCAAGCGCGGCGAAAAACCGCCGGAGCACATGGGCAACTGCCTCTATCTCGAGTGGTACAGCGATTTTAACGGGCGGGTGGTGATTGAAAGTGTTGACTATCAAATCATTATTTCCGAGCCGGTCTGGCTGATGACAGAGGAAGAGGAAGTCGCTCAACGCACCGTAAACGGCGAAGCGATTGTTAAATGGATGGAACGACTGACCGGCGCGGTCAGCGCCGCCCAGCGGCGTGAGGAGATTGAAGCCGCCGAAGACAAGGAGTGGTCTGCAGATTCCGATGCGCCGATGGATGAGTTTGAGTGGGAAAAGTTCATGAAGGAATCGGATGCCCGCACCGATAAAATAATGAAGCTGTACGAGAAGTACGACGGAGTTGAGGCGGAGGAACTCGAACGGCTGATCGCCCGCGATATGGGATGGGAGCATATTGAAGAATGTCTTGACGCCAAAATCAGCGGCGAAACCGAAGAACCGCCACGGGATATCCCTGATCCGGATGAACTCCCCAACCCCCAGCCCGATCCGCTAACCGAAGGGGTTGACTGGGTTCTCGATGACCACGGACACCCTGTTCATCCACTTTATCTGAAATGCTTCAATTTGATTTCCAATTTCCGGAACGACTGTAAAACAGCCGGGGCACTGGATGAAAAAACTGAAAACCCGCTGAATGATCTGATTTTCGCCGCCCACATGGTGAATGCAAAACTCGCCGGAGCCTTAAACAGCGTCTGGATGGAGCATGAAGACGGAGGGTTTATTGTCGCCTGTCTCAAACGGTCTCTGAAATATTTCAACGAAGCCATGGGCTGCTTTCAACCTGTTCAAAACAACAGCCTCATTCCTCCCGAACAGCTGGAAATGTTTCGTGCGAATTTCTGCCTGGTTCGCGAGGAAATCCTGCACCTGATGGATAAATACCGTAACCGTCCGCCCGGCTTATTTTAATGAGCCTACCTCCCGGTCCGCCGGATTTTTCTGGCATCTATATATCGTAATACGATATATGAACGTCATGAACTCACACACCGAACGGGAACAACTGAAGGGATGGCTGGAACTTCTGATATTGTCTCTTTTGCACCACGAACCGACCTGTGGCTACCGACTCAAAAGTTAGCCATCGACAAATCGAACCACCAGTTCGCCCCCTCTTTTGGACGGCTCTACCCACTGCTGGCAGACATGGAGAAAGCGAACCTCCTCAAAAAACGCAAAGAACCAAATGGAACGAGAGGGCAGCAGATCTATTCCCTAACGACCCAAGGCGAGGAACGGCTGGATGTGCTACGAAACAACTGGTAGCACTTTTCCAAAGCAATGAATACTATCGCCACCCGTTAAATCCCGCCCATATATCGTATTACGACATGTGAACGACTTCAGAATTGGGTTGAAGATGGAAGGTGGGTGTTTCAAACTGTATTTCTTTCCACAACAGGAGATTTTAAATGAACAAGAAGGTTTTAGTCACGGGGGGTAGCGGTTTTCTGGGTATTAACCTGATTCGTTATCTGCGCCATCAGGGAATCACCGATATCACCGTGCTCGACCTCGTTGAGTTTGATTATCCGGAAAAGGATGAAATCAATGCCATCGTCGGCGACATCCGCAAGATTGAGGATGTTCAAAAAGCAATGAAAGGGGTCGACTGGGTGATTCATACCGCCGCCGCCCTGCCCCTTTATACGAAAGAAGAGATTTTCTCGACCGACATCGAGGGCACCCGCCTGCTGTTGCAGGAGGCGCAACATCAGATGGTGGAACGTTTTGTGCACATCTCTTCAACGGCGGTGTACGGCATCCCGGATCACCACCCGCTGGTGGAGGACGACCCGCTGGTCGGCGTCGGCCCGTACGGCATTGCCAAGATCGAGGCGGAAAAGGTCTGCCTCGAGTATCGCGATAAAGGTCTGTGCATCCCGATCATCCGTCCGAAGTCGTTTGTCGGGCCGGAACGCCTCGGCGTGTTCGCGCTGTTCTATGACTGGGCGAAAGACGGTAAAAATTTTCCAATGATTGGGAACGGTAAAAACCGTTATCAGCTGCTCGACGTCGAAGACCTGTGCGAAGCGATCTATCTCTGCCTGATCAAAGACGAAGAGATCGTCAACGACATCTTCAATATCGGAGCAACCGAGTTCACCACCATGGGCGAAGATTATCAGGCGGTGCTCGACCGCGCGGGCTTCGGCAAAAAAATCATTGGCACGTGGGCCGCGCCGCTGATCTGGTTCCTGCGCATTCTGGAATTTTTCAAACTTTCCCCGCTCTACAAGTGGGTCTACGAAACCGCTTGCGAGGATTCCTTTGTCTCGACCGCGAAAATCGAGGAGAAACTGAAATTCTTCCCGAAGTTCTCCAACAAGCAGGCGCTGCTGCGCAACTATGAGTGGTACATCGCCAACCTGGATACCTTCGAAGGCAAAGAAGGCGGTATTTCGCACCGCGTTCCGTGGGGCCAGGGCATCCTGAAATTCTTCAAACTCTTCTTCTAGTCTGCTTACAAATCCAGACAGAATAACTGCAGTCAGTTTTTTGACGGGATAAACAGGATTATCAGGATACAGGAGCAAGAGAAGGCAGATCATCTTGTTTATCAACCCCTTTCCAAAATAAAGACCTCCTGTTATTGTATTCAAACGATGGGGATCATGTGGATCGTGTTCTGTGATGAACGGGATGAAAAATTGATCCGGTTCATCCTGTTATCCTGTCAAAAAAATCCGTTTCCGTTGCTATGAGTAAAAAAATTAAACTGGGAAAACTTTTTTCGCTGCTGCTGGCAATTATATTGATCGCCGGTTGCGACGACGCCCGCCGCGATAACGCCGAAGAAAAAAACCCAAGCATACGCAAAGGGCTGGAACAGGCGCAATTGAAGCAGTGGAACGAGGCGATTCGGCACTTCGAGACCGCCCTGTCTGAAAACGCAGAACTCGCCCGCCCCGACCTTGAACTAGCGCTGATCTATCAGCAGCAGAAAAAAGACTATGTTCGCGCCATCTACCACTATGAGCGCTACCTTAAAAAACGACCCGACAGCCAGAAAGCCGAGCTGATCGCCGACTGGATCCGGCAGGCGGAAATCTCGTTCGCCGCGGAGATCGGACAAAGCGCCGGCGACATCTCCGAAGAAATCATCCGACTAACGCGCGAGAACAACCTGTTGCGCAAACAGCTTTCCCGCATAGCGGTCGCCGCGCCATCCGTTACCAGCGTCCGAACCATACTCACCGAGCCGCCGCCCTCCGCCGCTCAACGAGCTATGGAGGGCGAGCCCAAACAGGAGCCCCGGCCGCCGGCCGTCTCATCGGAACCCACCCCCGTCAGTGCCGAACCGATCGCCCGCATTCAGACCCCCGCTCCCATTCCGGAAACCTATAAAGTGCTGCCCGGCGATACGCTCACCCGCATCGCCAAAACCGTCTACGGCGACAGCAGCAAGTGGAAGGAGATTTACGGCGCCAACCTCGACAAAATGGAGAGCGAAAATGACCTCAAAGCCGGTCAGATCATCACAATCCCGTAAAACCCGATCACTCCACAGCGCGACAAACGCTTAAAAAAAGAGGTTGCCGGATGACCGCCGCAGGTGGAAGATCCGTTACCGAAGGGGTCGCAGGGTTATCCGGCATGGAAGCTACAGCCACTGAGACACGCGACCGGCATACATTGTCGCAAATTGCTCCGGCGACCCTCGAACGGTAAACTTTGATTTTTTACTGGAAACAGAGGGGAGTCGTCCATGGAGCCCTCAAAGAGAATCACGGTGCTGCTGGCCGATGACCACGCAGTTGTCAGAAAAGGATTGCGCAGGCTGCTAGATAGCGAATGCGATATAAAAGTGATCGGCGAAGCATCTACCGGCCGACAAGCGGTCGCAATGAGCCGGGAACTTGCCCCCTCCGTGATCTTGATGGATATTGCCATGCCTAATCTCAACGGCATGGAAGCGGCGCGGCAGATCCTCAAGAAGTCTCCTGAAACCAGAATTCTGTTTCTCTCTGCACACGGCTGTGATGTCTACATCGAAAAAGCAATCTGCATGGGGGCCGCGGGATTCCTGAGCAAGCAGGAGTCTGCACAGAAACTGTTCAGTGCCATTCGGGAAATAAACAATGGACACACCGCCTTCAGCCCCGTTATCGATAACGAACAGCATCCCGCGCACGACGCGCAACAACTCGAACATTATTACCTGCAACTAACGCCGCGCGAGGCGGAAGTTCTCCAATTGGTCGCCGAAGGCGAAGCCAACAAGCAGATCGCGGCCGAACTGGACATCAGCATCAAAACAGTCGAAAAGCATCGCGACCACCTCATGCACAAGCTCGACATCCACGACACAGCGGGCCTCACCCGCTACGCCATCGAAACGGGCGTCATCGAAAGCCGCGCTCCGCTGGATATGGCTTAACCGCGCCCGGCTAGTTGCGGCCTGCGAGCATCCATCGGAATTCCTGCCGCGCCGCCTGCCCCGAGGTAGGGTTTTACCCCATAGTGTCTGCGCGCCCGGCGGTGTAGTTTCCGAGGTGAAAATCAGGCTGAGGGACTGGAGGACCCCGTGATGAGCGTTGGAGCGACAGGTGGTCAGAACGCGGACAACCCGTCACCGCCACGCCTGGCTTGGCCATATGCATCGGCATGGGTCGTCGTTGCGCACCCCGACGACGAAACCCTTTGGGCGGGGGGCACCATGCTGGTGCACCCCGAAACGAAATGGACGGTGGCGGCGCTCTGCCGCCGCAACGATCCTGACCGCGCACCCAGATTCCACAGTGCGCTCAAGCTGCTCGGGGCAACCGGCACGCTGGGCGACCTCGACGACGGCCCGGAGCAGACGCCGTTGCGCGCGGCCGATGTACAGAGCGCAGTGCTCGCCTTGACGGGCGACGGCGATCCGGATTTGATCATCACGCACAGCGTGTGCGGCGAATATACCCGGCATCGGCGGCACGAGGAAGTCGGCGCGGCTGTGCTCGCGCTCTGGGACGCCGGCAAGATTCACAGCCGCGAGCTTTGGGCGTTTGCCTACCGCGACGCTCAAGCAATCAAGAAAGCCGATATCTTCAACGAATTACCCATGGAAATTGGGGAACGCAAACACGGACTGGTCACCCAGGTCTATGGCTTCGCACCGGACAGCTTCGAGGCGAAGGCCGCGCTGCAGGAGGAAGCGTTCTGGCGATTGCGCCCTGTTAAGGAGATATAAAAATGAAAGTGCTGTTGCTATACGACTACCCGCCCTCACCCGCCGGCCTGGCAACACAAGGTGCGCTGCTGCACCGGGGGCTCGACGAGCTCGGCGTGGATGTGCATTCCGTGCATTTCGAGTCGGCCCAGGAGAAGGAGTGGTACTATCGCTGGTTCGAGCCGGACGTCGTCGTCGGCATCGGCTACTGGGGCCACACGCCGGATCTGGTGCTGCATCCACAGCGCTACGGCGCGCTGCCTGTGCCGTGGCTGGTCGCCGACGGCTACATGGCCAACTACCGCGAAATTCTTGATGCCCTGCCGGTCGTGCTGGTGACCTCGCACTGGGTCAAAAAGGTCTACGTGCGCGACGGACTGAAGGGGAAGAACATCCAGGTGCTGCCGGTCGGCTGCGACACCGATGCGTTCATCCCGCGCGACAAAAACGATCCCAAGGTGGCCGCGGTGCGCGAAGCGCTCGGTGTCGCCCCCGAGCAGATTATGATTCTCACCATCGGCGGCGACGCCACCTCGAAGGGGGCGCAGGAAGTGATGCAGGCGCTGGCGCTGATCGACTCGCAGGCGCCCGACTGGAAATATGTCTGCAAGGTCTGGCCGCAGCCGCGAACACAGCAGCAGAATATCGCAGATCTGCAGCTGGCCTCTCAACTGGGCATCGATAAAAACGTGATCTACACGACCAATGTGTAAACGCCGGTTGAAAAGTGCGGCGGGCGGCGGCCCAAAAGTGCAACACTTTT
>JACNKZ010000084.1 GCA_014381785.1 Kiritimatiellota bacterium
AAAAAAAAGACACCCAATTATACGCACCCAACAGCTAAGACCCTCTTCCTAATAAACGCAGTCTCAATGATTTTGCTGTCCATGATTTTGTAAAACATCTTCTATACAGGGCGTTTTTGGCCAAGGATCGAACTCTCAACGACACAAATCCGAGAAGAACCGTTTTTTCAAGGTTTGGAAAAAAACCTCCAAATTTTTCCAAGGTCTGGAAAAATTCTTTCCAAACATTGGAAAAAACCGGATCAAACCGTCCAACCCTTGGAACTATTGCATTTTTTTGAGCAGGATGGTGTTCGCGGAGGGGCGGGTCAGGCGGTCGCTGAGCTCAAGCAGCTCGTCGTATTCCTTGACGGGAATGATGGACGGGTTGATGTCGGCCTGCTGAAAAATCACCATGCCGCCGCGGACTGCGCTGGCCTGGACCTGAACGGTGCCGCCGTTGGCGGGCAGTTCCGTCTTAAACGTTTCCGGCATCAGCACGGGCCGCCAGCCCGCGGGCAGTTCGATTTCGTAGAGCAGCGATGTCTGGATGGGGTTCGGAATGTAGAAGGGGGTGTCGCGCCGGTCACTTTGGATCTGCAACAGGTTGCCGAGTTCTCCGGGCAAGGTGAAGTAGATGTGGTCGCCGTCGCGCACGGCGTAGTTTTTGAGGGTGGCGGCGAGCTCGAGGGTTCGGTTTTCGAACGAGGGCGTCAGCGGGCCGAAGGCTTCAGCCGACTGAGAAAGGCCGCTTAGCTGTGCCTGATGTTCGCGCCGGAGGTCTTCCGGGGTGAATTGCGCAAACCGTTTGTGAAATGCTTCGTAGGCGGTTCCGGAAAAGGTTGTCTTTTTCAGCAGACTGACGTCGCCGTTTTCGGCGAGCTGCAGTTGGTAGGTGGTGTCGACCCGGTTGGTGACCGGCGTTTGCGGAATCTCCAGTTCGCGGGTTTTGAGATCAATGGCCGGTTGGCCATCATGGGCCAGCGTGCCGGGGGTGGCGTACTGACCGCTGTCGCCGAAGTAGTAGTCGACGTTGTCATCTTCAATCGCCACCAGCGGGGTGCTGAAGGGTTGGCGCTGGAAGGTTGCCAGCATCGGATCGTTGATGCCCTTCATGCGCGGCAGGCCGGATGCGAGGACAAAGCGGGGCTTGAGCCTGATCGCATCGCTGAGGGCATAGAGCAACACGGCGCGGTCGGTGCTGTTTCCGTAGCCTTCGTTTAGCGTCTGTTCCGCTGGCGTGATGGCGGAGAGCGGCAGGGCGGATAGGCCGGGGCCTGTCTGACGGACGGCCCGGTCAACGAAATCGCGAAGCACCGCCATTTTGGCAACACGTCCCTTAACCTTTTTGGTCAGCTTTTTGGCTTTTTGTTTCAATGCCTTATTCGGCTTTGCCGCGGCAAGCAGTTTTTTGTGGACGGTTTTAGAGTAGCGGTCCATGTCTCCGTTGGAGAGCAGGAGCGAGGGGTTTAGAACCCACGGCGGGGCGAGATGGTCTTCCTTGCGCAGCATCGGGCGGTTTTCCACAAACCATTCATGAACGACATTATCGCCGTTGTGGGAGGTGCGGCGGCGGATAACGCCCGGCGCCATGTTGCCGATTTTAAGCTCGGTGTCGTGTGGCATTTCAATCAGCACGGATTTTTTGACAATCGGGTTGTGGTCCTCGAACAGTTCCATCACGGAGAAGAAAGGGATGTCGCGATAGGTTGTAACGATCTGGTATTCAATGATGCTGCCGATTTCCACACTGGGCAGGCTGGCGACCAGTATCTTTTCCGCCGGATAACGCGGGGCGTGCGCCGACCACGTGGCGTCCATGATGTTGACCTCGTTTTCGGGATCGATTTCGCGGACGGTCCCGTCGGGCGCGGTGACACGCGCGTACCTGAGCACAGCGGTTTCAAAGCCGGAATTGTAAGAAACCTTGATGTCGGAAAGCGCCTGTTTCCCGGCATAGGTGAGCACTTTTTGTTTTACGGTGTCTACCCGGTCGGCGTTCTGAGCGTCGTAGAGGGCGTAGTAGACCTGGTGGTTGAGTGTGGCGAAGTCCGCCTCCTGTGGGAAGCCGCCGGGGGTGAGAATAATGCGTTTGCGTGCGTTGCGCTCCGCGGCTTTCAGGTCGGTCTTGAGTTGCAGGTATTCTTCGGGGTTGAATTCAACGGTGCGCAGGCGCAGGTCGGCGGTGGCGAGGAGCACGCCGTTGGCGTTGTTGACCGAGCGGCTGATGAATGTCTGCGGGTTGTCGATGGTTTCGTAGTCGGGCAACACGGAGGGCCGCAGACTGCCAGCCGTCAGATCGAGCCGGACGGTTTCAGATACGCCGCAGGTGATTTCGGTCAGCAGCGGATACTTCCTCTTATCAAGCCCGGTGCCGTTGCCGAGCAGGGCGCCGAACAGTCCGAACTGATTGATCAGCGTGGGAACGCGCAACAGCGACTCCTTTGGACCGGCGGCCACGGCGTTTTCCACTTCGAATTCGAGCGCGATAGACAGCGGCACGGTGGTGTCGCGTACATCGGACGGGAAAATTTCCAGGTTGGTGAGTTTGGCGGCTCCGAGAGCCTGTTTCAGGCGGGTCTCAAAGTAGGGCTCGCGCTCTTCGGGTTTGAGGCGCGCGAGGCGTCCGCGGTAGGCCGTGTCGTTGATACCGCCGAAGGAGAGCAGCGCGTTGGCGGTGATGAGGTTGTTGTCGTCGAGTTCGCCTTCCAGCTGGATGGTGAGCATGTTTTCTTCCGGCGGAATGATCGGCGAGGTGCGCAGCGGTTCCCCGCCAGGGTGGGCCACCAGATAGCTGCGGTTGCAGAGGTAGGCGGGCAGCAGATCGCGCGTGTTTTCGTTGGTGGAGTCCATCAGCTGGTAAGAGCCGTCGGTGTTGCGCACGGCGGTAATGGCGTGGTTAAACCACGGTTGCGGCACTTCGGGGTCTTTTTTGGGGCCGACGTAAATGAGTACGGGATAGGCGTTGAAGCCGGCGAGCCGCAGCATGGAGGCGAGCAGGGCGGCTTTGTCACGGCAGACACCGTAGCGGTTGTCGAAGGTGAGAGAGACATCGTGCGGCTCATAGCCGGGGGCTTCATCTTCAATCGTAAGGCCCATGTAGCGGATGTCCTGCGAGACAAAGCGGAAGATGGCCTCGATTTTCTGCTGGCTGTCGGTCAGGTCGGCGGTCAGCTCCCTGACCTTGGCCCTCATGGCGTCGTTCACCGCATCGAGCCGGGGTTTGGAGAGCTTCCAGTACCATTTTGACAACCCCTCCCAGTCCGGAATGGTGCTGAGCAGAATGCGCTGCACAACGGTGTGACGTGCGGGCATTTCAGGTTCTGCGAATATCTGCGGGACATTGCGCGCCTCCCAGATGTGGCTGGTGCCGCCGTCGCTCCGCTTCTGTTTGCGGTAGGTGACGGTTTCATCGACCGGGTCTTTGAGCTCCATCCGGATTAGCGGCAGGTCGGCGGGGGCATCCACCTGACAATAGCTGTGCAGCACCGGATGGGTGTCTTCGAAGAGGAATAGATCACTCCAGGTGTTGGGAACGATCGCTTTGGTGCGCTCGCCACGGAAGGTGTAGTGTAGCACATCACCGATTTCCAGATCCGGCACACTGAGCCGGATGCTTTTTTGGTTGGGGTTATAAATATTGGCATCCATCTGGCCGGAGTTAATCGTTTCGCGGACCTGAACCGCTAAGTCGATGGTTGTTGAGGTTCCATCCGGTTTAATCACCGCGGCTTGTGTGAATTCCTGAGTGCCGTAGGCCGCGTCGTAGCCGATGGAGATGGTCGAATACTGCTGGCGTCCCTTCTCGGTCAGGATTTTGTATGCCATGTCGCTGATGTAATGATACGCCCCGTCGGGGTTATAGTCGATCAGTGTGATGTCGTCCACGACGACGGCGTCGGCATCGGGGAAGCGGGCGGGGGTGGCCGGCGCGGCGGCCTGCCATAGCGTGCTCTGCGCCGGTGTGTTCGTGGTTTCGGCCGCCGTCAGGTTGAGCGCGGCGCAGATCAGAAGAAGGGTCAAAATTTGTTTTTTCATAGTTATCAGGTCCTTGGTTGCAGGAATCGACAGAGTAACGAACCCTTTTGTTCAATACAATCGCCACCTTTTGAAACCGGAGGGATTCTGAACTTGCCCTTAACGGGCGTCTTCGGTAACTTCCCCCGCTTCACAAAACGCGGCGCCAGCCATTCTGTTGCCTGATTGATACGACGCCGCAGCAACCCTGAAACCAGTAAAGAAAGGAAGAACCATGGGGCTCTTCGGAACAAAAAAAAGAACAATGGTCGTCAGTATTGACGCCATTTTGAAAAGCAAAGGCGCTCGCGGCAATGTCGCGCCCCGCCAGCAGCTGCAAATCCTGCGCTCACTTTCCCGTATAGTGCAGCGAGAAAAAATAAACATCACCGCAGTCGTTACGGGTAACCCCCTCAACAAAGCGCCGCACAACAAAAAGTTCGATGGTGTGCGTGTTCGCTATGCAAAAACCGATGATAAAATCGGCGCGCAACTGATTAAAGCGGTTAAACAGGCCGGATCCTCCGCTGTATTAGTGACCGAAGATGTCGCGCTTGAAAAAAAGGTGATTCGCGGCGGAACCGATACCCTGCGTATTTCCACTTTCCGCAAACTGCTTGACGACGGCGGTGATGCCGGCGGCGGACAGGGTGGCGGACAGGGTGGCGGACAGGGTGGCGGAAACCGGGATCGCAACAACAACGGCGGACGGAACAACAATCGTCGTGACCGTGACCGCGGCCCGCGGCCTGAGCGCAAAAAGCAGCGCCAGCCCAAGCCTGAAAAACGGGATGAGGAGCAGGACGAAATCAGCCAGATGATTGATCTGGTGGATTAAACTCATGGAGTATTGGAATGGTGGAGTGGGGAGTGATGGAATTTGAACAGCTTCTGTTTTGATCTCCTGAGCCCTTACCCCAACACTCCATTACTCCATTACTCCTCTTCAAATACAACTTCCGCGATATAGGGCAGCTCGCGGTAGTAGTGGTCGTAGTCGAGGCCGTAGCCGACCACAAAGACGTCGTCGACGGGGAATCCGGCGTAGTCGGCTTCCATCTCCACAGTGCGCTGCGTTTGTTTATCGAGCATCACACAGGTGCGCACGGAGCGCGCTCCGCGCTCCAGAAAGAGCTCGCGGGCAAAGGCGAGGGTGCGGCCGCTGTCGAGAATGTCATCCACCACCACCACATCCGCACCGGCGAGATCCATGTCGGTGTCATGTGTGATGGTTACGGTGCCGCTCGATTCGGTTCCCGCGCCGTAGCTCGACAGCGTGATAAAGTCGATGCGCGGGTGAATTTTGTGCTGTTCGAATCCGCGCACGAGATCGGCCAGGAAGATAAAGCTGCCGCGCAAGATGCCGAGCATTACCAGATTTTCTGTATCGCTGTTGGCCGCAATTTCATCAATCAGGGAGTGGACCCGTGTTTGAATCTGTTCACTGCTGAAAAGTTGTCGTTCGATGGTATGGGGCCGCATCATTACCTCCGCGGGAATCAGTTGAGTTTTTCCCACAGTAAGTCTAAACTCTAGCCTATGAAACACCAAATTACTAAAGAGATTTTGGACCGGGTGGATCGGTGCCTAAAGAACTTCCACTGTCTCACACCTGACGGAAAGAGCAGCTCCACACCGGCGCCCGCTCTTTTCGGGGAACAGCATTTTTTGTGTCACGGTGCAGATCCGTGTGCGTACAAAATCCCTTTCGGAAGCACTTTTTTCTGTACCTGCCCCGTTAGAAGTGAAGTGTTCAGACAGACAGGAGCATAAGGAGAACCCCGATGAAAAAAAGAACCATGGCAGTCTGGATGATCATTTTTGTGACGACATTTTTTGTTTCCGCACAGCAGGAGCCGGTGAGAAATCGGAATCCGCTGGTGGATCCCAATAGTGAGTCGGCAGCCGACCAGTTTAGAAACCGGAATCAGAAGGTGGATCTCAGCAATGGGCCGGCATCTGTCACATTGAGAAACCGGAATCAGAAGGTGGATCTCAGCCGTGAGCCGGCATCCGCCCCGGTGGCCGACCTCGATGTTGGCGAGCTTCGACTCAAGCTTAAAGATATGCAGGGAAAGGTCGTCGAGCTGGAGTTTGATCATACCATTGATTTGAAGCAGACCGAAAATGGCTATAGCGTGCGCGTCACATTTGAAAGCGTCCGTGCGGTTGAAGGAATTATGATACTGCTTCCGAAAGAGGGCTTAGATTTTTTTGAGCCGCTGGCGGAACCGCGCAGTCCGATCCGAGAAACCGTCTATGTTGAAGTGTTAGGCAACAATATGACCCGCGCGGTCGGCACTCGTTACAACAAAAACAAACCTGAAGGCGAACGCTACAGCTGGTAAGCTATAAAACCCACAATTTCGAAATACCCAATGACGAAATTTATTGCTTCGTCATTGGGTTTTCTTTAGGTATTTGGGTCTTTCGAACATTAGGAATTTACTTATGACCATTCGTACCCGCTTCGCCCCCAGTCCCACCGGCAACGTGCACATCGGCAATATGCGCGCCGCCATCTTCAATTGGCTCTATGCCCGCCACACCGGCGGACAGTTCCTGTTGCGCGTTGAAGACACCGACCGCGAACGCTCCACACCCGAAGCCATCGAAACGCTGTTGCAGGCCATGGACTGGCTCGGCCTCGACGTCGACGAAGAACCGCTCTATCAGTCCACCCGCATGGACGCCCACCTCGCCGCCGCCGAGCAGCTGCTCGCCGATGGCCACGCCTACAAAGAAGACAAAGGCGGAATCGGTCAGGGCGAATGCATCATTTTCAGAATGCCGGAAGAAGACATGGTCTTCGAAGACGAAATCAAGGGCACGCTCACCAAAAAAGCCGCCGACACGCAGGACTTCGTCATCGTCCGCTCCAACGGCACGCCCGTGTTTCACCTCGCCAATGTGCTCGACGACATTGAGCAGCGCGTCACCCACGTTATCCGCGGCGACGACCACATCGAAAACACCTACCGCCACATCGCGCTCTACAAAGCGCTCGGCGCGCCCGTGCCGAAATTCGCCCACCTGCCCATGATCATTAACGCGCAGGGCAAGCCGTACTCTAAGCGCGACGGCGACGCCTTTGTCGGCGATTTCAAAGAAAAAGGATTTTTAGGCGAAACGCTCTTTAACTACCTCGCGCTGCTCGGCTGGTCGCCCGGCGATGACCGCGAAGTGATGACCCGCGACGAAATGATTGCCGCTTTCGAGCTCACCAGCTGCAAATCGTCACCCGCGCAGGTCGACCTGCGCAAACTGCTTTGGATGAACGGCGAATACATCCGCGCCATGAAACCCGAAGAATTTGCGGAAATGGCGAAAGCGGAAGTTTCCGCCTTCGCCAAGGCTACGGCGGACAAGCCAAACCTTGATGCGGTGCTCGCATTGCTCCAGCCGCGCATCAAACTCCCATCCGAAATCGGACCCGCCGCCGCCTTCTTCTTCAGCGATGATTACGAATACGACGAAAAAGCCGTCCAGAAAAAACTACTTAAAGAAGGCAGCTTCCAGACATTGGAAAAAATCGCCGAAATTTTCCAAGGTTTGGAAACCTTCGATGAGGCCACGGTCGACAAAGCGCTTCACGACTTCGTCGAAGAGAGCGGGTTAGGCTTCGGAGCGGTTATGCCGCCCGTGCGCATCGCCGTTTCCGGTCAGCAGTCCGGCCCCGACCTCGCCCCCGTCCTCTCCATCCTCGGCAAAGAAAAAGTGCTCGAGCGCATCCAGAAAACGATCGACCGCTTCGGAGCTTGAAAAAGGGGCGGGGTGTAGCACAATAACTCCATCATGAAGCTTGTTGTTAAAGAAGACGGTGAAGGCTATCTCGTTCGTGTGCAGGGTGTGGATAATCTTTTTGCTTACGGTCTGACCAAAGATGAAGCTTTGGACGAACTTTCCGGAGTCATTGAAATGAGTAACGATTACCGGTCTTGCCAATAATCCGGCTTTCGGCGCAGGTGCATGACGGCGATGATGCGGATGTGATCGTCTTTAATTCGGTAAAGCACTCCGTAAGGAAAACGGTTCGTCAGGAAACGGTGTGTTTGCGTGTCCATTTTCTCCCACGCCAGAGGATGTTCGCAAATCTGTCGGATTGCCGTCTGCACTTCTTCGAAAAGTCTACGTCCGAGCCCCGGTTGCTGCCTTTCGTAGAAATCAACGGCGTCTGAAAATTCGATCTCAGCCGCCGGATGGAAGAAGTGTTTCATCACGCAAGCCGGGCATCGATTTTGGCAAATACCTCTTCGCCGGGAATCAGGGTTGCGGTGCCCTCGTCAATTTGCTGGTCGCGCCGCTCTGCCTCTTTGATCCATGCCTGATCAATGTCTGCCTGTGTGGAGAGATTACTGCTGTGCAATAACCGGTCAAGCAGAGTCAGCCGATCTTCGGCTGGAAGATTCAGCGCCTCGTTATAAATTT
This sequence comes from Kiritimatiellota bacterium, assembly GCA_014381785.1. Classification (GTDB taxonomy): domain Bacteria; phylum Verrucomicrobiota; class Kiritimatiellia; order Kiritimatiellales; family Tichowtungiaceae; genus Tichowtungia. The sequence goes on from JACNKZ010000084.1 coordinate 8,425, forward strand.
TTTCGGCCAATGCAGTTATGGTGTCACCTCATTAACAGGAGTTAAGAACGGTTGTACGGTAGCCCTTCTGGCCCTGTTTTTCAATGGCAACCTGCGGGTGATTCACAACAACATCCGTCTCGCCCGCATCCAGAAAACGATCGAGCGGTTCGGGTAGTTTTTTGACGGGATAACAGGATTGCAAAAGATTTTTGAGCAGCTTCGCGGCCTTGGCGTCTTTGCGGTTAGTTTTTAAAACAACCCGGGCTATTTTCTTGGCGTTTCTTGAAATACCCCGTAGTTTAACCCAACTTTATCCGGGAGAATTTATATAAGACGTGGATGTTTTTTTGGGGTTGTGTTGGCGGGGTTCTTGTTGCTTCTTCCTGTTTTTTCTCAGGCCGAGGATTTCTCCTACACAACCAGCAATGATGAGATCACCATTACGGGCTATAGCGGCACGAATAATGTTGTCGTCATTCCCGAAACAATCGATGGGCTGCCGGTTAAATCCATTGGGAACTCCGCGTTCCTTAACCGTAGCAACCTGACTGGTGTAACGATTCCGTCTAGCGTCACTTCAATTGGATACTCTGCGTTTCGTCTGTGCCGTGGTCTGACCAGTGTGACGATTCCCTCTAGCGTCACTTTGATCGATACATATGCATTCCAATTTTGTAGCGGTTTAACCGGCACGCTGACGATTCCTTCCAGTGTCACCACCATCGGGAACGAGGCGTTCGCTTATTGTAGTGGTCTGACCGGCACACTGACGATTCCTTCTAGCGTCACCTCATTAGTAATTATGTATTTAGGGAGTGCAGTGGTCTGACGAGTGTGACGATTCCCTCCAGCGTTACCTCTATTGGGGATTCTGCGTTCAATGGTTGTAGCGGTTTGACCGGTACGCTGATGATCTCCTAGCGTCATCTCTATTGGGGATAAGGCATTCAAAGATTGTAGTAGCTTGACCGGTACGCTGACGATTCCCCCTAGCGTCGCCTCCATCGAGAATTATGCATTCGAAGGCTGTAGCGGTCTGACCGGCTTGACGATTCCCTCTAGTGTCACCTCCATCGGGAGTGGTGCATTCAAAGATTGTAGTAGCTTGACCGGTACGCTGACGATTCCCTCTAGCGTTACCTTGATCGATTTTTATGTGTTCCGTAATTGTAGCGGTCTGACCGGCGTGACGATTCCTTCTAGCGTCACCGAGATAAGAGGCTATGCGTTCTACGGTTGTAGTGGTCTGACCGGCTTGACGATTCCCTCTAGCGTTACCACCCTCGGGGGTTATGAATTCCGTAAATGTAGTAGCTTGAGCGCAATCACGGTGGCTGCTGAGAATCCAGCCTATATGAGCGCAGACGGCGTCCTGTTCAACAAGAACCAGACGACACTCAAACAATGTCCCGGCGGCAAAACCGGCAATTATACGATTCCCTCCAGCGTCACCTCCATCGGGAATTATGCATTCGAAGGCTGTAGCGGTCTGATCGGCACGATGACAATTCCCTCCAGCGTCACCTCCATTGGGGATGGTGCATTCGAGGATTGTAGCAGCCTGACCGGCGCGATGACGATTCCCTCTGGCGTAACCTTAATCGATCTTTATGTGTTCCGTAATTGTAGCGGTCTGACCGGCTTGACGATTCCTTCTAGCGTTACATCGATCAGAGGCTATGCGTTCTATGGGTGTAGCGGTCTGACCGAGGCTTATTTCCAAGGCGATGCTCCCGCGCTTCAAACCGGCAGTTTGCCGGACAACAGCATGACCGTGTATTACCTCCCCGGAACAACGGGTTGGGGGTCAGCACTTGACGGTCACCCTGCCGTGCTATGGAATCCGCAGGTTGACATTGGCGATGCGAGTTTCGGCATGACGCTCGGCGGGTTCGGGTTCGATATTTCCGGAACGAACGACTTCACGGTCGTGGTGGAGGTTTGCACCAATCTGGCCTCCGGCGTTTGGGAGCCTCTGCAAACGAATAGCACGGCCAGCGGCTCCTTCTCGTTCAACGATCCGCAAGCAACCAATCAGCCAAGTGGTTTCTATCGCCTCAGCATGCCGTAGGCTGCATCGGTTTTAACCTTTCCCGCTAATGGATCCCGGTAATCCTGTTATCCTGTCAAAAACTCCGCAAAAACCGGACAATATTTCTGACGGGATCAACAAGATGGACAGGATAAAGAATCTTGTAAATCAGGAGGGGCGGGAAGTTCGGCCCTTAATGGATTTTCATGAAGCGCCCTTATATTTATTGTCTTTTATGAGGTCTTGGATGTTGATCAACCGGATGCAAATGTCTTTTTATTAAAGATCCTGATAATCCTGTTATCCTGTCAAAAACTCCCTAAAAACCGGACAATATTTCTGACGGGATCAACAAGATGGACAGGATAAAGAGTCTTGTAAATCAGGAGGGGCGGACAGCTCGGTCCTTATTAGATTTTCATGAAGCGCCCTTATATTTATTGTCTTTTATGAGGTCTTGGATGTTGATCAACCGGATGCAAATGTCTTTTTATTAAAGATCCTGATAATCCTGTTATCCTGTCAAAAACTCCCTAAAAACCGGACTTCGCGGGTTAGTTCGAGATCGAACTTTTTCTGTACGGCGGCTTTCATCTGTTCGGAGAGCTGCCAGACATCTTGCGCGGTGCAGGTTTCGCCGCCGATGATGATGTTGGCGTGTTTTTCGTAGAGCCGCGCGCCGCCGACGGTCATGTTTTTTGCGCCGGCTTCTTCGAGGAACCATCCGGCGGCTTTGCGCCGTTCAGCGGCTGAGCTGGCTTCGACGTTGCGGAACACACTTCCGGCACAGGGCGTTTCATGCCAGTCCGGATGATGCTCGCGCCGGAATTCAAGAATCCGTTCCCGCTCGGTTCGCAAGATGGCCGGATCCTCCGGTGGAAGCTCGAAGGTAGCGGAGAGCACAATTTCGCCGGTTTCTTTAAGTTTGGAGTGGCGGTAGGCGAATTCGAGGTCGTCGCGGGTGACGGTCTGCACATCGCCGTCGAGGTTGATAATTTCCGCGGAGACGAGATGGTCGCCGATCTGCCGCCCGAACGCGCCGGCGTTGCCGGCGATGCCGCCTCCGACGGTGCCGGGGATGCCGGTGCAGTACGACAGGTCGCCGGTCGCCTGCTCAACGGTGATGCGGGCGAAATCGTCGAGCAGGGTGCTCCCTGAGACGGTGATGCGGCTGCCGTCTGTTTTGATGTCCGGCGTGTCGGAGCAGAAGCGGATAACGACGCAGTCGAGGCCGTTGTCTGAGATGACGAGGTTGGAGCCTTGGCCGATGACGAGGAAGGGCATCTCTTTTTGATTGAGGGCTTTGATGAGCGCGGGTAGCTGGTCGGCGGCTGGGTTGTCGATGAACAGCGGGCAGGGGCCGCCGAGCCGGAAGGTGGTTGCTTCGCTCAACGCTACGTTTTCGCGGATCGTCAGCTCCGGGAAAAGAGTTTGGATTTCAGACGCCAGTTTCATGAAGGGGAACATTAACCGCGACCTGCCCGCAATGTCTACGACATAGTCGTTGCAGGCGGAAAGAGCGCAAAGAACACAAAAAATCAGAAATCCAGCTACAGCTAGTTATACCACACCTTTAAAGGTATGGTATATAGAGAGCTTTGATTTGTGATCTTTGCGCTCTTTCGTGGCCATAAATTTCAGTACGGTTGTTGTTAATGATTCGAACCATACAGAGTTTTTTAACGGTGCTTTTGCTGGCGGGGTCGGTTTTTGCCGAAAGTCCGCTGGTAAAAGACACGGTGTTTGTGGCGTTTGATACGGAGACAACGGGTTTTAGCCAAAAGAATGACCGGTTGGTGGAGATCGGTGCGGTGAAGTTTCGCGGCGACGGTGACGTGCTGGCCACCACCAACTGGCTGATTAATCCGAAGCGTGCGATTCCAACTTACGCAACGCAGGTGCATGGAATCACCACAGAAATGGCGGCGCAGGCTCCGGAATTCAGAGAAATCTGGCCGGAGTTTGAGGCGTTTTGCGGCGATGCGGTTCTGCTGGCGCATAACGCGCCGTTTGATATCGGATTTTTGCGGGCCGAGCTACATCGTGCGCAGATCAAAGCTCCCGCGCTGCCGGTGATCGATACGCTGCCGTTGTTCCGGAAATGGTTCCCGCATGCGCTGAGTCATTCGCTGGAAAAGCTTTCCACCTATCTTAAGATATCAGAGGAAACCTATCACCGGGCCGAGGCGGACTCGTTTCACGTGATCAATATTTTTAATGTCGGAATGAAACGCCGGCCGACGATGATGATGGACCGGTTTGAGCGCGATGCCGGTGGAATTGACTGGCTCGACGGGAAGAGGCACTGATGCAGACGATTATTTCCAAAGACAACGCAAAACTCAAAGCGGTGCGCGCGCTGGTGCGCTCTAAAAAAGAGCGGCAGGAAACGTCATGCTTTGTCATGGAGGGAGTGCGCGCGCTAAGTGCACTGACCGATGGAGCAGCTCTGCCGCAGTACAGTCTGAAAGAGGCCTGGGTTTCCGATAAGGTGGCCACGGCATCGCTGCCGCGGTTTGATCCGGATCTGCCCATATTTCAGATATCTCATGAGTTCATGGAGCAGTTGTCGGACTGTCACACGTCGCAGGGTGTTCTCGGCGTGGTGGAATACACCCCCGTGCCGCTGGAGATTCATCCAGACAAGGGAAACTATCTATTGCTCGACCGCCTGATGGATCCGGGCAACATGGGCACCTTGATCCGCTCCGCCGTTGCCTTTGGTTTCGACGGCGTACTGCTGCACGGCGACTGCGTCGAAGTATTCAATCCAAAAACCGTCCGCGCCACTATGGGCGCACTGCCTTTTTCCAATGTTTGGAAGCAGGCTGAGCCTGCACCCGATAGTTCTTCTAATGGTTGGAAAAACGGCGATGAAATTTTCCAATGTTTGGAAAAACTGGGTTATGAGTTGGTTTCAACGGTGCTGCGTGGCGGTGAAAACCTCTACGAAATGGAATTCGGCCCGAAAACGGTGCTGGTGATCGGCAATGAGGCCAGCGGGATATCCGACGAAATTCTTGAGCGCTCCAGCCGGCGGATTTCGATTCCAATGTCTGGAAACGTTGAATCGCTCAACGCGGCGGTGGCCGGCTCCATTTGCATGAGCGCGCTGTGCCGCTGACGCGTTCCGTGCGCTGACCTTTCCCGGAAAAAAGGCCGGATTTTCCACCCGAGCCCTTAGGCGAGAGAGGCTGGTCTGCCAGGGGCAGAACGGCAACGGAACGTAGTGAAGAGGCAATGATTGGAAAAACCCGGCCTCGGTGTTCAATTGGCTACGGCTGGTTTGCCCGACTCCACTACTCCAACACTCCCATACTCCACTACTTCTTTTACTTCTCGCCGACGATGACTTCAGCGATGTTGAGCGCGTGATCTTTCATGCGGCGGTAATTGTTGAGGATGTCGGTATAGACCAGACTGCTGAGTGAGGAAACCTTGTGTTCGGCCAGTCGTGACAGGTGCTGCTGACGATAATTTTTCATGGTGCGTGTGATTTCTCCGCTGTTCGCGATGAGGTCGTCTGCGGCCTGTTCATCTTCGGTGAGGACTGCGCGGTTGATTTTCTGAATGTATTCCAGCACCTGCTGGTTCAGGTCGATAAATTCCTGAATTCCTTCGGGAGCCAGCTCCAGATTGTTGTCGCGCAGTTTGCAAAGGCCCTTGAGAACGGAGGCCGCGTAGTCGCTGATCGATTCATACTCGTCGGCCATGCGCATTTGACGGCGGGAGGTTTCCATTACTTCATGAGGAACCTGGCCGCTGATCAGTTCGCCGAGGAAAACCATGATTTCCTTCTGCACGTTATCGAGGATCTCTTCGCGTTTGAAAATTTTCGACTCAAGGATGTCATCCACTTTGTCGGCTTTAAGCACCATGTCCAGCTTCTCAAGCATCAGCTCAACGCTTTCGCCCATAAACTGGATCTGTTTGCCGGACTGCACGATGCCGAGTGCCGGCGTATCGAGCATGCGCACATCGAGGTAGGTGAGGTGCGAAACTTCTTCCACGCCTTTATCGGGAACCATTTTGGTGACCAGTTTGGCGAGCAGGCCGACGAACGGCAGGAAGATCAGCGAGTTGGTCACGTTAAAGCCGGTGTGCACCATGGCAATGGCGGCCATGATGTGCGGGAAGCTTTCCTCTCCGCCGTCAAGCACAACCATCATGTTCGGGTCGCCGCCGATAAGTTTTCCAATGATTGGAAAGTAGAGGGGCAGGGCAATGGCGGTGATCCAGACCACCCCGATCAGGTTGAAGACAATATGGGCGTAGGCCGCGCGCCGGGCGTTGGTGGAGGTGCCGAGCGAGGCGAGGAAGGCGGTAACGGTGGTTCCGATATTTTCGCCGAGCACCAGCGCGCCAGCGGTCTCAAAGTTGATTAATCCCTGACTCGCCATCCCCATGGTGATTCCCAGCGTTGCGGAGGAGGATTGCACGATCATGGTCAGCACGCAGCCAACCAGCGCGCATTTGAGGACGCCGAGGTAGGAGGTGGCCTGAAATGCGTGGAACCACTCCACAAATTCCGGCAGAGAGCGTAAGGGCTTAAAACCGCTGCTCATCATTTCCAGACCATAAAAGATCATGCCGATCCCCATGATGGTCATGCCGGTGTAGCGCAAGCGCTCGTTTTTCGAGAAGAGGAAGAAGAAGGCGGCCACGGCAAGCATCGGCAGGCCGTATTTGCCGATTTTTAGCGTTAGTAGCCAGCCGGTGATCGTGGTGCCGATATTCGCGCCGAAGATGACGCCGATGGCTTGTGTGAGCGTCATGATCGAGCTGTTAACCAGTCCGACGACCATCACCGTGGTGACGGAGCTGGACTGGACGATACAGGTGACCATCAATCCGACCAGCAGACCCATCACACGGCGGTCGGTGATTTTACTGATGATTTTGCGTAACCGGTCTCCGGCAACCGCCTGCATTCCTTCCGACATATATTTCATACCGAGCAGGAAGATGGCCAATCCGCCAATCACTTCCACCACGATGGAAAATAAAAGCTCTGTGTTCAAGGCGTCACCTCTGGGTTGTTATGTTTTTGAATCATGGATTGGGCGCACTGTATCGGCAGAAACCCTATTAGTCAATTTCTAGCATTCCACTAACAAAAGCCTAACAATTTCCCAATAGGTTGTGCGCATGTTTTTAACGGAACACATATGTTAGGGGAACAGTTCCGAAACAGTACCGCATGGCGGCAGGTGCCGCTGGCGGCGAGTAACCCTGAAAAAGGAGAAAAAAGACCATGAAAAGAGTATTCATTACCGTAGCGGCACTTTTGATTGCCGCGGCAGCTCAGGCACAGGAGCCGACTGTTGCGGATCTGCAAAAGCAGCTGCAGGAGTTGTCGGCCAAAATCGCAAAGCTGGAAGCGCAGCAGGCGGCTCTGCCCGTAGCGGCCGCTCCGTCCGGCGATCTCGCCGCCCGCCTCGCAAAGCTCGAAGCCAAACCGTCTGTTCCGCAGTGGGCGCTCGACACCAAAATCAAAGGCGACTTCCGCTACCGGTACGAGAACGTCGACCGGGCTGACGCGACCTACAAAGATCGTCAGCGCGTCCGCCTTCGTGTCGGTGCCTATGGCAAAGTGAATGACTCTGTCGACTACGGCATCCGTCTGGCCACCGGCGGTTCCAGCGCGACATCCGCGAATCAGGACATCGACGGTGGAACCAAAAAAGAGATCATGCTCGACCGCTACTACGTCGACCTGCACCCCGAAATGTTCAAAGGCGCCCACCTCATCATGGGTAAAATGGCTCAGCCGTGGGTGGCCCGTACAGGACTCATCTGGGATGGCGACCTCAATCCGGAAGGTTTTGCGCTGACCTATGCAAACACCTACAGCAACGGCGTGAAGCTCATTGCCAATGCCGGCAGCTTCGTCCTGAAAGAGGATAAAGGCGACGACCTGCAGCTGTGGGCTGGACAGATCGCGGCGGAAACCAAAGTCGGCGGCGTTACTGTGCTGACAGGCGTCAGCGATTTCTATTATCAGAACGCCGGCGACCAGGGTGCCGGTAACGGCCTGACGTCCGGGATGAATAACACCGTCGGAACGGAATTCCATCTTGTGGAAGGGTTCGGTTCTGTGGGAACAAAAATCGGCGACCTTCCGGTTGCTTTCAACGGACAGTATGTGATGAACGTCGCCGCGGAAAGCAGTGATGCATCCGCCTATCTGCTTGGCGTCAAATTCGGTAAAGCCAAAGCCAAAGGCGAATGGGAAGCCGGTTATAACTACCGCGACACCGGTGCCGATGCGGTTCCGGACGGATTCAACGACTCCGACTTCGCCTACGGCTCCACCGCCTCGCACGGACACGCCTTCTGGGCCAAATACCAGATCGCCAAAAACCTGCAAGGGGGCGCAACCTATCTAATGGCGGTTGATAATAACGGCGATGACGTCAACACCATGCAGCTCGACCTGAACTTCAAGTTTTAGTCTGCATTTGCCGCTTCGCTGCTGTCTCTTTAAGCCAGCCTCACTTTGTGTCTCACCAAAACACGGGAAGCACGAAGTCCGAAAGACCCAGGCACGAAAGAAGCACGAATGTTTAAAGGCTCAAAATCAAAAACAACGACAACGGGTTGCTGTTTGATCCAAAAGCATACGGTTTCTGCGTTCGGGTTTTTAAAGTTTGATGTGGTTTCGGATCTGATCACCCCCGCAGGTCTCCGGTTTAATCCGGAGGCCTGTTTTTTATGCTCTGCGCCCCGTACTCTTTTCACGCGTTTCTAATGAGAGCTTAACAATCCCCTAATATAATTCCCTCATATTTCTTCCCGTACACGGTGGAAGCCGGAGCATGAAGGCGAAAGGAAAGACCTTCGGTCCGGGTTCTGCCAAACCAGAATAAAGAAAATGGAGAAATAAATGAAAAAAGCAATTCTCAGTATCGCTCTCATGGCCGCGGTCGCGGTGACCGCTGTTGCGGAAGAGACAATCGTTATCGACGGTTCCACCACCGTTGGCCCGATCGCCAAAGCCTTCGCCGAATACTTCATGGCGGAAAATCCCGACGTCAACATCACGGTCAGCGAATCCGGCAGCGGCAACGGTGCCAAAAGCCTCGTTAATGCGGTGTGTGATGTCGCAGCCATGTCCCGCCCGATGAAAGACAACGAATTTCTGGCCGCAGCCGAAAAGGGCATCCAGCCGGTTGCCCATGTTGTGGCGCTCGACGGTCTGCCGATTCTCGTTCACCCGAAAAATCCGGTCGCCAATCTGACCATCGATCAGATCCGTAAAATCTACACTGGCGAAATCACCAACTGGAAAGAAGTCGGCGGGCCGGACATGGAAATTGTCGTCATCACCCGCGACACCAACAGCGGAACCTACGAAACCTTCGAAAAACTTATCATGAGCAAGCAGAGGATTTCCGACAAAGCGGAATATGTCGGCAGCAACGGTGCCATCCGCCAGCGCGTGCAGAGCACCCCGGCCGCCATCGGCTACGCCGGACTCGGCTTCGTCGACAAAACCGTCAAAGCGATCACCGTCAACGGTGTCTATCCGTCCGCTGCTACCGTCCGCACCGGCGAATACGCCATTGCCCGCCCGCTGTTCATGTACACCAACGGCTATCCAAAACTCGGTTCCGCGGTTTACCAGTTCGTCACCCTCTACCTGACCGAAGACGGACAGGAAATGGTCGAAGAAATCGGTTTCATCCCGGTCACCAGCTACTAAGAATGGAGTAAAGGAGCGGTGGAGGCGTGGTGAGGTGCCACGCTTCACTCTACATCTCGAAGGCGCGGGTTTTCCAATGGTTGGGAAACCCGCGTTTCTTTCTGTGATCGCCGCCGCCTTGGCGAGGGAGGTAGCGACGGAGGGTTCCAAACCTTGAAAAAAACTTCACAATCGGTCGAAGTCATCTGCACTTATCTGTGCCTGCCCGGCGAAGCCGGGTGATCTGCGGATAGAAAATATTTCATTTCCCAAAATCGCGATTTCGGCCTTCAGAATTTCAAATGCCGGACACGGGTCTATGCCTTGATGTTGATGATCGGCGTGATATGGCGGCAGACCTCGACGAGGTCGGATTGTAGCCGCATGACTTCAAAGATGTCTTTGTAGGCGAAGGGCGATTCATCGAGTGTCCGCGCATCGACCCGGGCGGTGATTCCCTGCATGGTTTCGCGGAATTCGGCGGGATCCAGGCTTCGCAGGGCCTGCTTGCGGCCCATCACCCGGCCCGCGCCGTGTGCGCTCGACCAGAGCGCGGCGGGATTGCCTTTGCCGCACACAATAAAGGAGCCGTCGCGCATATTGCCGGGGACGACCCCCAGCATGCCTTTTTCGGCATGGGTTGCGCCTTTACGGTGAATCCACAACCCCTCTTTTTCTTCGGCGTGGTTGTGGTTGCGGTTAATCAGACGGCTCCAGTCGGCTTCGCCGGGGGTGTGCTGCGCAAGCGCCGCAACGACCCGCCGCATGATTTCTTTACGGTTTGCAAGCGCCAGCTCCAGAGTCCAGTTCATGTCATTGATGTAGGCCCGGCCGGCGTCGCTGTCGGTGCGGAAGCCGAAATGGCCCTCGCTGGCTCTGCCGGTTCCGGAGGCCATCCGCATGTATTCCGTGGCAATGCCGTGCCCGACGCCGCGGCTGCCCGAATGGAGAATCACCCAGGCCTGCCCGGTTTCGTCCTGACCGATTTCGATGAAATGGTTTCCGCCGCCCAGGGTCCCGATGACGCGGAAGCCTTTGCGCTGGTTGAAGGCCTTGCGGCCGATGGGAGTGAGATCATCCGGGTTGAGGGCGCATTCGACCGGACGGGTGTTCACATCAAACCCGACGGGGATCCGTTTGTAGATGTCCTGAAAAATCGCGCGGCTGTTTGTTCGGATTTCCTCTGCGCTGAAGGAGGTGGGCAGGGCGCACATGCCGCACCCGATGTCGTAGCCGACCCACGACGGCAGAACAACGTCCTGCGTCGCGATGACGCCGCCGATCGGCAGGGTGTAGCCGACGTGGGCATCCGGCATCAGTGCGCCGGCCACGGAGAAGTCCTGCTCCATGGCGCTTCGGAACTGCTCCAGTGCTTTCGGATCCACTGCTTCGGCAAAAATCCGGGTCGGTTTGTTCATGACGCACCTCCGCGAGGTTTGCAGGACTATACCATTTTCCGGATTCATTCCAGCAGTTGTTTGCGTCATTAGAAACTTCTGTGCGCCTTTGCGTGAGACATTTGTTCAACCCGTGGAATCTCTGCGGTTTATACGCTCTTTAGCGGCAAATAAAATTCCGAACCTTGGAAAAGTGATTAACCACAAACCACACGAACCACACGAAATTCAAAAATCGGATCAACAGTTCTCTTTAGGGTATTTGGTGCATTTCGCGGTTAGCCTGGTTGTCGGGGTGAAGCATTTTGACGGCCAGAGGGTTAAGCCCGCCCATTTCACGGGTTCCTAACAGAGCGCTAATCATTTCCTAACAAAAGAGCGGCATTCTCGGCCGCATGTTAGAAAACAGTTCAACCATTCAAAAGCGCAGCTTGGTGATGAGTAAGAGCACCAGCCGCTGGCGTCAGCTCTGGGCCGCACTGGGGCAGGGGTTCCTGTTTTCGGTGACGTCGCTCTCCACGCTGACCGTGTTTTTCATTTTCTACTTCATCGCCAAAGATGCGTTTCCGTTTTTCAAGCTGGAGGGCTTTAAGGAGTTCTTCACCTCGACCCACTGGTATCCGTCCGGCCATCCGGCCGAGTTCGGTGCAATGTCGATTTTTTTCGGAACCGGGCTGGTCACGCTGGGCGCGGTCGTGGTGGCGGTTCCGCTCGGCGTGGCCGCGGCGGTCTGCCTGAGCGATGTGCTACCCTTCAACGTCCGGCAGATTGTGAAGCCGGTGATTGAAATTCTGGCGGCGATTCCGTCGGTGGCCTACGGGTTTTTCGCGCTGGTCGTGTTTGCACCGCTGCTGCAGAACAACGGCGGAGCGGTTCTTTCGATCGGGGCCTGGCTGATCCTCGCGCCGATCCTCGCGCTGCTGGTTGTGGTGCTTAGCGATCTGATTGCCGACCGTTGTCCGGACGCCGCGCGCAAGGTTGTCCGATGGGGTTGCGGGCTGGCGCTCGGCGCTGCGGCATTGACCGGTATGATTCTGCTGGGCAATCATTTGCGCGGCATCGAAATCATCAGCGGAGCCAACGCGCTGAATGTCTCCATCATTCTAGGTATTATGGCACTGCCGACGGTGGTGAGTGTCTCGGAAGATGCACTGCAGGCCTGCGGGCGCGAACTGCGCGAAGGCAGTTACGCACTCGGCGCAACTCGCGCTGAAACCATTGTGAAGACCGTTCTGCCGGCCTCCGTCAGCGGGATTCTCGCCGCGGTGATTCTCGGCGTGATGCGTGCAATCGGCGAAACCATGGTGGTTTGGATGGCGTCCGGCAATGCCGCGCGTATTCCGGAGCCGTGGTTCAACATGCTGCAGCCGGTCCGGACCCTGACCGCCACGATTGCCGGGGATATGGGCGAGGCCGATCACGTGACCGGTTCGGCTCGCTTTCACGTGCTGTTCGCCATGGCGTTTTGTCTGCTGACCTTTTCATTTGTGATGAATCTCGCCAGCGAGGCCATCGTCCGCCGCTCACGCAAAAAACTTGGTAAATAGATGAGACTTGAAACCCGCAAATTGCTCGACCGCGCGTTTTCCGGAACCGGAGTGATCGCCATTGGCGTGATGGCTCTGGCGCTGGTGGTGATTCTTGCGCCGATTATCGGGAAGGGAACCGGCGCGTTTGTTTTCCGTTCCACCATCGAGCACCGCAAGGTGATGTTCGATCAGTGGGGGCGTGGCACCCCGGAACGGGTCGAAGCCGACAAGGCGCCAGCCGCCGCCGCGCGCCAGCCGGTTTATGACATGCTGGCAGCATTCGCGGCCGAACTGGACGAGATGCCGCGCGCGGACCGCCGGCCTTATAAAACGCCGGTGCGCGACCTGGAAAAAGCACTGGAGGAGCTGTTCGGCCCCGCGCCGGGTCAGCGCACGCCGGTGCTGATTCGTCAGCAGTACGGAGCCACCCGCTGGGATCGCACGAAAATCAAACTGGGTGAGTTGCTGTTTACCGAGCAGTGGGACTACTCCAACCCCGATGCGCTCGGCGTGTTGGTGAAAACTCCGCGTTCTGAGCAGTTCAAAGAAACGTCGCTGGAGCCGCTGTTCGACTACGTAGACGAGAACATTGAAGCGATAATGCGTCCGCGCCTGACGTTCTACTGGCAGTTCCTGTTCGATACCTCCAAGGACTCGCACATTTTCGGCGGCATCGGCCCCGAGGTGCTCGGTACGCTCTATCTGACTCTCGGCGCCATGATTTTCGCTATCCCCATGGGCGTGATTGCCGCCATCTACCTGTGCGAATACGCGCGGGAAGGGCGGGTGGTCAGTTTTCTGCGCATTTGCATCAGCACGCTCGCCGGCGTGCCGAGCATTGTGTTCGGTCTGTTCGGGTTGGCTTTCTTTTTGAATACGATTCACATTTCAGATTCCAAGAGCGTGCTGGCCGGTTCGCTGACCCTTTCGCTGCTGATTCTTCCGACGGTGATCCGCGCCTCCGAGGAGGCGATTCTGGCGGTGCCGAAAGCCTATAAAGAAGCAGCGCTGAGTCTCGGCGCCGGACGCTGGCACACGGTGCTGACGGTGATTCTTCCGGCCGCGCTGCCGGGGATTCTGACCGGAGTGGTCATCAGCATGGGCCGCGCCGCCGGCGAAACCGCGCCGATCATTTTCACCGCCGCGGTCAGCGTCGGACGCCCTCTGCTTCCGATGCAGACGCTGTCGCAGCCGACGCCCGCGCTGCCGTGGAATATTTATAATTTATGTACCGAGCATGAAGCGGTGGATGAAATCCGTCATGTTCAGTACGGAATGGTTTTTACTCTGGTGGCCCTGGTGCTGCTGCTGAATGTGTTCGCGATTGTGATGCGCGCACGGATTTCCAAGAAACTCCGCGGATAAGGAGACGGATCAGATGAATGCAGAAATCAAAATGAAACAGGCAACCCGCTTTGCCGGGCAGAAGGAAAATGTTCTTTCCCGCCGCGCCCATGTGAAGGCGGAGGACTTTTCCGTATTCTACGGCAATTTCGAGGCGGTCAAACAGGTCCGCTGTGAATTCGCCGAAGGGCTGGTCACCTCGATGATCGGGCCGAGCGGCTGCGGGAAAAGCACGCTGCTGCGGGCCATCAACCGCATGAACGATCTGATTCCGTCCTGTCGTGCCGGCGGTACGATGACGTTCGACGGGGAGGATATTTACCGCAAGGATATTGATGTGGTTTCGCTGCGCATGCGCGTCGGCATGGTGTTTCAGAAGCCCAATGTGTTTCCGAAATCGATCTACGACAACATTGCCTATGGCCCGCGCCTGCAGGGCATCAGCAACCGCAATCAATTGGATGGCATTGTGGAGTCGAGCCTGAAACAGGCCGCGATCTGGGACGAGGTGAAGGACCGACTTAACACCAACGCGCTCGGGATGTCCGGCGGACAGCAGCAGCGCCTGTGCCTGGCGCGTGCGCTGGCCGTGAAGCCGGAAATTCTGCTGATGGACGAGCCGACCTCGGCACTGGACCCAAAAGCCACCGCGAAAATTGAAGATTTGATCGGACAGCTTCGGGGGCAGTACACCATCATTATTGTGACGCACAACATGCAGCAGGCCGCCCGTGTTTCCGACTTAACGGCCTTTATGTATGAGGGTACGCTGGTGGAGTTCGGCGAAACACGACAGATTTTCACCCGTCCGCAACAGAAACAGACAGAAGATTACATTACCGGCCGCTTTGGGTAGTCGATAGAGGAGAACAACGATGACAAAAGTATTCGTTCACGAAGTTGAAAAACTGAAAAAAAGAATTCTTACTCTCAGCTCGCAGGTGGAGGAGAATGTGGCGCTAGCCGTTAAAGCGCTGGTTTCCCGCGATGCCGATCTGGCAAAGAAGGTGATTGCAAGCGATACAGAGATCGATCGACAGGAAGTGGAGGTGGAAGAGGAGGCGCTCAAGATTCTGGCGCTGTATCAGCCCGTTGCCATGGATCTGCGGTTTCTCACTGCCGTGCTGAAGATTAACAATGATCTGGAGCGCATCGGAGACCTTGCCGCCAATATCGCCAAGCGCGCGCGACGGATTTGTAAAGTGCCTGAGGTGGTTATTCCTCCGGAACTGGATCAAATGGCGGTGAAGGCCCGTGAGATGGTTCACAACAGTCTCACCGCCTTTGTGAATCTCGATGCCAATCTGGCTAATCAGGTTCGTGAAGCCGACGACGAAGTCGATGATCTCTGCAAAGTGGTGAGTGATTTTGTTGCCGCGGTTGGTCAAAAAGATCCGGAGCATTTAAGCACGTATCTAAAGATGCTGCTGGCCGCGCGCAACCTGGAACGAATCGGAGACCATGCAACCAACATCGCTGAAGATGTTGTCTATCTTATCGACGGCGTGATCGTGCGCCACCAATCGCTCGACGAAGAGGATTAGTTTCCTGTAGAAAGGGTTCCATGGCTTCGCAAAACATATTGATTATTGAGGATGAAGAGGACATTCGCGAACTGGTTCGCTACAACCTCGAACGGGAGAAGTTTAAGGTGGATGAAGCCGCGTCCGGTGAAGAGGGGCTGAAAGTTGCCGCGCGCAGCAAGCCCGACCTGATTCTTCTCGACCTGATGCTGCCCGGCAAAGATGGAATGCAGGTTTGCCGCGAGCTCAAACAAAATGACGAAACCCGCGATATTCCCGTCGTCATGATGACCGCCAAGGGAGAAGAGAGTGATATTATTGCCGGCCTTGAGCTCGGAGCAGAGGATTACATTGTCAAACCGTTCAGCCCCAAAGTGCTGGTCGCCCGTGTCAAAGCGGTTTTGCGTCGCAAGACCGCCGCGCCGCCGCTGTCGGATGAGGATGTGCTGAGTATTTATGATCTGTGCATTCATCCCGGCCGGCATGAGGTGACCGTTAAAGGAAAGCCGGTCTCGCTCACCGCCAGTGAGTTCGGTGTGCTTCACTTTTTGGCCCGGCGGCCCGGCTGGGTTTTCACGCGCTATCAGATTGTCGATGCGGTTCACGGTGAAGATTATCCCGTCACGGAACGCTCCGTGGATGTGCAGATTGTCGGGGTGCGCAAGAAACTGGGGTCAGCCGGCGAATACATTGAAACCGTCCGCGGCATCGGCTACCGGTTCAAGGATATGGACTGATGCACGCAAAACGCATTTTTTGGAAACTCTATCCCAGCTACCTGATTGTCACGTTGCTGTCTCTAACCGCCGTGTATGTTATCTCATCCACTGCAATCAATCGGTTCTTCGAACAGCAAATAGAGAAAAATCTAACGGAACAGGCCTGGTTGATTAAAGAGCAGGTGACCGCTCCGATGGTAACGCGTGAAATCGAAACCCTCAGTCGGTCCGCCGATACACTCAGCGCCAACTCGTCTGCCCGCATCACACTGATTTTTCCCGACGGCATCGTGGCCGGTGATTCGGATAAGGCCAGCTCTGAAATGGGCAATCATCGCGACCGACCGGAAATCAAAGATGCGCTCGCAGGGCACGTCGGACAATCGCTGCGCTACAGCAACACACTGAAAAAAAACATGATGTATGTCGCGGTTCCGG
The DNA here is from genome assembly GCA_014381785.1 of Kiritimatiellota bacterium. GTDB lineage: Bacteria > Verrucomicrobiota > Kiritimatiellia > Kiritimatiellales > Tichowtungiaceae > Tichowtungia. The sequence continues at coordinate 25,073 of JACNKZ010000084.1, forward strand.
TTTGGGTTGAGGGCCGGGTGATTGGAGTGGTCCGAACCTCCATGCCGATGACCGACATGGATCAGTTGATTGATTCCGTGCAGCACCGCATCACGTTCGGCGGACTGATCATCCTGTTTCTGGCCGCCGTGCTGAGCCTGATTGTTTCCCGGCGGATATCCCGTCCTCTTGAGCGCATTAAAGAGGGGGCCAAGCGGTTTGCCGACGGCGACTTTTCCTGTCGGCTGCACACCATTGGATCCACAGAAATCACCTCCCTTGCCGAAACCATGAACCAAATGGCCGAACAGCTCGAAGACCGGCTACAAACCGTCATCAAGGAAAAGAACCAGCGTGAGGCGGTTCTGTCCAGTATGGTTGAAGGCGTTCTGGCGGTGGATACCGACGGACACATCATCAGCCTCAATAAAGCCGCGGCGCGGTTTTTTCAGGTGATTCAGCCGGAAACCGCCAAAGGGCGCAGCATCGAAGAGGTCTTCCGGAACGTCAAACTGCAGAAATTCATCGGATCCGTTCTTAAAGGACAGGAAACCCTCGAGTGCGAGCTGACGGTTCAGCACAATGAGATTTATCACCTCCAGACCCGTGGCACCAACCTGCTGGGCGTGCAGGGCAAGCGCATCGGTGCTGTCGTTGTGTTTAACGATGTCTCCCGCCTGCGCCGCCTCGAAAACCTGCGCAGCGATTTTGTCGCCAATGTCTCGCACGAACTCAAAACCCCCATCACCTCCATCAAAGGCTTCATCGAAACGTTGCTCGACGGCGCAATGAACGATCCGGTCGAAGCGGATCGTTTTCTGAAAATTGTCGCCAAGCACGCCGACCGCTTAAATGCCATTATCGACGACCTGCTGATGCTCTCCCGGCTGGAGCAGGGCGGTAAAGAAGAGATGGAGATGCAGCAGGCCGGACTCGCCGGGTTGATGAGTTCCGCCGTCGAAGTTTGTGCTCATCGCGCCGAAAAAAAAGAGATCACCATTCAGGTCGAATGCCCCGACAACCTCTCTGCCAACGTCAACCCGCCACTGATCGAACAGGCGCTGATCAACCTGATCGGCAACGCTGTTAAATACAGTGCGGAGGGAAAAACCGTTACCGTGCGCGCAGATCGCGAGCCGGATGGAATTAACCTTTCAGTTACGGATCAGGGCTATGGTATTGCGTCCGAACATCTGGAACGGCTCTTTGAGCGCTTCTACCGCGTCGACAAAGGCCGTAGCCGCCAGGAGGGCGGCACCGGCCTCGGTCTCGCCATCGTCAAGCATATCGCGCAGGCCCACGGCGGAACCGTTTCGGTGAAAAGCACCTTTGGCAAAGGCTCCACCTTTTCCGTCTTTCTGCCAGCTTCTTGATCCTTTTCAGTCACAAAACACACGGACGAGTCATCGTTCAAATATACTATACCTTTAAAGGTGCGGTATATTCCCTGGCTAGTGAACGGCGAGTTTCAGCAGGCATTGAGCCAGCATGGAATCCGGTTGGCGGAGCTGAAAAACCTTACCCTGTTTCTGAATAACACCTCGGTCGGACAGGTTTTTCAGGTGCCGATTTAGAGGAGAAGAGGTCACACCCGAATGGCACTAAGTTAAGCTCGTTTCAACCAAATAACCTTCCCGTAGAGGCAACGGGAATACGAAGCTGAGCAATTAAAAAAGACCGTTATCGCAGAACGGATCAATCTTTCTTTCCTTCGTTATCTCCGTGTTTAAAACGGTTCCTGTTTGTTTCAAAACACCCTAACTTAGTGCCATTCAGGTCACACCCGTTTTTTAAGTAATGAATCAACGGCTTCATCAGAGGCCGCTAAACACCGGGCAATTTGAATGCGACGGTCATGAGTAAAGGCGGTTGCATCATGGATGATCGTCTCAAATGAGACCTCGTCATCATGACAACGTTTGAGTACAGGGATAAGGGTTTTGACGAAGAGGGGTTCGGGCCGACCAGTCGGCTTATAAAAAACCTTCAGCTTGCCGCGCTTCCGGATAATCAGTTCTTTTGCAGCCAGTTCCCGTAATTGATTACTGGCATTGGGTTCACTGATCCCCGTGTAAATTGCTACCTCACGGACACAGAGTTCCTCATCTTCAAACACATTCCACAAAAGCTGAAGCCGGGTTGAATGGGCAAGGGTTCTGCACATCTGACTGGCGGCTGTTTGAGGAGTACGCATAGGATTGCCTTCCTGTCTGTCACATCTCCTATACAAAACCTTTAAAGGCATGGTTTTTTAGAAAATAATCAACAGTGCAGAAAACTCCTTTTAGGGGATAAAAAACGAACGTTTTCCAGAGGTTGGAAAAGCTCTGACGGCCTGCTACAGTTATCTTCTATGAAAAAACAACCTCCAGAACCCGATGTGTGGAAATATGACCTCGCAAACGGATGGGAGGCGCTGGCCGGGCGCACCGATGACGACAACGATTGCCTCAGCCTGAAAACCGCAGCGCCGAACGACCTCTGGTTCCATGTGCACGGCCTACCCGGCAGTCATGTGATCCTGCGCGGGCCGGAAAGCGAAAAAGCCGACCCCGCCACCATTAAAGCCGCCGCGGCTATCGCGGCCTGGCACAGCAAGGCGCGTAATGCCGGCACCGTTCCGGTCTCCTGCACCGAAGCGAAGCACGTTTCCAAGCCGCGCGGTGCCAAACCCGGCACCGTCCACATCAAACGCGAAAAAACCATCAAAGTGCGCCCCGCGCTCCCAGATCCGCCTGCCTGATTTTCAAACAATGAGAACTGGCCGGTGCTTTTGACTTTCACCTTGTTCATTAATCCGTAAGCTCCCGCCCTTCGACTTTTCGACCCCAGACATTTAGACTCTTCTCCCATGATTGATTTCATCCAGGTCAGCAAACGCTTCGGCACCCAGGAGGTGCTCGATAAGGTCTCGTTCCGCGTCAACGCGGGCGAGCATGTGGGGGTGGTCGGCCCCAACGGGGCGGGCAAAAGCACCATTTTCAGCCTGATCACTGACGAGCTGTCCACCGACAGCGGCGAGGTGTCGCTGCCGAAAAATGTGCGGATCGGCCATTTGCACCAGCAACTGCATGCCCACGCGCAGGACGGCTCCGTACTGGACTACACCACCAATGCCATCCCGGAGCTCAAAACCATTGAGGCGGAAATTTATAAGCTGGAGCACGATCTTCTGGAGGCTTCCGGCGCGGAGCAGGAACACAAGCTCCACCGGCTGGGTGATCTGCAGCACGACTTTGAACACCTCGGCGGCTACGACATGAAAGCGCGCGCCGAAGCCGCCCTGAGCGGATTGGGTTTTAAAGAGAGCGAATTCGGCAACCCGTTTCGGTCGTTCAGCGGCGGCTGGCAGATGCGCGCCGAGCTGGTGCGCACGCTGATTGCTCAGCCCGACGTCCTGATGCTCGACGAACCGTCCAACTATCTCGACCTGCCGGCGGTGGAATGGCTCCAGCGCTTTCTGCGCGGCTTCGACGGCACCATGCTGCTCATTTCGCATGACCGCTACCTGCTCGAAAGCCTCACCGACCGCACGCTCGAAATCAGCGGCGGGCGGGTGGTTAAATATACCGGCGGCTACACCTACTATCTCAAAGAGCGCGAACAGCGTCATGCGCAGCAGGCCGCCGCCTACCGCAACTATGTGGAGCAAAAAGAGCACCTCGAACGTTTTATTAACCGCTTCCGCGCTAAAGCCTCCAAAGCCTCCCTCGTGCAGAGCCGCATCAAAATGCTAGAAAAGCTCGATGTGGTGCGTCAGCCCGCATCCGGCAACAGCCTTTCCAAACTCCGGATTCCGCCGCCGCCGCACTGCGGCGCGCAGATCATGTCGGTCGACAACATGAGCTTTTCCTACGACGAACAGCGATGGATTCTGCGCGACGTCAGTCTCGACATCGGCCACGGACAGAAAATCGCGTTGGTCGGCTTTAACGGCATGGGAAAAACCACGCTGCTGCGCGTGCTGGCCGGCGCACTGACCCCGCAGGAAGGAACCCTGCGCATGGGCCATAAAGTGGTGCTCGGTTATCAATCGCAGGACTTCGCCGAAACCATGCCGCCCAACCAAACCCTTTTGGAAATTGTCCGCTCGGCCAACTCCGCCGTGCAGGAACGCGATGTGCGCGGACTGCTCGGCTCCTTCGGCTTTCCCGGCGACGCGGTCAACAAACGCTCCGGCGTGCTCAGCGGGGGCGAAAAAATCCGCCTGGCCTTTGCCCGCATTTTTATCAATCCGCCCAACTTCCTGCTGCTCGACGAACCGACCACCAACCTCGACATTCAGGGGCGCGAAGCGCTGGAAAACGCCATCCGCGACTACAAGGGCACCGTCTGCTTTGTCAGTCATGACGTCGCCTTTGTGCGCGGCGCGGCCGACCACATCATTTCCGTCGCCGACACCGCCGTTACCGAATTCCCCGGCGGCTACGATTACTACTTGGAGAAGATGGGGCAGCTTGAAACTGGCCCCGAAGTCTCGGGGTCCGCCAAAGGCGGAAATGTCAAAAGTCAGAAGTCCTCCCCAACCCTGAACTCTGTGGCTCAAGCTCCGGTTCTTTCTGTTAATCCCAAAGAAGCCCGCAGGCTCCGCGCGCTCGAACGCGAGGCGCAGCAGAGCCTCAAAAAGCTGGAAACCGAAATGCACAAGCTGCAGGCCGAACAGCAGGTCTTAAATGAACAGATGGCCTCCGGTGATCCCGACCTGGATTATGCCGCCCTCGGCATTCAGCTTGCGCAGATCAACAAAAAACTCAACGCCGCGGAAGCGCACTGGCTCGAAGAAGCCGACCGGCTGGGGGCTTGATCATGAATCCGTTTGCATCCAGTCGCCTGAGTGAAATTTATGACGGGTTCGCTCCGGAATACGATCGGGGTCGGGCACTGTTTGACAATCAGTCGCAACTCGCGATGCTGGCGGAATGTATTCCGGGTTCAGCCGATGTGCTGGATGTCGGTTGCGGATCTGGAATGCCGGTTTTAAATTTTTCCCCCGAACGGGGCGATCGGGTGACGGGCGCCGATATCTCCCCCGCAATGCTGGCATTGGCCGCACAGCACGTTCCGGCGGCGCAGTTGATTCAGGCAGACAGTGCCGAACTGAATTTTAACGAAAAGTCCTTTGATTTGATTGTCTCGTTCTACTCCCTGTTTCATCTTGAAGTGGAGCGCCAGCTACAGGCATTTGCCCGGTTTTTCGGCATGCTTCGCCCGGAAGGGTTGGCCTGTTTTACACTCGCCTCGGAAAAATATACCGGTGCGCTCGAATTCTGTGGAACGAAAGTTTTCGCAGGCGTGGAGTTGCCATACGGCCACATCACTCCTGCGGCTTATCGCGAACATCTGGAAGAGATGGGGTTCACCATCGAGTCGATTGAACATCGAACCATCGGCGGAGAAACCATGCTCTGGGTTCTCGTGAAAAAATAAAACCGGCGTTCCGTTTTTCCTGACATTGGAAAAATTATGCACCCTTATGCAAGGAGTGGAACTTTTTGTCGAGGCGCTTGGCGGAGATTTTTCCGTCGGTTCGCACTTCGGGCGCGAAGCGGTTGATGCGGAATTCTTCGAGCATCATTGCCATCTCTAACAAGTCGTAGGCCGCGGCGAGGTTGGCGTTGGCGAGCAGCTCTTCTGTGAGCCGGTTTTGGTAAGGCTCAATTTCTTCCATCTTGCTTTTGTCGGCCGACGGATTGTTTCCGAGGCGTTCGATGCGAATGAGGAGGGCGCGCAGATAGCGCGGGAGGCGGCTGAAAACATCTTCCGTTCTGAGAAAGCCGGGGCGGAAGAGATAGTCGAGTTGAAATTCAATATCCTCGCGGGCCGCGGCGGGCAGGCCGTCGAGTTTTTCAATCACTTTTTGACGCTGTTCAATCAGCGTTTCGATTTCGACGGCCAGTTCGGCAACGGTGGCATAGAGCTCGCCGCGCGCGTTGGCGGCGCGGGCGGTGAAGGTGGGTTCGTCGCGGATCTCATCGCCGAGCGCGGTGACGATAGCGATATCGAGCAGGTCGTCGGCAAAATGTTCGTCGATGGTGTGCAGGGTGAGCCGGAGCAACGGGTTAAGCGGCAGGCGGTTGGCAACAATTTCCACCTGATCGGCCTGAACGATGCGGAAGAGGCGGGCCAGTCCGGCGCGGTGGGTGTAGCGTGCATCGACCTCGCTGAGGAACACGCGAACGCCGATGCTGGAGGTTTTGGCGCAGAGTGCGGGATAGCCTTGTGTTTGCTGGGGGCCGTCGGCGGTTACTTGCATGGGGAGGTCGTTTGTCGGCCAACTGGTTTTGGCCGGCCGCTCCCATTGGGCGAAGGCGGCTTCGGCTCCGCTGCGGTGGAGAGTCTGCCGCTGCCGGTCGGAGATGGCCGAGTGAACTTCAACGATCTCTTCGCCGTTGGTTTCGACGATTTTCATCTGAAGGTGCGCGGGAAGCGCGGCTGGGTTGAAGTCGTTTTCGTCGACGGGCAGGTCGTAGTTTTTTTGCAGGAACTGCGAAAGCGCTACGGTTAACGGCACTTGAACCATACCTTGCAAGGTATGGTTGAAATTTTTTACCGTTTGGTCGATGGGCTGGATGCGGGTGCGCAGGGTTTTGGGCAGCGTGCGCAGAAGGGCGCCGACTTTTTCTTCGAGGCGGCCGGGAACGAGCCAGTCGGTTGCCCCCTCCGGGATGAGGTTGAGTTTGTCGCTGGGGCAGAGCACGGCAACGCCGTCGAGTTCGTCGCCGGGTTCAAAGGTGTAGTGCAGGGGGAAGGAATGATCGCCGAAAGAGATGCGGTCGGGGAAGTCGGCTGCGGAGAGCTCGTCGAGCTGCGGGAAGAGGGCGTCTTCTTTGCGCATGGCGATGCGCGCGTTGGTTTTGCGAATCCATTTTTCCAAGGTTGGGACGGAATAAACATCTTTCGGGAGAGTGCGGTCGAAGTGGCGGAAGATGGCTTCGGTGTCGAGAAAGGCGCCGGGGCGACGCAGTTTTTCTTCCATTTCGTTGATTTCGTCGAGCATGGTCCGGTGGAGTTTAAGCCAGCCGCCGTTGGTGCGCAGGTTGCCGGGCACCATGCCGTCGCGGATGAAAATTTCGCGCGCCGCGGCGGGGTTGACGGGGCCGAAGTGGACGCGCCGTTCGTCGACCAGTTGCAGGCCGCCGGACATGATGGATTCTTTGGCGTAGACGAAGCCGTTGTCGGCATTCCAGTTCGGGCTTTTATAAACCTTTTTGCAGAGATGCGGCGCGACCTGCTCGACCCATGCCGGGTCGATTCCGGCGGCGATGCGCGCGTAGAGGCGGGTGGTTTCAACCAGCGCAAAGGTCATGATCCATTCGGGCGGCTTTTTGAAGAGTGCCGAGCCGGGGAAGATGAAAAAGTGGCGGTCGCGCGCGCCGGCAAATTCTGCGGTCTCGCCTTTGAGGCCGATGTTGGCCGGCAAGCCCGCCAGCAGACTTCGGTGAATGAGGTCGGAGTGTGCATGTTGAGCTTGCTGTTTCGATGGTCGTAATTGCTGCGCGAGTTCTCGCCGCAGGTTGGTCCATTCCTGGATGCGGCGGTAGTTGATGAAGTTGTTGCTGCACAGTCGCCGCCGTTTGCCTTGCGAGATTCCGGAATCCCGCTCCCTTTCGATAAAGTTCCACAGGTTGAGGATGGTGAGGAAGTCGGAGGCGGGATCGACCCACTGTTTATGGGCGAGGTCGGCGGCGTCGGCTTTTTCGGCGGGGCGTTCGCGAACGTCCTGAATGGAGAGGAAGGCGACGAGGGTGAGCACTTCGTCGAGCGCGCCTTCGGTTTTTGCCTGAAGGAGCATGCGTGCGAGGTGCGGATCGACGGGGAAGGCGGATATTTCGCGGCCGATCGGGGTGAGGCGCCGATGCTCGTCAATGGCGCCGATGTCGTAGAGCGATTTATAGCCTTCGTTCACGAGTGCGGATTGCGGCGGGTCGATCAAGGGGAACTCTTCGATGGGCGGCAGGCGCAGGATGTCCATTTGCAGGATAACGCCCGCGAGTGAGGTGCGGCGGATTTCGGGGTCGGTGTATTGCGGGCTGCCGTCGAGCGTTTCCTGGTCGTAGAGATAGATGCAGATGCCGTCGGTGACGCGTCCGCAGCGTCCGCGCCGCTGGCGGGCGCTGGCCTGCGAAACCTGCTCGATTTGCAAGCGCTGCACCTGTGTGCGCGGGTTGTAGCGGCTGAGCCGCACCTGCCCCGAGTCGATCACGTAGTGGATGCCGGGGATCGTGATGGAGGTTTCTGCCACGTTGGTGGCCAGGATGATGCGCCGCCGCCCGCCGACCTTAAAAACGCGCTGCTGTTCGCTCATGCTGAGCCGCCCGAAAAGCGGCAGGATTTCGGTGCCGGCCCACTGTTGGCCCTCCAGTTTTTTGGCGGCATCGCGGATCTCCCGCTCGCCGGGCAGGAAAACCAGCACGTCGCCGGAGTCGTCAACGTCCGAAATCCAGCGCATGGCGCGGGCAATGTGGTTGGGCAGCTCTTCGTCTTTGCGGGGCGGAAGGAAAACGTCTTCAACGGGAAATGCTCGGCCTTCGACTTCGATGACGGGGGCGTCGTCGAAAAATCTGGAAAAGCTTCCGGCGTCGAGCGTGGCCGAACTGATGATGATTTTGAGGTCGGGTCGGCGGGGCAGGATGGTTTTCAGGTAGCCGAGCAGGAAGTCGATATTGAGGCTGCGCTCGTGGGCTTCGTCGATGATGATGCAATCGTATTGCAATAGAAGGCGGTCACGCTGGGTTTCAGCCAGCAGAATGCCATCGGTCATGAATTTGATGATCGTTTCGTCGCAGGTTTGATTATCGAAGCGCACCTGACAGCCGACGCCTTTGCCATAGCCGGTTTGCATCTCCTCGGCGACGCGGCGGGCCATTCCCGTAGCCGCCAGACGGCGCGGCTGGGTGATGCCGATCCGGCCGGTTTTGCCCAGCCCGGCCTCGCGTACAATCTTGGGCAGCTGGGTGGTTTTCCCCGAGCCGGTTGTTCCGCAGATAATGGTGACGGGGCTTTCTTCAATAAGTTTTCGAATTTCGTCCCGTTTTCCGGAGATGGGAAGTTCTTCAGGGTAGCTGATTTTCAGCTGAACCTGACTGCGCTTCTCCGCCAGCTCGGTCCATCGGTTTGTTTTTGAGGGTTTCATGAATCGGGGAGGGTAGTTGACCCGTCTATAGAGCGACAAGGCTTTTGAGCGTGAAAGGTTTCCAATGCTTGCCACTTCCTTTGGTCGTTGCCGCGCAATCGCACGGCCTCTCTTCCGTTGCTCGAGTGGAAAGACGGAGTACCTGCGCCGTTGATTTAAAAAACTGCAGCCGCTCAAATCCCCATCTGCTTCGCGGCTTGGCGCGCAAGAGTTTTTTTACCACCCGTTACATCCTCCTTCGCATAAAGCTTCGGCGGACACGCTAGAGGGACATCCGAGTAAGGCAGAGAACATTTTAACCACTAATGAACACTAATGGCCGCGAATGGGCAAGTGAATCGAAACGTTCCGGAAGAAAACACCAAAATGAAAACGTGTTCTCATTTTTGCTGTTTAATCCCGAACCTGGTTCCGCTTAGCGGAACTCCGCCTGCGGCGGGTTTCGGTTCCCTTCAGATTGTATAGAAAACTACAGCCGACCGCTTAGAGAAATAGGGAACTCCACAGAAGGTAACCAAGGGAACAAGTTAGGCAGAATGATTAGGGGCAGAATAATTTTTATAACCAACTGCAAATGAATAAGTAATCATTTTGCCTATAAATCGTTCTGCCTATGGTCCATATCGGTTGAATCTTCTCCTTTCTAACTTGCAGTCGCTCAAATCCCTATCTGGTTTATCCTGTTATCCTGTCAAAAAATAAAAGAGAGTTGTTTATGGCTTCAATAGGAAAACTTAACTGGCTGCCGGTGCTGCGGTCCACGGACTTCGGCCTGCTCCTCGATGGCGGCGATCTGGGCGAAATCCTCATGCCTAACCGCTATGTCACCGACGAATGGAAGCCCGGCGACGTGGTGGAAGTGTTTCTGATGCTCGACTCCGAAGACCGCCTGACCGCAACCACGGAAAAGCCGCTGGCGATGGTCGATGAATTTGCGCTCCTGCGCGTGGTGGCGGTCACCGGCATTGGCGCCTTCCTCGACTGGGGCCTGCCGAAAGACCTGCTGGTGCCGTTCCGGGAGCAGAACATTCCGCTGCGCGAAGGGCAGTCGGTTGTTGTGCGCATCTATCTCGATGAACTCACCAACCGCATCGCCGCCTCCGCCAAACTCGATAAATTCCTCGACCGCGCTCAGCCCGACTATGCACCCGACGAAAAAGTGAAACTCTTGATCTGCTCCAAAACCGACCTTGGCTTCAAAGCCATCATCAACAACAAAAACTGGGGCGTCATTTTTCACAACGAAGTTTTCCAACCCCTAGAAAAAGGACAGCGCATCGAAGGGTACATCAAACAGATCCGCCCCGACGGCAAAATCGACCTCAGCCTCCAGAAACCCGGCGCCAAATCGGCCGGCACGCTCGCTGATGTGATCCTCGACTATATCAAAGAGCAGGGCGGCTTCATGCCGATCACCGACAAAAGCCCGCCGGAAGAAATTTATGCTCTGTTCGGCGTCAGCAAAAAAGCCTACAAACGCGCCATCGGCGGCCTCTACAAAAAGCGCCTCATCACCTTCGAAAACAACGGCACGAAATTGGTCGGGGGATAGACTGTAGACCTTAGGCCGTAGGCTTTAGGTGAAAGGTTAGAGGAACAGCCGAGTAAGTCAGAGAAGAGGGACAAACGGAAACGGTTCTATAATGGTTAATCTGAACTAGAAACTCGTTTCCATTCAGGTTAATCATTTCGAACCAGCCCCTTGCATGGCAGGGATTGCGGTCTGTAGCCGCATCCCGGTTTGTCCGAATAGAAACCGTCTCCATACTTTTCAGCCTCGGAGCCGCTCTGAATTTCTCTAGCGCAGCGAGTGGTAGAAATCCCCCTTCGTGCCTCAGTGGCTCTGTGCGAGATAATCTTCCAGATATTGGGTGGTAGAAATCTCCATCTGCTTCGCCGCTTGGTGCATAAGAATTTTGACCGCTAAACACGCGAAAGAAGCGCGAAAAAAAGAAGTCCTTTTCGCGAAAATTTAGCGTTCTTTGGCGGGCAAAAAACAGCCCCGGTTAAGTTCTTTTTAATAAATGGGTTGCCAGATAAAACGGTTCATTTCGCGAATAGGCACGAATGGGAAAGTGAATCGAAACGTTTCGGTTCCCTTCAGATTTCGGATGTCAACCCGTCTCTACTTTTGTGTATTTTGTGTTTTGAACCGTTCCCCTTTGGCACTATTTTCTTTCAGAAAATTATGCGTCGCTTCGCTCGCGCGTGGCAAAAACTCTCATCTGTTTTTCGGAGACAGGGTCACCCATTAGAGGTTCCGGTCAAACACAAAAAACCCTTCCATAGCCGTTTCTCAACGGCCCGCTGATTTTCTTTTTATTGATCGGGTCACCGTCGCTCCATCACTGAACGTCTCG
>JACNKZ010000035.1 GCA_014381785.1 Kiritimatiellota bacterium
CGGAGGCCGTTCCCAGAACCGTGCCGCTTCCGTTGTCGACCGTCGCCACACCGAACACTCCGGAGGCGGTCATGCCCATATAATACCCTTGGTTGGACGCCGCACCGTTATCCAGGGCGAAGCCGCTTTTATTGGCCGTGTAGGAAGGCGCGTTGTATAGAAAACTCACATACACCGAGGGCGTGGATGAGGGAAGAATTGCGGTGGCTAAATTCTCACCCTGGTACGGAACAGCTGTGCTCCACTGCAATGCATTATTGGTCGACTGCAAGCCGGGATACGACAGGCCGCCGACAATCGTGGTTCCGGTTCCACCCGCAAACCAGGTGCCCGTGAACCCGCCGCCGGTGGTCGCGGTGGGGGTGCCCGCGGCCGTAGTGGCGTCACCATTGTTGAGTGCTCCCACCGGGTAATCAAAGGGCTCGTAGGCGAGGATGGCGGCGTTTGTAATGCCTGCCGTTGCCAGCAGCATCAGGCTCAGCATGACTGATTTCGCAGGTCTGAGCGGGGAGATAAAACGTGATAGAATCTGATTTATAGTATTCATAATTTTCTCGGTTTAAAGTTTCTCGGCTGATTACGGGGTTTCAAGGACTTGGTAGAATCTGGCCGCATCAAGACCAAGTGGATCAAATACAGTTTGGGTGGTCCAGTCGCCCTCAACGGTGGGGCTTATGCTGTTCCAACTGGCGTTGGTGAGACTGTCCGTCCATTGCACGGTGTAGGTCGAGCCATCGGTCGAAGGCCAGCTGATGCCGACTCCGTCCTGAATGATGGCAGAAACCACATTGGTTTCATTCGCCAGGCCGCCGGAGTAATAGATGTTATCCAATTCGATATCGGAGATTGGGCCATCGACACCCAGAATCTCGAAGAGCTGGCTCATCTGAGAGAAATCAACATCTGCGACCAGGTTGGATATCGGTATTTCAATCTCATGCCACGCGCCATCCCGCAAAAATCCGTAGGGGTCGCTTCCTGCGACGAAGTCGATCCATTTCTGGCCCACTCCCTCCTGGTTGCCACTCTTCATGCCGATCTGGAACGGAACCGACGAGCTCGTCTTCATGGAGAAATGAAATTTTCCATTCGGATTGTCGAAAGCCGAAAGGTCATATTTTACGTCGGCCGTAAAAGCCGCGCCAAACCAGCTCAGGGCCGGTGCCGACTGAAGACTGATGCTCTCGGTTCCCTCAGAGGGATCCTGCGTATCGGGAATCAGGGTGTCGGCCCAGATGAAAAATTCGCCGTCCGCGCCCAAGGTAAATTCACCCGCGGTCTTGTTGGCGGCGGTCTCGGTGTAGACGCCGAAGCTCCCGCCTGTAGGCGTCGGCCGGGGCACGCTCGGTTCCCACCAAATATTGTCTAATGACAGCGTCGTGCCGCCCGTAGAGGCAGTACACAGCAACATGAATATCTGATGAACGGTCTTAAAGTCGGTGTTTCCGAACCGACCCAGCGGAATGCTGACCGTATGCCAGTTGCCGTCACGGGCAAATCCGAACTCCGCCGTTTCATCGCCTACCGGAAGCCAGGCCTGTTGGCCTCTGGCACTTTCAATTCCAAATTCATACAGATCCGTCGAGGTGGTCTTGATATCCACGTGCAGGAAACCGTCCGAATAGTTTTCCATGTTGCGATAGTTCGGAAGAAAAACGCCCATGCCGCACCATCCAATTCCCTCAACATCAAACGTCCATCCCTCGCTCCCCTCGGAAAACTCCGTCTGCGCCGCGGCAAACGTCATCGTGTCCGCCCATGGGTACACGGCCGCCTCGTCGCTATACGGCCAGTTCGTCGAGGTATCATCCCCGAAAACAAGTGCCGTATCGACCGGCGTGGTTTCTGTGAAAATACCAAAATTGCCTGTTTCCGCGGCATCTGCGCCCAGGAAGATCTCCGTGTCACCATTGTCCTCGAGCCGGATCCAGTCGATTTTCATCTGCGCGGGGAAAGATGCTGTGATCCCGCTGGGGTCATTGATTTTCACATAGTTCCATCCACCGATCGCAACGTTCAGGATCGGGAAGTGAGGATGGTGATACTCTTCAAAATGCGCCGCCGTAATATCCCAGGTGGCGAATTGCACATCATCGATGTAAAACGTCAGATCCGTTGGGGTCCACTCCACCTTATACCGGTGATAATCCGCACTCAGATCCGTCAGACCCGGAATAACGTCTGAGGTATTAATCCACTCCGCATAGAATTCATACTCATCCGCTGCATTGGAAAAATGGATCGCGCTGTTGATCAGCTCATTCTGTGTGCCTGCCAGAATACCCGCCTCGGCACCGGATTCCAGAATGTCGATCTCGCCGCAGTTTGGCCAGACAATGCCGGGAAAGTTGTTGCCCAGCAGCCAGAAGGCCGGCCATAAGCCGTCTGCGGTATCCGGGAGCTGGATCCGTGCCTCAAGCGTACCGTATGTAAAAGCAAAGCGGCCCTGCGTATTCACGCGGGCCGAAGTAAACTCGCGAGTGACCCCGCCGCCGGTAAAGGTTTCGTCGCGCGCTTCGAGAATCAGACTTCCATTCTCGATGTAAACATTCTCCGATCGCGCGGTGTTGAATTCGAGCTGGCCATTGCCGAACCCCCCTCCTCCATAATCATATCCCCACGTCTCTCGATCGATCGTCGGCTCGTTAAATTCATCCGACCAGACCACGGCGGCATGAGCCGATCCGCAGGCCATCAAAACAAGAATGGAACTCAATAAGACTGCTTTAATATGCATTTCATGTACCTTTCAGGGGTTTAAATCCCTATAGAAGCGAACCGGATCGCTCAACTGAATAACTTCCCAACTCAATGTGTATTCCCATCCCCAATGATTGTCAATTAAAATTGTGACTTAATTGTTCATGTATAACTGTTCTGGGTGTTAACACCCTTAACAAGCGGGCGAGATCACTCACAAGATATGAGGCCGAGCTTGTATTCTCGGCCCCACTGATTGTTTCAATGGGAACCCACTGATTGCTTCAGTGGGAACCAATTCACATTGGTCAAAGGGCTCTACTACTGAACCGTTTAGGGGTTTAAAACCTTGTAGAAACGAACAGGGCCGTTCGTCGTGGGATATGAGGGCGATTTTACAGTCCCGTCCCCTTCGATTGTTTCAAGGAGAGTCCACGTCGCATCGGTCAGGTTCGTCTTATAAACTACCGGATAGCTGACACCGTTTTGGGTGGCAAAACTGATCTGGAGGTTTCCGCCTTCCTGGATAGCTGGGCTCAGAGTGGGAAGCAAGAGTTCAACGACCGTGATTTCAAGCGTGGCCGTGTCGGTTCCGCCGTTGCCGTCGGAAACCTGTACGGTCCAGCTGTTGGCGCCCACATCTGCATTGCCGGGCGCTCCCGAAAGCGCACCACTGGTCGCCACGTTCAGCCACAACGGCCCATCAACAAGACTGTAGCTCTGGCTGGCACCCGCATCCACATCGGTAGCCGAACCGGCGATGGAGTTGCTGTAGGCAACGCCTTCAAAGGTATCCACCATAGTGATCGGATCGGCCGTGAAGACAGGGACGTCATTAACATTATTCACTATGATCATCAAGGCTGTGGTGTCCGTTCCGCCATTACCGTCGGAAACCTGCAGAGTCCAGATATTGACCCCCACATCTGCATTGCCGGGCGTTCCCGAAAGCGCACCGTTGGTCGCCACGTTCAGCCACGCCGGCCCACCCGGAATAAGGCTGTAGCTCAACGAATCGCTGTCTGCATCCGTCGCTGAGCCAGCCACGGACTGACCCGTATACGCCGCATCTTCCGTCGCACTGGTCTTGGTGATCGGATCGTCGGTGAAGACCGGCGCGTCGTTGACGTTGAGCACCGTAATATTCAGTGTCGCCGTGTCGGTTCCGCCGCCGTTGCCGTCGGAAACCTGTATGGTCCAGGTGTTGGGCCCCACATCGTCATTGCCGGGCGTTCCCGAAAGCGTACCGTTGGCCGCCACGCTCAGCCACGCCGGACCCGAAACCTTAGAATAGCTCAGCGGATCGCTATCTGCGTCCGTCGCTGAACCAGCCAAAGACTGCCACGGATACGCCACATCTTCTGTCGCACTGCCCTTGCTGATCGGATCGTCGGTGAAAACCGGTGCGACGTTAACATTGGCCAATGTTGCCTGAACATCATCAAAATACATGAGGTTATCGACTGCGTTCACATTAAGAATATAGAATCCCACTGATACGGTGCCTGCCGGTGCCTCGGCCTGCGTCTCGCTGAATATCCACGTGTCCGTCGCGCTTCCGACATCCAGATGCGGAGTTGATTCCGCGCCATAGTAGGGAGCATTCGCCGACGTGCCGACCTCCACAGAGGCCGGTTCGAGTGCCGTACCGCCACTATCTCTGAACTCGATCTTGAACAGCCCGAAGGAGCTGCCGGAAATCGGAGTCCCATCTCCATTCAGCATATATCCCTGGAAGTTGAATACGTCCCCTGGATCTGCAGAAAAGGTTTGTGATACATTCGGGGAAGACCACTGGCTTGCCCCCGTACTATCGATCAACAGTGAATCGGATCCATTGCGCGCATAAGCGGTCGATGCGGCCGCCGAACCTCCGGTAAGAGTCCACCCGGTCGTGCTGGATTCAAATCCGGCATTCGTAAGAAGGTTCGAGGTTGTCACAGGAGGAGCCGAGTCAAGCACCGTAATTTTCAAGGTCGCTGTATCCGTTCCGCCGTTCCCGTCAGAAACCTGTACGGTCCAACTGTTAGTGCCCACATCTGAGCTGCCGGGCGTTCCCGAAAGCGCACCGTTAGTCGCAACGCTCAGCCACGTCGAACCCGAAACCTTGGAATAGCTCAGGGAGTCACCCGCATCCACGTCCGTCGCTGCGCCAGCCAAGGACCGGCCTGTATAAGAGACATCTTTCGTCGCACTGGACTTGATAGTCGGATCGTCGGTGAAGACCGGTGCGTCATTCACATTAGCCACCGTAATGTTCAGAGTCGCTGTATCCGTCCCGTTGTGTCCGTCGGAAACCTGTACGGTCCAACTGTTAGGCCCCACATCTGAATTGCCGGGCGTTCCCGTAAGTGCACCGCTGGTCGCAACGCTCAGCCACGCCGGCCCCGAAACCTTGGAATAGCTCAGCGGATCGCTATCTGCGTCCGTCGCTGTCCCGAACAAAGTCTGACCCGTATACGCTGTATCTTCAGTTGCACCGGACTTGGTAATCGGATCATCGGTAAAAACCGGTGCAGTAGTCACAGAAGAACCAGCCAGGATCGTGTCTCCGTTGTCGTAGAGACGAATGTAGTCAATCTTGTATTCTGCGGGGAAAGGCGCGGTGATGCCGCCAGGAGAGGTAATCCCCGTGTAGGAGCCTCCGACGGCCATATTGAGGAGGAAAAACTGCGGCGCGTTGAATTCCGGAATATTGGCCGTGTTCATGCTAACAATCCATTGATCATTGATATAGGTCGAAATCGAGCTCGGGGTCCATACCATTTTGTAGACAACAAACGTGCCATCAATATCGGGCGTCATGTCCTTGGTGTCGCCATAGTTTGCGTATGAACCGTTATTATCCCAGTGGAAATGCGATCCAGTGCGACTGTTGACCTTACCATCGGCGATGGCGCTGTAGATCCCCATTTCCATGATGTCAATCTCGCCGCAATTCGGCCAGCCGGCGGTCGGGAAATCATTACCCAAGGTCCAGAATGCAGGCCATAAACCGTCGGCCAAATCGGGGATCGAAATTCGGGCTTCCACCGTGCCGTACTGGAAGGTCAGTTTGTCCAAGGTCTTGAGTCGGGCCGACGTAAAGGTAGCGCTGCCTCCGCTTCCCGACTTCACTGCTGTAATGACAAGATTGCTGCCGTCGACCCAGGAATTATTCGTACTACTGGTGTAATTCTCAAGCTCGGCGTTGCCCCATCCCCAATCTCCCGTGTCGTAGGACCATACATCGCTGTCAGGGGCTGAGGTGTAATTGAACTCCTCGCTCCAAACCAGTTCTTGTGCTGAAGCCAACGTACAGGTGAGTGTGAGACATGCAATGATGGTTTTGATGGCTTTTTTAGAAGTGTGTTTTATTAATGACATTTTTAATCGCCCATTGTTGTATTGTTAGTAAGCATTTAGTGTTCCAGTATAATAAAGCATTCCGCGTGCCACGGCTGATACCGAGTTCTTCGGCCACTTTCTCACGGAATATCTGCTCAGTTTCCGAACATTTCATCATAATCCGCCTGCGAGGCGCGGATCACCTCTTTGGCGCGGTCGGGGCCGTACATCCCCAGCACCTTCACATGCGCTTCCCCGCCAGGGGTCAGTTTGTAGGTCTCGAAATAGTGCTGGAGGCGGTCGCGCAGGGTTTCGGGGATCTGGTCGAGGCTGTTCACATGGCTCCAGAAACGGTCCTCATGAAGCACGCCGATAATTTTATCGTCGGCCTCACCGCCATCGATCATTTGCACGCCGCCAATAACGCGTGCCCGAAGGATCACTTCGCCGCGATTAATCGGGCGCTCGGTGATCACACAAATATCGAGCGGATCACCGTCTCCTTTTTTTGAGGTCGGCGACAAGGCCTGCACGCGCGCACCGCAATAGGTGCGCGGCAAAAAGCCGTAGAGCGTGGGCGGCATGGATGAGGTCAGCTGCGGGCGATCCACCCGCAGGTAACCGGTTGTCTTGTCCACCTCATATTTCACCGCATCAAACGGGGTCATTTCGATATAGGCATTAACGACATCGGGCGCTTTGCGACCAATATCAAGACCGTGCCACGGATGTGGCCGCCAGCGATAAAATGTTTTTGGGAATGACATAGGCCCCTTTTTACACCGCCGGAGCGTTGGCGAGAAGATATTTCTCGTCCTCATCGCTCCAAACGTTAGTTATATTTTTTCACCAGGGCAGATCGCTGGATTCACAGGAACCCCCCTTCTCCTGATTTTATTCAGCTTAAAGCTGGAACATGGCTAAGCGAATGACTTCCCCGACCGTCGGGTGCGGGAATACAATTTTTTTGGCCTCTTCGATTCGCAACCCGGCCTCGATCATCGCGGCGACACCCCAGATGATTTCTGAGCTGTAGGCCCCGAACATATGAACCCCGAGAAGCACGTCGGTTTCAGCATCTTTGACCACCTTGACCTGGCCGGGGCCCTGCTTGCCGTTTTCGGCCAGAAAACGTCCGCTCATCATCAACGGCAGTGAAGCGGATTTGACTTCAAACCCGGCCTCTTTAGCCTGATCCTCGGTCAATCCGCATCCGGCGATCTCGGGCATGGAATAAACCACCCACGGAATGGCGTTCAACCGGAAGCGGTCCGGTTTGCCAAGAATCGTATTGAGCGCCACCTCCCCCATCCGCGTGGCGGAATGGGCCAGTTGCGACTTACCGGTCACATCGCCGATGGCGTAGACATTCGGCAAGTTGGTGCGCATCTGCTCGTCGGTTTTAATGCCGCTGCGGTCAAAATCGAGCTTGGCCTCTTCGAAGCCCATGCCGGTGAGGTTCGGTGAACGACCCACGGACATCAGCACGAACTCGGCGTTGATCGATTTTTCCTCATCCTTCTTGTCGACATATTTCACATCGCGCCCGTCGATGGCAGTGACGCGGCAGCCGAGGTTAAAATTGACCTTTCCTTTCAACGCGGCGCGGAAGCGCTTGGCCTGCCCGCGATCCATAAAAGGAATAATTTCATCCAGCATTTCGATCACATCGACGCGAACACCGAGACTGCTGAAGAAGCTGGCGAATTCGATTCCGATGACGCCGCCGCCGATCACGACGAGCGATTCCGGCAGGTCCTCAATACTGAGGATTTCCGTGCTGGTCATCACGTGCGGCTGATCCGCGCCGGGGATCGGCGGAACGGACGGCGAACCCCCGGTGGCAATCACCACGTGGGTTCCCTCATAGACGGTGCCATCCACGTCCACTTTGCCAGAACCGAGCAGCTTAGCTGTGCCCTTGACGACCTCCACCTTATTCTTTTTCATCGTGGCGGCAATGCCTGCACGCAGCGTTTCGATCACCTCCTGCTTCCAGGCCATTACCTTGGATAGATCAAAGGAAACCTCACCGGTAGTCACGCCGAACGCCGGCGCCTCTTTGGCGTGCACATAGTGCTTGGCGGAATTCAAAAGCGTTTTGGTCGGAATGCAGCCCCAGTTCAGGCAGACTCCGCCGAGATGCGCTTTTTCAATCAAAAGCACCTTCTGGCCTTTATGCCCTGCCCGCCCGGCCATTTCATATCCACCCGGCCCCGCACCGATAATGATGATGTCATACATAAGGTTTCTCCCTTCACTGGAAATCACTCCACGCATTAAACACAAAAACTCGCCGGCATGCTATGGCTTTTCAATCATTGGAAAAAATAGTTGCCGCCGCGCTGTGCCTTTTCCAATCATTGGAAACTGGCGGACTGCCGAATCGTTTGCGTATACTCCGGCCCGAAATCAAAAGAAAAGAAATCCCTATGCTATACCTTTTTCTCGTTTCCCTGCTCTGGGCGTTTTCGTTCGGGCTGATCAAGGGCGGTCTATCCGACCTGCCATCCTCCTCCGTTGCGTTCATGCGGCTGTTTATCGCGTTTGCCGTTTTCGCTCCGTTCCTGCGCATCCGCAGCCTGCGGCTCGGCGACGCACTGCGCCTGCTATTGACCGGCGCGGTGCAGTACGGTGTGATGTATGTGGCCTACATCCATGCCTTTCAAACCCTCAAAGCCTACGAAGTGGCGCTGTTCACCGTTTTCACCCCCATTTACGTGACGCTTATCAACGACGGATTTGAGCGGCGCCTCAATCTGTCCGCTCTCGGCGCGGTGATTTTGGCGGTGGCCGGCGGAGTGATCATCAAGTATCAGCAACTCGACTCTGCCGAACTGTGGCGTGGATTTGCGCTGATGCAGGTGGCTAATCTCTGCTTCGCGTTCGGACAGATTTTCTACCGTCGCACCATGGCCCGCCTGCAACGCTATGCGCAACATTGCGGGCAGGCGGGCCTGCCAAATCCACCGGCCGACCGGCAGGTGTTCGGCCTGCTCTATCTGGGCGCGGCGTTCACCGCCGCGCTGGCAACCATCGGATCCGACTGGGGCTCGTTTGAGCTCACCCTTAAACAGAGCGGCATCCTGCTCTATCTCGGCATCATCGCCTCCGGCCTCGGCTTCTTTCTCTGGAACCTCGGCGCACGGCGGGTCAGCGCGGGAGCGCTGGCGGTTTTCAATAATCTGAAAATCCCGCTCGGCATTCTGGTTTCCGTGCTGGTTTTCGGTGAGAAAACAGAGTGGATGCGTCTGGCCGCCGGCGGCGCGCTGATGGCTGCGGCGCTGGTTGTGAATGCCCAGCCGAGCTCCTCATCCAGTGTGAAAATTTAGAATTATATAAATTCTCGCAGTTTGACTTCACTTTGAACCCTGCGGTATAAGGTTCGGGTGTTTTATTACTATTCGAAGGAGAACCTGCTATGACGACGAACAAGTCCTTTTCCCGCCTTGCCGGCCTGTTGCTGACACTGGCTCTTGTCTCAACCACCTGCGGATGGATTCCGTTCACGGCTCCAGTCACCATCCACAGCACGCCGGAAGGTGCGGCGGTTTATAAAGCGGGCGGCGAAGAGCCGATCGGCGTTACCCCGTTTAAGACTCGCGTGTTCCACACCGATAAGATATTCGAAATCCGCATGGATAAGTTCTATAACGAACCGGTCATCCTCAATTTCGATTCGCCCGAAAACGTCTACCTTAAAATGCGGCCGGAACCCGTTCTGGTCTACACCAAGCCGGTTGCGGATGTGTACCCCGCCGGCTCCGACACCTCCCTGGGTAAAGGCTCTGTGGAAGTGAACGTGCTGCATGAAGACCGCGACTACATCATCAAAGCCGCCGATTACTACGACAAGGAAATCACCATTGGCCTGGCCACCGACAACCCGGTTGTGGTTGAGCTCGAGCATCGCCCGCTTATCACCCTCTCCGCGGTTCAAGACGACGTTGACATCTACGAAGACGATGCCTTCCTCGCCAAGGCCCCAATCAAAGAGGAAATCCTTGAGCCGCGCTCCTTCGAGTTCCGCAAAGAAGGGTATTATAAAAAAAGCGTCGATCTGACCTCCGCAAAAACTCATGAGCTGTCTTACGCCATGACGGTCGATCTGGTTCCGTTGCCGATCATTACAATCGACGCCACCCCGGCCGATGCCGAAATCTATCTGGTGGGCGATGAAAAACCGCTCGGCACGGGATCACTCAAAGTGACCATCGAGGAAACAACAAGCTTTGAAGTCAAAGCGGACCGCTACTACTCCGAAACATTTACCGTCGAAGCCACTAAAGACCAGTTCGCGGCGGTGGAACTCGACCCGATGCCCTATGTCATGATCGACAGCTCCCCGTCCGGCGCATCCGTTTCCGTCGACGGCACAGTGATCGGCACCACGCCGATTGAACAGCTGATCGAAGAACCGGTTTCCGTTGAGCTGACAAAAGAAGGTTACCTGCCGAAAACCGTCACTCTCGACGGCAGCAACCTGAGCCCGGTGGTGACCCTCGAAGAAGTGCCGGCCCCCCCGGTCGTCACCAAAGCGGCACCGCCGGCAGGCAAAGAGTCCGTCGTGGAAGAGTCTGAGGAAAGCGGTATGAATCTTCCGCTGATCGGAGGAGCGATCGCCGTGCTGATCGCCGTCCTCATTGCCGCGCTGATCATCAAGAAAAAGAAAAGCGCATAAGGGGATCCCGCTTCACGAAAAGAGCCGCTCCACGCGGCTCTTTTTTTGTCGCAAAACAAAAACGTCCAAAGGTTGGAAGAACGGGAATCCTTTTTTCCAATCCTTGGAAGCCTATTCCCGCCTGCAACGCTGTAGCACTGCGGGCATAGGCACGCACAGAGTTTAACGCCTTTGGCGTCATAAATTCCAAGGGTTGGAAACCTCACCGGCTGCCGGCGGCTCCCGCCTGAAAAAAAGCCCAAATAGCGGTGGACGCTCCAAGGGCTTTTCCTTATAGTCCGACGCTTCGATTTCAGGAAGGGACGGTTTGCTAGAGATTATGAACAAATTAGTTATTGGATTACCCAAAGGCAGTCTGCAGGACTCGACCTACGCGCTTTTCGCGAAAGCCGGTTTTAACATTAAAGGCAACTCGCGCTCCTATTTTCCGTCGATCGACGACGATGAGATTGAACTGCGTCTGCTACGCTCGCAGGAGATGAGCCGCTACGTTGAACAGGGTATGCTCGACGCGGGGATTTCCGGTCTGGACTGGATTGCCGCCAACGACTCTGATGTTCAGATTATCTGCGACATGGTCTATTCCAAGGTCAGCAAACGCCCGGTCCGCTGGGTACTGGCTGTTCCGGAAGACTCCGATATCAAATCGGTGAAGGATCTGGAAGGTAAACGCATCGCCACCGAGGGCGTGGCACTGGTCGAGCGCTGGCTCGAAAAACACGGTGTGAAAGCGGAGGTCGAATTTTCCTGGGGCGCAACCGAAGTGAAAGTTCCGGAATTTGTAGATGCCATTGTGGACATCACCGAAACCGGTTCATCGCTGCGCGCGCACAATCTACGCATCGTGGACACACTGATGGAGTCCTACACACAGTTTTTCTGCAGTAAAGAGGCCTGGGCGGACGACTGGAAACGGACCAAGCTCGAAAAAGTCGCTCTGCTGCTGAAAGCGGCGCTCAATGCGCACGACAAGGTTCTGCTGAAAATGAATGTAGCAGTGCAGAATCTGGACGCTGTGAAAGATCTGCTGCCGGCTCTGAACGCGCCGACGGTCAGCGGCCTGTCCGCCGATGGATGGTACGCGATTGAAACCGTGGTGGAGGAATCCATCGTCCGTGAAATTATTCCCGAGCTGAAAGCAGCGGGCGCGGAAGGAATTATTGAAATTGCTTTAAACAAAGTGGTAGAATAACCACCGATAAGAGGAAGATACACATGGGTACCATTAAAAAATGGCGTAAAACAAAAATGTCGAACCATAAACGGCGCAAGCGCCGTCGCGCGGATCGTCATAAAAAGAAATAATTTTCTAACCTGAAAAAGGGGTTGATGAACACATCCCGCAACGCATGGATTCTCGGAGCAATTCTGCTCTGGATTGTGCTGTGCAGTGGATGCGCCACTTCAGGGTCGAAGCCTCGGCTGAGCATTGATGCTCAAGCTGAGGCTTTGTCTCATTTCAGTCTCGGCCTGCTGGCGGAAAGCAACGGCGATCCGGTCGCCGCTTTGCGGCATCTCAAAACGGCGATCCAGATCGACCCGACCGAGACAATGCTCTATCCGCTGGCGGTTACCGTTGCGCTTGATCTTGAACAAACAGATGAGGCGCTCGAAATCGCCCGCAAACTCCGGGCGCAGCATCCGGACGCCCTCCCCCCGCGCCTGCTTGAGGCTCAGGTTTGTGTGCTGCTGGACCGAACCCAAGAAGCCGAGACGCTTTTCCGCGAGGCGGCGCTCGATTTCCCGCACGAAGCGGACAGCGCGCTTTTGCTCGCCCGCTTCTTCGTTGCACAGCAAAAAAATGCGGAAGCCATTCAGATTCTGGAAACCGCACAGAAGATCCATGCAGACCGTGCGGATATTCTATACCTTCTTGGAACTCTTTATGTGGATAGGGTGCGGATCTTAACGGAGCAGCCTGCAATACAGGAAACGCTCCACAAAGGCATTGCTCTGTTGGAAACCTCCCTTGACCTGTCACCGGAGAACCCGCAGAAATGGCAACAACTCGGCTATGCCTATCTGGCGGCCAACGATACGGAACGGGCGCAGACCGCCTTTGAGACCGCCTATAACCTGTTCCCAGCAGATATCGAATTCGCCCGGCAATTGCTGGATATCTGCATTCTAAACGGGGAAATCGAGCAGGCACTAATGTTGTGCGATGAACTGCCGCGATACACTGGCATAACGGCGGAACAGTGGTTCCAATATCTGACTGGAAGACTTCCCGAAGAGTATCAGGATGAGTTCGCCGGACATCTGGAAAACTATCTACAGGAGCAGCCCCGGGCTCCGGTGCTGTATTATGCGCAACTCGGCTCTCTTTATCTCGATCAGAAAAAACTGCCGGAGGCGGAACGTGTCCTGAAAAAAGCACAGACCATTTACCCTGAAAACGAGCGGGTGGGAACGGTGATCGGTTATCTCCATCTCCAGCAGGAGCGCTACGAAGAGGCCTATACTGCGTTTAGTCAGGTGCAAACCAACTCGACGGATATGGAGTGGGCATCCAATTCTTTCTTCACCTATAATTTCATGGTGGCAGCTCAAAAAAGCGGCCGGCTGGAGGAAGCCGCCGAGGTGCTGGCCTCTTCCTATGATCAAAACCCGGTCATTCTGAATCAGTATATGCGGGCCATGCTGACCGGGGAGACCCCGGTCTCCATGCAGTCGGCCATTGATCTGCTGAACCGCTTTCATGCCCTCTCGCCCGAAACGGCCGAAACGCTCTATTATCTGACCCTGCTACAGGCCGATCAGAAAAAATATGAAGAGGCGCTGAGCAACGCCCGGCAATTCGAAGCACTGGCGGCCAGCGGCGCAAGCACCAATCTGCTGAATGGATTTTTCTATTTTCAATACGCCGTCCTTCACGAACGCACCGGGAAACTCGACGAGGCAGAATTGTTTTTCCGCAAAGCGATTGATCTGGGAGAGCCGGCCACGGCGGCGTCCGCGCAGAACTACATCGCCTACATGTGGGCAGAGCGGGGAGAAAAGCTTGAGATGTGTCTGGCGCTGGCTGAAAAGGCGCTGACAGCAGAACCTGACAACGCGGCCTATATCGACACACTGGGATGGATTTACTACATGCAGGGCCGCTATCAGGAAGCGCTGAGCCAGTTGAAGAAAGCGAGCGAGCTGATGAGCGACGATCCCTTGGTGTGGGAACACCTTGGAGATACCTACCTGAAGCTCGGCAACCCGCAAGCCGCAGCACAACAGTGGAAAAAGGGACTGGGGATTGCTCCGGATGACCAACGGCTGATTGAAAAGCTGAAAGAGAGCGGGATCAGCCCAGACGGCTTCCCGGCTCCAGAGGATACCCTCTCAGATACGCCGCACCATCCATAATGTTTTTTCCTGCCGGCTGAACGCTCAGCAGTCGAATGGCTCCATCGCCGACGGCCACCAGCGGGCCCTCCCCCGATGCATCAAGAATAACTCCCGGCTCTCCGTTGCCCGGCTCAACCCGTGCTTCAAGAACCTTCAGCCGCTGCATGCCTGATCGAACCGGCACTTCGCAAAAACAACCCGGCCACGCAATGAACGCGCGGATGCGATTGTTTAAAACAGACGCAGGAAGGCTCCAATCAAGCCACCCATCCTCTTTGGCGAGCTTGCGGACTGCAGTGGCCGCGGCCTCATCCTGCGGCTGCGCCTTAACGGTTCCAGAGCGAATCTGCTCCACCGCCTCCATCAGTAATTCCGCACCGGCCTGTGCCAAAACCGGTTCTAGGGTAGCGGCGTGGTCCTCCGGCCGGATCGGCACCTCGCGCTGCAGAATAATATCCCCGGAATCCATTTTTTCGCTGACGTAGAGAATCGTAACCCCGGTGACTTCATCGCCGTTGGCAAGCGCCCACTGAATGGGAGACGACCCGCGGTATTTCGGTAAAAGTGAAGGATGCAGATTGATGGATCCGTTCGTCGGCAGATCTAGCACGGCAGGCGGAATATACTGTCCGTAGGCCACGACCACAAACAGATCGGCCTTCAGTTCTTTGAGCGAGGTGAGACTCTCGTCAGATCCGACTTTTTCCGGACAAAGGACGTTCAGTCCCTTTTGCAACGCGACCTCTTTAACCGGACAGGCCGTCAGCTTCAGTTTACGGCCGACCGGGCGGTCAGGCTGGGTCACAACGGCAACAACCTCATCAGCAGAACTGGCAAGCAGCGCATCGAGTAGCGGGAACCCGATTGAGGCTGATCCAAAAAATACAATGCGCATCCCCGTCCCTCCGGATATTACTCTTCCGCTTCAGCGGCGGCACCACCGGTAACGGCCCCCACACCCCAACGAACACTGTCGGTCAGGAACAGCTGATCGTTATTGTTCAGCTGAAATCCATGACGAAGCGGCATATCTTTCGGCAGCCGCCCCGTCATAATCGGGAACCATGTTTTTTCTGATCCGTCGAGCAGATCGGAAACAAACGGACGGTTCTTCGTAATCGTTGTAATATAAAGACCGCTGATATATTTGCGGTAGTCGTTGATCTCATAATACCCCTCTAAGGTCTTTGGCATCAGGATCGATGTGCGGTTCCCGTACCATGCGGTAGCCCAGGGCATATCGGTACAGATCACTTCATTGGGCTTGAGCAGCTCACTCACCTTCATCACAAAGCTCGGATAATACGGCGGGTACGGGTTTTTCGGTGATGGGGAGAGGAAAATAATTATCAGCAACGGAAGTGCCGTCAGTCCGACCACCAGCCCGGTTAATCCGGTTTTATAGAGATCGATGCTGATATCCAACCGATCGAGCATAATCGAGAAAAAGGCCAACCCGTAGAGAATAATAAACGGCCAGAACATGTGATAAAGTCGCACACTCCCCTCACCGAAAAATCCAACTCCAACAAAAAAGAGAAGGATCGATGCGCCGATCCCCCAACGCAGGTTCTGCACATGCACACGAACAAACCGGTAAAAATACGTTACCATGAAAAAGGTAATCAGCAGGCCGCCACCCATCGAAGTGAGCCGGTTCTGATAAATGGAGTTAAAGTTTGATGCCCATTTTGCGCGAACCGCTTTGAAATCCGAAAGGAGACTGAATTTCGGATTCAGTGTGCGCATCAATGCGTCACCGGGATAACGGGCGGATTCAATCAACGCAGTATGAGGCGCCAGCCCCAGCGGAGAACCGCAAACCTGATAGTTGCGCACAAGCCAGGGTGAAACCACCATAAATACTAATACCAAATAGAAGAAGGCCAGAGGTCCACTCCGATGGGTGCGTGAACCCATCATCATAATAAACAACGCGATCCCCGGGATCACGGCCAACGCGGCATAGTGTGTCAAAAATGCCAATGCGGAAAAACCGCCGGAGAGCAGATAGAGAAACATCCAGTTCCTGATCGAACGCCGTTCGCGACGATGATTTACCGCAAGCACCGCGAAATAGACTGCACTGATCACAAAAAACGACAACATGGGCAGGCCTTCGCCCCGCAAACTGTCCTCCCAGACCATCGCCGTAAGAAAATAGGTCAGTGTCCCCAGTAGACCGATCTTCTTCGAAAACAGATTTCGCCCCAGAAAATAGAGCATTAAGCCTGTCAGCATGGTGAAAAAGTGATTTAACGGCACAATCACCCATTGCTCGGCAGGATAGAGCCCCCGAAAATCATCACTGGTTGGAAAAAGATCCACTCCGACCAGATCAAAAAACATAAAGGCACCCGCCAGGATCGCCGGATAGACCGGCGGACGAATCACTTCCGGATGGAAGTCAATTTTGGCATCACCATCAAAAGTGTTCGCAGACACCTGAGCAATGGTAAGCGGCTTCACGTTCTGAGTTACATAATGGTGCGACCGCGCCAGATTACGTCCCAGTTGAGCGCAATCCATGGCCGCCTCGGAGTCAAAGCCGCGGAACTGGCGGGCTGTAAAAATAGCGGCCAACCCGACAACAAAAAGACATAAAAGAATGATGCGGATGATCTGCAGGCCGGAACCCGCATCCAGGCTGTAGACAAGGTCCTGCAGAGTTGATTCAAAGGGTTGTTTCTGTTGCTTCGCCATAAATTTCTCCTGATCCGGTAAAAAGCCTTCAGAGCATCCTGAAACACCTAGGCTTGTTCAACATTAAACTCATCTAACTTCCGCAAACCCGTACTCCGCAATTTTGCGATGAAGAGTCCGTCGGCTGATCCCCAGCTTCTCCGCAGCGCGGGTCCGGTTGCCTTCAGCCACCCTTAACGCCTGAACAATGGCCTGTTTTTCCATCTCTTCCAATGTGCCGGACTCCATTGAGATCACCGCTTTCTGACCGCCTGCTTCACGGATATGTACCGGCAGGTCCCGCACCCCGATCCGCTTGCTGCGCGCCAACACCACTGTCTGCTCGACCAAATTACGCAGCTCACGCACATTGCCCGGCCAGTTATAAGCCGTCAGCAGATCCAGCGCATCCTGAGAGAACCCTTCAACTGCCCGGCCATTCTCCGCATTGAACTCATCCAGAAAATGTTTCAGCAGCATCGGAATATCGCCGGTGCGCTCACGCAACGGCGGCAGGATGATCGCCACCACGTAAAGGCGGTAATAAAGATCCTCACGAAAATCGCCATCGGCCACCATCTGCTTTAAATCGCGGTTCGTCGCCGCGATCAGACGCGTATCGACCTCGACCGTCTCCTGACCGCCAACCCGCTCAAACTTTCGCTCCTCCAGCGCGCGCAAAATCTTCACCTGCACACTGGAATCAACTTCACCAATCTCATCGAGGAACAGCGATCCGCCGTCAGCCATTTCAAAGCGTCCCTTGCGCCGCTCCGCCGCTCCGGTGAACGCCCCCTTCTCATGGCCAAACAGCTCGCTCTCAAGTAGCGTCGACGAAAGCGCCGCACAATGGACGGGAATAAATGCTGCATGGGTACGACTGCTCAACTGATGAATCGCCTTCGCTACGAGCTCCTTGCCGGTTCCGCTCTCCCCTTGAATCAAAACCGTTGCACGCGAACCGGCCACCTGCCTCACCGTATCAAAGACCTCCTGCATCTGCGGCGAATTGCCGATGATGTTCTCCATTCCGAACTTGGAGTCCAGCTGCTCGCGGAGCTGACGGTTTTCCGTCTCGGCATGTCGCGACCGCAAAACACGCTCCAGCACCAGCTCAAGCTCTTTCAGATTGACCGGCTTCGTCAAAAAATCAGTTGCCCCGTGGCGCATGGCATCCACCGCCGTCTCCACACTTCCGTAGGCAGTTAACAGAATACACGTCAGCTCTGGCGCCGACGCCAGTGCGCGCTGCATCAGCGTCATCCCGTCCATCACCGGCATCCGCAGATCGCTCAACATCACATCGATGCTCTGCTCGCTCAAAATCTCCAACGCCGCCGCGCCGCTCTCGGCCGCAAACACCTCATACGACCGCTTCAACGCCCGTGCCAGTCCGTCGCGTGTATTCTTTTCGTCGTCAACGATGAGGATTGCAGGTTTATCACTCATAACTCATCCTTTGTACTCGGGGCCTCCAACAACGCCATCCGCACATCGTCGCGCGGGAAATGCAAGGTAAAGGCCGTTCCGTGGTCGGGGGTCGAACTGATCTCAATCTCGCCGCCGTGATCGCGCAGAATCCGCTGAACAATCATCAGCCCGAGCCCGGAACCCTCCTCTTTCGTCGTGCGGTACGGCTCATAAATCGCGCCCAGATCCTCCGATGAGATTCCCGGGCCGTTATCAGCAAAACAGACACTCACAAAACGCGAGGTCACCTCGGTGGTGATTTTTAAAATTCCTTCGCTCTCCATCGCCTGCAGCGCATTTTTGATGATGTTAAAAAAGGCCTGCTTCACCTGCGTTTCATCCGCCGGAACCGTCGGAACATGCTTTGCCGTCTTGCGCTCCACTAAAATCCGGCGGTTGGCAATGTCATGCTTCATCAACTCCAGTGTCTCATCAAGTATCCGCTCCATCTCCACCGGCTTGCGGTCAGGAAGGGTCGGACGAATCGCCCGCAAAAACTGAGTAATGATCCGGTCGAGGCGATGCACCTCGCGTCTCGACACCTCCACCAGCTCGGTCAGGCTGTCGCGCAAAGCGGGATCGTTCACCTCCTCGAGTTCACGCTCCATCAGCTGCAAATGAATCGTCACTGCATTCAGCGGATTGCCGATCTCGTGCGCCACCCCTGCGGCCAGCAACGTCAGCGCCTTCATCCGTTCGGATTCAATCGACTCCTCGGTGCTGGCCCGGTCGCGGGTTACATCGCGGAAAATCACCACCGCGCCCTGACCCATAGAGCCCTGTTCTATCGGGGACGGCTCGCCTTCTTCCCCCGCCGCCAGCGGCACCACATAAAACTCCACAAAACGGTGATCCGGATAGCTCACCTCAATCTCACGACGAACCAGCTTCTCCCACTCGTCCTCGTCCAGGTTGAGAACCTTTTCCCAGTCGATGTCGCGAATGTATCGTGCAATCGGCTGACCCTCCGCATCATCCAACTGAAACCCGAACAGGCTTTCCGCCGTCCGGTTCGCATAGCGAATACGCGCGCCGGCGCCAACCACCACAACTCCCTCTTGAATTGCCTGGAAAATCGTCTCCAAAAGCCCCTTCTCGCGCGCCAGATGCAAAAACTGTGTCTGCACCGCATCAGAGTCCAACCGGTCCAACCGATCGATCAACTTATCTAAGAACCTTGATTTCATAGGGCTTCCTTAATCAAAACTGTGACAATTTGTACCATATGACCAAGATTTTTCAATCCCTCATATGCGTCAAAAGAGCACGCTTTCATTTAACCATACCTTGCAAGGTATGGTTTTATAGGCATTGGAAAAACAACAGGGGGAAGGCTCAGCCTTCTTCCAAAGAGTTGGAACTATTTCTATTCACCACACGTTGCAACGTATGGTTTTTCAAACCACACTGGAAAATCTGTGCGCGCCTCACTTGTCCTCCGTAGTCTTACGAAGGTAGAGGCTTTAGCGAAGGAGGATGCAATAAGCAGGATTACTTTTGGATAGAAAAATCGACCATCACGGGGAAATGGTCGGAGCCGACCGAGGGGCCGACAGACCGGCGATGAATCACGATTTCCGAAGAATGCAGCATATGGTCGATCGGAATGCGCAGTAGACGGTTATCCGCCGGCCAGCTAGGCTGGAACCCGAACCCCTTCATGCTGTTCTTCAGGCCGGACTCTTTGAGAAGCCTTACAAAATGCGCCGACCACGGCGATGCGTTGAGATCACCGATCAGCAGCACCGGCTTTGACTGCCTTCCAGCCAGTTCCGACAGCGCCGCCAGCTGGGCGTTCCGATGTTTGGAATATTCCCCATTAAAGGGCGGCAACGGATGGGTTCCGATCAGCGCGACGTCGCCCTGCGGCAAATGCACGTTCGCAGTAAGGGTCGGAACACCGGCCATTCCGACAAACACCACATTGGTTTTTGAAAGCGGATACCGGCTCAGCAACATAATGCCGAAACAGTCGTCGCGCACATCAGCGAAGCGATAGGGATAATCCAACTCACCCAACGCTTCCACCCATTTGGGGGTCACCTCTTCGAGCAAAAGGATGTCGGGATTCGCCGCCTCAATCGCTTCCAGCACCTGCGAAGCATTGCCATTCGATGCGAGGATATTCATTAGCATGGCGCGGGCGGGCTTTTCTGATGCGACCGGCGGCTTACCAAAATAGAGCGGGAGCACAAAGGCGTAGTTCAGACAGGCCAGCAGCACAAAAGTGATCAGCAACCGGTTGCTTCTCTTCCAGATCGCAATTCCGATCAAAATCAGCGCCAACTGGAAATACTGAACCCGGAAGTGGGAAAACAGATCGAACACCCAACAGAACCGGCCAAGGAATCCAAGCAGCGTTGCTATCGCCAGCCCTGCCCCGCCGATCACACACAGGCGATCCATCATCTTCTTATCCGCAAATTTCATATGCTGAACATTTCATAAAAAAAGAGATTTTAGAGATTCCTCGTTCAAAGCCGCGACATTGGTTTGAGAATCTAGCGCACAGACGTACGTAAATTTTACAAGGTTTGAAGCTTTAGAGGTAAATTCTACAGGGGGTTGTCCCTGGGCCGTTCCCCCTGTTTACTCTTTGCCGTTGGTAAATTATTTTCTACTTCGCTCAACAACACTTCGCTCTGTTGCCGTCGCTTCGCGCCAACCTCTCTCCCTTTGGTCGAGTGAAAAAACACTCAGAGGCAGAACTGGATGTTGGCGAATTTGCGGCTATCGAGCGGGTTATAACCAAAACGCGCCTTGGGAAAGGTTTCGGGCAGAATTCTTAGCTTAGAGATGCCGTTCAGCGTATAATCCTGCCAGCCTTCCTCACCAAATTTCTTATCACCGCGGACAAACCACCCATTCAGTAGAATATGCCCGTTCATGCTGTGGGCGACCATGTGCGGCTCAACCACTTTTGCTCCGCCTTCATAAAAAAACTCAACCAGGTTTCTTCCCAAAACGGCTCTGCGCAACACGTCTTCGCTCATTTCCAGCCCTCCCTTTAATCAAACCAGAGTAAAACAATGAGAATCTTTAAGCATTTATTATGCCTTAAATGCTGACGCCTTGCCTGCTGGTCAGGCTATTTCTGACTTTGGAGTCGTTCGCGCAGTGTCGTGATGCGTTCGCGAGAGTCGGCGCGGGAAACAGCAAGCCCCATGGCTTTTCTGGTGCCGATCAAAACGGCAAATTTTTTAGCACGGGTGACGGCGGTGTAAAGCAGACTGCGCTGAAGCAGCACAAAGTGCTGGGTGTGCATCGGAATGATGACGCAGGGGTATTCACTGCCCTGTGATTTATGAATGGTAATGGCATAGGCATGCACCAGCGAATCCAGTTCGCGAAACTCATATTTGATGCGCCGATCGTCGATTTTAACCACGACCTCGCCCTGCACCTCATCAATGGCGACAATGCGGCCTAGATCGCCGTTAAACACCTCTTTATCGTAGTCGTTTTCGGTCTGCATCACGCGGTCACCCTCGCGAAAAACGATGCCGAAGCGTTCAATCTGGTTGCCACGCGGATTGAGCAGCGCCTGCATCACCTGATTAAGGTTCTTCGCGCCCAGCTCCCCTTTCTGCATCGGAGTGAGAATCTGCACATCCTCGATGGGGTCGAACCCGAGCCGTTTGGGAATCGATTCGCTGACCATCCGTTTGATCACACCAATGGCTTTCGTGACATCCGGCTGCTCAACAAAGTAAAGATCGGATGTTTTATCGCCCTCTTCCGGGAATTCGGGCAGCTGGCCTTGATTGATGCGATGCGCACCAATGACGATCCGGCTTTCGGCCGCCTGCCGGAAAATCTCGGTCAGTTCAATCACCGGCACCGCTTTAGAGCTGATCACATCGCGCAGCACCCGGCCCGGCCCGACGGACGGAAGTTGATCGGCATCGCCGACGAGAATGACGGCGGCGCGCTGCGGGATGGCATCCAGAAACTGCTGGGCGAGCACCTGATCGATCATGCTCGATTCGTCGATAATAAACACATCGCCTTCGAGCGGATTCTCCTCTTTATGAACAAATCCGCCGGTGCCGGGATTGAAGCGCAACAGACGATGAATGGTTTTGGCCTCAAGCCCGGTGGTCTCACTGAGGCGTTTGGCGGCACGGCCCGTCGGGGCACAGAGCACCACACTCTGTTTTTTAGCGCGCAGCACCTGGATGATCGAATTCACCAGCGTGGTTTTGCCGACGCCGGGGCCACCGGTAATCACCATCACTTTGGCCTGCACCGCGAGCTTCAGCGCCTCGCACTGGTTTTCGGACAGCTCGATCTTTTCTTTTTTCTGCACCCATTCGAGCGCTTTTTCAAAATTGATTTTCGGGCACGGGTGTTTGCCGTAGTTCAGCTCGATCAGCTTTTTGGCAAAGTTCCACTCGGCAAAATAGAGTTTGGGGGGATAGATCAGATTGCGGCCCCGCTGATCCTCGTCATGAATCAGCCGCTTATTTTCGAGCAGGTGTTCAAGCGCGCCGCCAATGCGGTCGGGCGGAATATCGAGAAGTTCAACCGCTTTGCTCTGCAGATCGCCGCGCGGCACGGCGCAGTGACCGGACGTGGTCATTTCCTGCAAAACGTATTCGAGCCCGGCACGGGCGCGCAGTTCGGAATCTTTGGCGATGCCCAGCGTGCGGGCAATCCCGTCGGCTACCAGAAAGCCGATGCCGCGGATGTCGCGGGCCAGGCAGTACGGATCGCGCTGAATGCGCTCAATGGCCTGTTCGCCATACGTTTTCTGGATGCGGAAGGCACGCGCGGTGCTGACCCCGTGGCTAAACAGGAAGCTCATGATCTCGCGAATGCCCTTCTGCTCTTCCCATGCCGCCTTGATGCTTGCGCGGCGCCCCGGGCCGATTCCTTCCACTTTCAGCAGCTTGCCGGACGATTTTTCAATCACGTTGAACACATCGCGCCCGAACGCTTCGACCAGCTTTTCAGCATATTTGGGACCGATGTTGCGGATAATACCGGAACCAAGAAATTTCTGGATTCCCTCGATGGTATCGGGCTGGGAAACGCGCATCATATCGGCTTTGAACTGCTGTCCGTAACTGGCATCGCTGACCCATTCGCCGTCGGCGGCCAGCCACTCGCCGGGGCTGATGCTCGACGCCGTGCCGACCACCGTGACGAGGTCTTTATGCCCGCGCACTTTGACACGCAACACGGTGTAGCCGTTTTCCTCGTTGCGGAAAACCACGCGCTCCACCTGCCCATCTAACCGACCGTTGTCTTTCGTCTGTTTTTTCATTCAGTTTCCGAACCCACCATAAATCTGAAGCACGAATTTCGAAATCCTAAACAAATCCGAATGCTCAAAATCCCGAAATTTAAAACGATGAACATTTAAAATTCAGATATTCGAATTTCGAATTTCCGTTTCATCGAAGATGAAATGGCAATATAGTTGCAAACCATGCGACTGGCAAAGGGATAAGGAATCAACCGATGTCGGGGTGAGCAGGCCCTGGCCTGCTAAACAACCGTCCTATAAAACGCCCAATCGTTGGGAGCTCATTCGGCGGCCGGGCATTCGTTGAGCAGCGACTGGATCGATCGAAAAAGATCGTCCAGATGAACAGGTTTTTCGAGAAATTCGTTGGCCCCTGACTTTACCGACGACGCTTCGAAGTTTACAGACACGGTCCGCCGCCCGCCAGAGATGGCAATGATCGGTATGTCCGGATGTTGACTGCGCACCTCGCGGATCAGCGTCAGGCCGTCCATGCCATCCATAACAATGTCGGTAACGATCAAGTCGGGAACCTGTTCCTTCATGGAGAGCAGCGCATCGAACCCATCGACTGCCACCCGGGGATTAAATCCTTTTGTTTTCAGAAACTGCTCGAAGAGAGCCTGAATGGCCGGATCGTCAT
This sequence comes from Kiritimatiellota bacterium, assembly GCA_014381785.1. Taxonomy (GTDB): domain Bacteria; phylum Verrucomicrobiota; class Kiritimatiellia; order Kiritimatiellales; family Tichowtungiaceae; genus Tichowtungia. Next base: position 24,094 of record JACNKZ010000035.1, read on the forward strand.
CGACAACGAGTATATTTTTCATGGCAACAACCTTACTTGTGCGCCCGCTTTCTGAACTCGACTCTATAGCAATTTTTCCAGCGGGAAAAACAATTTATTGCTTTTCTCAGCTGTTTTTTTTAAACGACTGTCTTTTTTCGGGGAATTCACCGGATTCTATTGCAACGCACTACCCTTCCAAAGAGATGGCGCTAGCCCTTGACTCCGCGGTGTAAAGTTCTAGAGTACGAGTAAAACGGGGGTAGTTTCCAATTTATTCAGGGTGACTTGTTATGGACTTCCAGCCTAAAAGTTTTACCGCAACCATGAAAATGAGCGCTGGCGAGATTGAGCGCCGAGTGCTGGATATGTGCGATATAGAAAAAAGGCGTATCGGGCAGGATCTTCACGACAGCATCGGCCAGCAACTCACGGGTATCAGCTTGATTAGCAAAGCGTTAGAGCAGAGGATGCGAGAGGCTCATTATCCGGAAGCCGATTCGCTCAAGGAGCTGGCGGAAATAGTCGATCAGACGATCGATCAAATCCGAAACGTCGTTTCTGGACTGGCCCCATCTGAAATTCAAAGCCGCAACGCAGAAACCGCCCTGGAAACCCTCTGTGAACGAATTGAGCAGATTCATCATATCCGGTGCACATTCAATTATGAAATATGCGATCTGATAGAAGATCCAGACACCGTGAAGAATCTTTATTTTGTTGCGACCGAAGCCATCAACAACGCAATCCGTCATGGAGAGGCTGACCAGATCGATGTCCATCTGCGACAGGGAACGGATACCCATCTCGGGGAACTGATGATTCGAAACAACGGATGTTGCGACATAATCGATTTTTCAAACTCGACCAGAATCGGACTGGATAGCATGCGTTTCCGCGCAGAAGCCCTGAATGGACAGCTGGATATCGAACGCCATCCCGATCGCTGTGTGTCGGTCATTTGTTCATTTCAAATTCCTTCCGCTTCACAGCAGGATTAAGGAGCCTTATGGCTGATAAAAAAGCGTTTACAGTACTGATCGTTGATGACCACCCGGTCGTTCGTCAGGGATTGCGCCAGCTCATGTCAAACGACCCCCTCCTGACAATCTGTGGAGAAACAGATAATGCGGCGGAATGCATTTCACTGATAGAGGCCGTGTCTCCGGATGTGATTCTGACGGACATTTCGCTGTGCGGTACAGATGGAATTGAACTGACAAAAAATGTCCGGCAGATCAATCCAAACATCCCGATTCTTCTGTTCTCTATCCACGGAGAGGATCTGTACGCAGAACGGGCACTGGCTGCCGGGGCAAATGGATATGTGATGAAGCAGGAAAATCCCGAGGTATTGCTCAAAGCAATTCACAAGGTGCTTTCCGGAGAGATTTTTCTTAGTGAAGAGATGACCAGCCGGATGCTCCGCAAAATGAGCGGATCGTCCCTTTTGTCTGAAAATCCGGCAGGATGTGGAATGGAAAATTTAAGCGACCGCGAACTGGAGGTTTTCGAGTTGATCGGCAGCGGGCTTTCGACCCGGCGCATTGCTGAAAAATTAAATTTGAGCGTGAAAACCATTGAAACCTACCGCCTGCACATTAAAGAGAAGCTTGAACTGCGTGATGCTACAGAGCTGACCCACCATGCCGTTCACTGGGTGGAGGTCGCATCTAGATCCGCATAGCTTGTAAGTAAAACCCTTATACTGCGCTAGGGTGCTCCATTTAGCTTGATTCAGCCTCCCCCCAATTGCGCCCCCCTTCGCAAAAGCTGAGCATTCGGTTGCGGAGGGAGCATGAGTAATCAGCAAATTGAATCTCTATTGAGTCAGGTTCAGATGCGCAAAGCTTCGGATTTAATTCTCACGGTCGGCGCTGAACCCCAACTGCGCATTAACGGTCTGCTCGAATCAGCGGTGCCGGGGGTGCTTTCGCCAGCCGATGTGGAGGCGATGGTCAACCAGTTAATGAATGAACGCCAGCGGCTCATTCTGGAAACGTACAAGACGGTTGATTTTTCAGTGGACTTTCCGGACATTTCAAAATTCCGTATGAACGTCTACTATCAGCGTGGGAATATGGCTGTGGCCGCCCGTATTATTCCGGATCAAATTCCCTCCATTGAAGAACTGGGGGTTCCCCGCATCGTCGAGGAGTTTGCAGACCGGACCTCCGGGCTGTTTCTGGTGACGGGACCGGCTGGCAGTGGCAAATCGACCACGCTGGCGATGATGATTGACCGGATCAACCGCAGCCGCAATGTGCACATCATTACCATTGAAGACCCCATTGAGTATGAGCATCACCACATTAGATCGGTTGTGGATCAACGGGAGATCGGTAGCGATGCCGACTCCTTCAGCAGCGCACTGCACAGTATTTTCCGTCAGTCGCCCGATGTCATTATGGTCGGAGAACTCCGGAACCTTGAAACCATTCAATTGGCTCTCACACTGGCGGAAACAGGCCATCTGATTCTCGGCACACTCCACACGCAGGACACCAGCCATGCGGTCAGCCGGATCGTTGATGTTTTCCCCGGCGAACAACAGCAGCAGATCTATTTTCAGCTTTCACAAACGCTCATTGGTGTTGTGGCCCAGCAACTGATGAGAACACAGGATCTTTCCAGGCGGGTGCTCGCCTGTGAAGTGATGCGAGTCAACTCAGGAATCAGCAATTTGATTCGTGAGGGGAAAACAGAGCAAATATACAGCATGATCCAGACCGGGAGCCAGGAAGGCATGATAACGATGAATGAATCACTCCGCGAATTACTGGAGCTCGACTTGATTCATGCACAAACCGCCCTTAACCGGACGGTGAAACCGAAAGAGCTGCTTCGGCTGATCGAAGCGCATAGACATAAATAGGGAGATGGTTATGAGAAATCCGATCCAGTCAAAGCGGCTGTCGAAGAAGCTGCTTCTTATCCTCCCGGGCGTTATTTTTCTGATGACGCTCGGATCCATATATGGACAAACCCTCGATGCGGAGCCGACGGCCCAGGACCCTGTGGTCAACACGGGAGAGCTGGTGTCGATTCAGGTAGACGGCGGCACGATCAGGCAGGTGCTCAATGCGTTCGCAATGCAAACCAAACGCAATGTAGTAATCGGCCCCGAAGTAACCAATGATGTGGTTACAATTCACCTCACTGATGTGCAGTGGGACAATGCCCTCGACGTGATTTTGAAACCGTACGGATACGGCTACCGCGTTGTCGGCAATGCGATTGTTGTTGGTGAACTGACCCGGCTGAAAGCCCTGGAAACGGTGGAGCCGCTTCAGAGCCGGGTGTATGAGTTGAGCTATCTCGATGCGGGAGATGCACGAGAAATTATCGAGGCACAGCTTTCGCCGCGCGGACGCATGAGCATCATTACCGCTCGCGGCCAAAAGGGATGGGACTTCGGTTCGGCCCAGCGGCGCGCCACAAGTCGCAGCGGCTCCACGCTGGAAAAGCGGGTGCGGATGGATAATGATCAGGCCAAAAGCAAAACCATTGTGATCAATGATGTGCCCAGCGTGCTAGACCGCGTTGCGGAAACATTAGAGAAAATCGATAAAATGCCGCAGCAGGTTCTGGTCGAGGCCCGTTTTCTGGAGGTCAATGAAGATCTACTGCGCGATATCGGCATGCAGATGGGCGGCTCATTTGAAATAGATGGAAACCCCATAGGAATCGCCGAGCAATTCTTCGAAGCCGAGCCCAATTCATTTGGCCAGCTGAGTGAAGATGTTACCGGAAAGATGCCGCTTACCACATTCGGGCAGATCACAGCAGACGGCGGCAACTGGAACCTTCTCATCAGTTTGCTGCAAGAGGATGAAGACACCAAAACGCTCTCCGCGCCGAAAATCCTGACCCTCAACAATCAGGAAGCAACCATCATTGTCGGACGCAAATTCCCGATTATTGAATCAGATGTCAGCGGCGGCGGGAATACCGACTCGGTAACCGTGTCGCTTGATTACTATGAAAACATCGGGATTCAGCTCAACGTGGTGCCGCAAATCTGTGATGACAAATACATCAATATGATCGTTCATCCATCTGTCAGCTCCATCGAAAGCTTTGTTTCAGCCGGTGTCGGATCGGTCGGCGCCACAAACAATGTGCCGCTGGCGGAATATCCCATCATCAAAGTGCGGGATGCTGAAACCCAGATTCTGGTTGCCAACGGCGAAACCATTGTGATCGGCGGACTGCTCGAAGAGCGCGAAACCGACGGCGTGTTTAAAGTTCCCTTCCTCGGGGACATCCCTGTTCTGGGGCACCTTTTCCGCCGCGACACCAAAGATAACTCAACCATTGATCTGTTGATCTTCCTCACGGCCACCATCATCGATTCTGAAAATTATGATGACATCCTCGAGAAAAATCATGGAATGCAACCCATCGTGGTGGAACCCATTGTGGTGGAACCCATCATCGTAGCGGAACCCATTGTGGTGGAACCCATCGTGATAAAACCGGAACCCATCGTGGTGGAACCGGAACCGGCCACAGTGGATCCCGAAGCAATGGAACCGGAACCCTCCGCGATGGGACCGGAACCCGCAGCGATGGATCCGGAACCGGTTGCAATGGAACCGGAACCCGTAGCGATGGAACCGGAACCCGTAGCGATGGATCCGAAACCGGTTGCAATGGAACCGGAAGAGTCCATCGACATGAGCGTTGCAGAGATCATGGAAAAACTAATGTAGGAAACGGGAAGCAAAGAATGAGCGCCGCAAAAAACTTAACGGCTGAGCAGTTGCAAAAGGTCTTCTTCGACCATCAGGAAAAAGATGTGTCGATGAAGCATATTGCGGAAGACTGCGGGCTATCCTCATCGAGGGAGTTGGCCGCGGCGCTCTCGGACCTGCTTCAGATTCCGCTTATTGAAATTCCGGAGGAATTTCACATCGAGCGGGATGTGCTGGAGCAGGTGCCGGAAGTCATTTCCCGACGCTACACACTGATTCCTTTCGAGCAGAAAGATAAGCACTCCTTGACGCTGGTTATGGCCAACCCGCTGGACCTGGATGCGCTCGATACTGTGCGCTTCCAGACCAAACTGGAGGTTCATCGGGCGGTCGGCGTTGAAGAGGAAATCCTCGCCTTGATCAATAAGTCCTATAAGCAAGAGGCCTATATTGAGGAAGGCCTTCAGGACATCGTCTCGCTCGAAAATATGGGTGTGGATATGGATTTGGACGAGCCGCTGCGTGTGGAGCTCGACCAGCTGAAAGACCTGGCCAACGATATGCCGGTGATTCGTTTTGTCAATCTGCTCCTGATGGGCGCCATCCGGGACCGTGCGAGTGACATCCATTTTGAACCGGCTGAAAAATCTATTTCCATCCGGTTCCGGGTGGATGGCGTACTGCGGGAAGTCACCCCGCCACCGCGGACACTGTACGCAGCCATCACCACCCGCCTGAAGATCCTTTCCGAGCTCGATATTGCCGAACACCGCCTCCCGCAGGACGGACTGTTTAAGTTTAAAGTGCATGGCCGCGTCATTGATGTGCGGGTATCTGTCCTGCCGGTGGCTCACGGAGAAAAAGTGGTTTTGCGCATTCTGGACCGGGATTCTCTTTTAGTGGATATGGCTGATGTCGGCTTTGATCCGCCGATGCTGAAAGACTTCAAGCAAATCCTGGAAAACCCGAATGGCATCATCCTGCTGACCGGCCCGACCGGCAGCGGAAAAACCACCACATTATACAGTGCATTAAGCCACTTGAAGTGTCCTGAGCGAAACATCCAAACCGTGGAAGACCCCATCGAATATCTCATCGATGGGGTAAACCAGACGGCGATCCGGCCGCAAATCGGGCTGGATTTTGCAAGCTGCCTGCGGTCCATTCTCCGCCAGGATCCCGATATTATTATGATCGGTGAAATCCGGGATCTGGAGACCGCCCAGATCGCCACCCGCTCCTCGTTAACCGGGCATCTGGTGCTCAGCACGCTGCACACCAACGATGCCCCCTCTTCCTTCAGCCGCCTGCGTGATATCGGAGTGCCCTCCTATCTGATCTCCGCCACCGTCCGGCTGGTCATTGCACAACGACTGGTCCGGCTGATCTGTCCGCGCTGTAAAACACAATTCACTCCCTCTTCAGAAAAACTCGAGCTCATTTCGCGAATCTGCCCGGATGCAGCCAAGTGGAGTTTTTTCCATGGAGCCGGATGTATTGACTGTCAGCAAACCGGATTCCTCGGCCGTAGCGGAATTTTTGAATTTATGCGCGTATCGGATCATATCCGGGGATTAATTTCCAAAGACCGGAATTCCACAGAACTGCGCAACGAAGCCATCGCCTCCGGGATGGAGTCGCTTGCGTTTAACGGACTAATGAAAGTCAAACAGGGACTCACCACCATTGATGAGGTGTTGCATGTAACTCAGCAACTTTAAATGAGGTGTATAATGAAAACGTTTAACTACACAGCGAAAAACGCCGCCGGGGAACTGGTGCGCGATGTGATCGAATCGGACAGCCGCCAAAACGCGCTGTCCGATCTCCGGCGCAAAGGCCTCACCGTTGTAACGCTGATGGAGCTCGATGCGGTTTCCCCGCAGGAAATCGAAGAGGCCTCTCGCCCTAAACGGAAAAAGAGAATTCATATCGAAGACCTTCTAAACAAAACCCTTACGCTGGCACCGAATAAACAGCCGCAGGACAAAAAAGTGCGCATAAGTGATATGTCTATATTCTGCCGGCAACTGGCCATCTCCGTCAATTCAGGCCTCCCGTTACGCGAAGCACTCGAGGGAATTCATGAAGATATGGACGTGCGGTCGTTAAAAGCCGTGCTGGAAAACCTCATCAAAAAGCTGCACGACGGCATCCCGTTCTCCCAAGCGGTCGCGGCCCACCCCAAGGTGTTTTCCCCCATCTTTATCGGCATGGTGCGTGCGGCGGAAGAAGCCGGATCGCTGCCTGAAACACTCAACCAGCTGGCAAACTACATGGAAGCCTCCGACAAACTTCAACGTAAAATTAAAACCCTGCTGGCCTACCCGGCCTTCGTGGCGGTGTTTTTTGTCATCATCACGCTGGTTATGGTTTTGGGGATTATCCCCCGCTTTCAGGATATCTTCGGCGATCTGGATGCGGATCTGCCAACCCTGACCACCGCGGTGTTTGGAATTAATGCATTTGTTGTTCAGCACTTTCCCGTCATTCTGGCTGTCGTTGCGGTTTTGATTCTGGGCTATGTGTTTTACAGGAAAACCCCGTCCGGCAGACTGAACATCTCACGAATGAAGTTAAAAATGCCGCTGAGCGGAGATTGTCTTAAACGCTATATTATCGCCCGCATCTGCCGCTGCCTGGCCATTATGCTGAAAAGCGGAGTCCCGATTTCCACGGCCTTACAGATTGTCTCAAAAATCGGGAACAACCTGGCCATCGAGAACGCCATTTTGGCTGCTCAGGAAAAAATCATCGCCGGCTCAACCATTGCGCTGGGCCTGAAGGAAACAGAAATTTTCCCTGCTCTTCTGATCCGGATGCTCGGAGTCGGAGAGAACGCCGGCCAACTGCCGGAAGTACTCAATCGTGTAAGTGATGCCTATGAAGATCAAGTAGAAGCGTCGATCACCACCGGCACCGCGTTGCTCGAACCCATCATCATTACCGTATTCGGGATGATGGTGCTGTTGCTGATTATCAGTATTTATCTACCGGTGTTCAGTATTGCCTCTCATGTTTGATTAATGAAAAGCATCTCCGGAGGGACCGGGTGATGCAGGACGGGGAAGAGAGAGAAAGAAAGAAGGAGGAGACCCATGAGAACAAGAAAAAGAAAAGCAGGATTCACCCTAGTTGAACTGATGATCGTCGCCGCAATTATTGCTATTCTGGCTGCGATCCTTATCCCGCTGCTGGCATCGAATCGCGACAGTGCGATTGCTTCGGAAGCCGCCAATATGTGTGGTGCCGTCGCAACCGCCTGCAAAATAGAGTGGGCGAAGTCGGGAGACTGGCCTGCCACCACAGATAACCTGCCTCAAACCACACAGGATGAGATCGAACGAGCTAAATACTTCAACGAAGCTGACGTTACCATCGGAGGAAGCGGCCCTGACGACTACAGCATAACAGTTGACGGCGGCGCGTCCGAATATTCATCCGGAACTGCCGAAGATTTAGTTCTAGATGAGGATGGAACATGGAGCGGTTCTGTCGTAGATAACGGTTGGGTTTCCAACTAAAAAGCAATCCGCCGCACTCCCGGTAAATCCGGGAGTTGCGGCAGGTCTAGAAAAATGGAATCGGCATGAAACTGCTAGATCGAATTCGACAAGAGGATGTTGCGGGGTTGGACTTCCACCACGACCATATCGTCGCCTCCCATTTTATAACCACGCCCGACGGACCGCGTCTGAATAAGCTGGCTGTGGGTCAATATGAGTCGGGAATGACAGACCGCGAGATGGCAGCGGAGATCCGGGCATTCTGGAAAAAGGAAAAACTCCCGACCCGAACCGTCTGCACCTGTCTGCACAGTCAGGCGCTCGTCATTCGTTATTTTAATTATAAAAATCTGAGCATGGATGAATTACCCCCTGTTCTCGCGCTGGAGGCAGAGGAGGCATTGCAGTGCGATTCAGCAAACATCGCGATGGATTGGGAGCTGAATCAGACATCCGCGCAGCCCTCAGGATTATCCGGCACACTGTTTGCGGCGCCGCAAAAAACCATCACGCGCCACCTGAATCTGATCAAAGCCGCCGGGCTTTATTCAATACGGGTAGAAGCCAGTTGTTCCGCACTGAGCAATCTATACAGCTTTTTAAATAAAAACAGCCAGACCCGCCCTGTCTGCCTGGTCAGTCTGAACGAATGGACAGCGGACATTGTGATGTGCTCCAATGAGGGGGCTTATCCCCGCAGCGTGTTTTCAGCAGACAAACAATGGAAAGACAACCAGGACTACCTGCTCGAAAATATTCAAAATGCGCTGCTCTACTATCACCTGAAGCTGAAAAACCCCCCGATTGAACAAATTCTGCTGATCGGAAAAATCTCGCAAATGAATGACTTTCAAAAAAAACTGTCCCAGCAGACCGCACTGACCGTTACCCGCTTGAACGTTACAGACAATCCCCTCCTGCAATTCAGCCAACCGGAACCCGGCTACCAACAGGATTGGAATTGCAATCTTGCCACAAGCATCGGACTTGGATTGAGGAAAGAAGACTATGAACTGGTGTGAAATTAATCTGGCCCGCGATCAAGTCGTTTCCTCAAAACGACGTCATCGCATCTATTGGATGATGATGCTCTACCTGCTTATAATGACCGGTCTGCTGATCACTGCAACGGCCGGTGCCAGTTCGAAAATACGAAATGGCCTTGCGTTGCATCGTCGCGCGCAACAGATTGAAAAACAATTCGAAACAGCCAGCCCGAATTCGCCCTCAATGCTGACCTATGCCGAAGAACTCCGGCGCACTCTGCTGCGCAACGAAACACAGCTCGCGGAAATAAACGCCGCCCTTCCCGACCGGATTCAATCCGTACTTCCGCTGATTATTTCCGTCATCAACCAGCCCGGAAACAGCGAACTGTACAAATTGAGCTTCACTCAGCAAACACGTGAAAAAAAACCGGAGCTCGAATTCAGCATCCTCGTTCCCGCCGGGCAGCGCGATGCCGCGGACTTCCTCCAGCGTTGGAAACGCGACCCCCTGTTGGCGCGCCAATTCGAAACCATCACGCCCTCAACAACCAAACGCGGCACAATGGGGCAAGGTGAGGTTCTCATTATGAGCTACAGAGCCGGTTTTAAGGACTAACCATGGACAGCGCACGATTCATTAGAAATCCGGGTGTTCTCATCGCATGGCTGATTATACCGCCAGCACTCGCATTGCTGGTGGACCGGACGGCGCACGGCTATGTCCAGCGTCAGGAAATCCGCTGCGCCCAGTTTCAAACGCTCGAACGCATCATTCCCAACCTGGTGGAATCAGATCGCGATTTCATTGCGCTGACCACTCCCTTTCAGCTCCAAACGGCTCCCGGATCATCCGCTGAAGACGCAAACATCGCCCTGCTCAATGACGCCGCTGAACAGTCCGGCTTCTCAATTACAGCGATCAATTTGAACCAAATTCCGATTGGAAAATCGCCGAAAACTGTCCGGATCGATATGAGCATCACCGGACACGGTTTAACCCGTGCGTTCGCGGAGTTCCTGCGTGAAGTGAAAGCGCGCGACCCGTTTATTTACGAAAGTCAGGTGGTCATCTCCCGTGCAGCAACAGGTTATAAGGACAACGATGTTGCGGCCACCCTAAGCAAACTCTACATCAATACGCCGGAGAACAGCCCATGACCTTCCCGACCGGCATCGTGAAATGGATCATCACCGGGGTGATCGGAGTGGCCCTGCTTGCTCTGATGACGATCCTTTTATGGAGTCAACGGCTGCAGTCATCGCTGGAAAGCGGGCGGTTTGAAGACAGCTACACATCCGTCATACACTCTCTGTATTTACAAACGGACGAGGTTAGAAAAAAGATGCAGGGCAACATTCCCGGACAAATCGAAATCCTTTCAGAAGAATACATCAACGCCCTGCGTAGCCATACAAACCAGCCCGCAGCAAAAGAAACCTTTGGGCGTCTGACCCTGTCCGGAATTTACCTTAACGCCTCCACTCCGCTGACGGAGATTAATGGGAAACTCTATGCGCCTGGGGATGTAATCGGTGATTTCACAATCGAAGAAATCAACGCCTACGAAGTCAAAGTTCGCGATTCTGCGGGCGCATACCAGACGCTTCGCCTCATAGACAACACGGAGGCCGTCCATGAAATCACTAAAGAACAGTAAGCAGGCCATGACGCTCATTGAAGTCATGCTCAGCATCGGGATTATCGCCATATTGGCAGTTCTCTCTGTAACGAGTCTCTACTACCCCACTCAACTCGTCGTAAACAGCGGTCGCGAACAGTCCGCTATCCATGCGGGCATCGGAGAGCTCGAGCGCAACCTTAAGAATCCGGGGTTGTGGCATTTAGGCTCCCAAGGGGAATTAAACAACGATGGATGGGAGCCTTCAATTTCGAACGCCCCGGTAGAAATCGTTACAAACGACGTTCCTGGTACTGCTGATCAATCCGAATATACGATCATACGCACGACCGTTAACTATGGTAACGGAGACGATGAAAAAAACATCGAACTGCTCACCTACCGCTCGCGCCTGCCAGAGGGCAGTCAGAGGTAAGTACTATGAAAAAACAAAATCACAAAAACGGCCTCACACTGATTGAACTGATGGTCGCGATGGTGGCGGCCTCGATTATCATCCTGATCGCCTCCCTGATTCTGATCATGGCGTTCCGGTCCTGGCGCGTTAACAACGCGTATGTCAACCTGCGGCGCGATTCCGCTTTCGCATTCACCATGATGGCGCGAAATGTCCGCGAGTCAGATACCGACGAGGTGGAGTGGGCCGGCGGCACATTAACCATCCCAAGCTCCGTACTGGGCAAACCAACGGTCAGCTACTATCGAGATGGAGAGGCTCTTAGATATAACGAGAACGGCGGAACAATGACATTGATTCATGACAACGTTGATGAGTTTTCCGCTACGACTACCGGCGATCCGGAGGCCGATGACGGCGTCCTCCTGCGACTGGTTCTGGCAGATGCAGACTTCGGCATCGCCATTACCAATGAAATGTTTGTCAACACAAGGAACTGATTATGAGAACGACTGTTCCAAACAAAAAAACCGGCGCGATCCTCGTGATCGTCATGGTCATCATGGTGGTTTTCACGCTTATGGTGACCGCCCTGCTTCAGCTAGGCTCTTTCAATGAAGTGGAAACCATCAAGCAGCTTCGCATCACACAGGCTCGCTGGGTCGCCGAAGCGGGCCTTGAACGCGCCCTGAGCTGGGTTTTTTTCAGTCCGGATTTCTATGACAACACCCTCCAAACTGACATCCCATATTTCGCAAACTCTGATGATGACGATTGGCTGACACTGACTAACGATAATGTTGAATGCTGCTATGATGTGACTCTTCTGAAACCCGCGGACGGTGGTGTGATCATCAGATCGATCGGCACGGTTTCGAACAACGCCATGTCGGCCAGCGCAACCGTCCAGTACACAATTCCAGAGATCAACGGCGGAACCTATACCGCCATCATGGCTCTGAGCGGTAACAGTTTTCTGCTGTCCAACACGGATGTTTACGGACCGATCTATCAGGGACAGGACGACGATTTATCGGAAGGCTACCTGACCATTGACGGAACGGTTCATGATGTCGCTGATGCTGAAGGCGGCATTGATGGAGACGCCCCCAGTAATTACACAGAAGGCGACCTCCCCGACCCCGACCCGTGGCCCAGCGTCGACCACGATGACTATAAGCCCGATATTTTAATTGCAGCAGCCAGCACCAATCTCCCGACAGCAACCGTCGTACTCGGAGGAACGGAATACTACAATGGAGACATGACCATCACGAGTATCAGCGGGTCTGGCACTATTGTCGCCTACGGATCGATAACGATTGATATGAGCGCAGAAATACCCGCAGGGGTCAATCTAGTCTCAAGCGGAGACATCACGCTCAAAAACACCTCATTTTCCGGAAACAATAAGCTGGTTACATTCGGCAACCTGGATCTTTTGTCCGGTTCAGAATTCAGCGGCGACAGAGTCAGTCTAAATGCATTGTATGAGGACGATTTTCCTTCCCCCGGAAATATCTATCGCGGCGGCATAAACATTGCCGCGAACATGAAGGATTTTGCCGGCATTATTTATGCGGAGGGCCTCTACCCGGATCCAATGAAATACAAGGGAGATTCCTATTATTTCAGTGTGATCTTTGACCCCGGTGCGCAACAGGATATGAGCGGGACAATCATCGCCTATCAAGGATTTTATATCGGACAAAATGCAACGATTACGTACGATCCAAGTGTCTTTGATGAGGGAGACCCTGTCGTTTTCCCGTGGAATATTCCCAATCTGGATACAGCCTATTGGGAGGAAATACAGGAGTAGTACATTCAGAAAGTCAACTGGCAGGAGCTGTAACGCCCACAAACAAAACATCGTTTTCCCAACCGCCTGCGGCGCGAAACGCGCCATTGAAAAAAACGACTAGTCCTCTTCCAAAAGCTCTTTCACCAGCGCAGCCAGTTCCTTCAGCATAAACGGTTTAGTCAGGCAGCGGGCAGCTCCCAATTCCTTCGCATCACGAAGATAGGCCTCAGGCCCCTCTTGGGCTCCGCCTCCGGAAATCGCAATCACCTTCACTTTGGGATACATGGTCTGGATATTCGAAATCAGCTCAAGTCCATCCACATCCGGCATCACAATATCCGTTACGACAACATCCACACCACCAATGGAAATCTTCTCCAAGGCCTCACTGCCTCCTCCGGCGGTCAAGACCTCATACCCCAACTTCAAAAGCATCTCTTTTAAGACCGTTATAATTCCAGTCTCATCATCTACCACAAGTATACGAGCCATAACTGATCCTCCTCGTTTTGTATCCCGACCCTAGCAAGTTATAGATCGCTTCACAACCTGTTTAATAACTGTTTCTCGGCTTCCAAACCTTGTAAAAATCGCGGCCATTTCTTCCAAGGTTCGGAAAATTTGAAATCGGGATGGACAACTGATTTTTTTCGGCTATGGTATCCGTTCTCTTGACCGAGAAACGGTGGGGTACCGAAGCGGTCAAACGGGGCAGACTGTAACTCTGCTGGCTCAGCCTTCGAAGGTTCGAATCCTTCCCCCACCACCACTTTTCGTTTTCGACCCGAAAACAAAAAGTGTCACGCCGAAGCTCTTGCGAAGGCGGACTGAAAAACTAAAACTGAAGATATCCCATTCGTTTCGGATGGGTTTTTTGATATACTTCAACCGATGAGTAAAGATCCGCAATTTGATTTCTGGTACGCCGTGAACCACACAGAAGTGGTTACCGTTCCGCAGAATCGTCTCGAAACATTCGGAACGACGATGGTGAACTATTATCTGGTAACCGAACTGATGGATTCAATCGACAAGGTTCGTGTGCGCGAAGGAAAGCTGAAAGCCTACCGCCCGGAAATCATCACACCGCCCTCCATCACCGATGAAATGCTCGACGGCTTCGGTAGCGAGGCGCAAGACTACGCCAACTGGCTCCGGCAGCACGCGCAGGATATGCAGATGCTGAAATACGGCTTTAAGGTTCAGAAAAAAGAGATCAACGACTATATCCTGAGCGATCCGCTCGAAGCCGTTGTGGATCGTGTTAAAGAAGATCTGGCCAAACGCGACGACCCGATGGGTGCCATACTCGTCGGTGTGGATCGTCCCTGGGAAGTCTGCCTGCTTAAACTGATGATGGAGCTGGTACAGGGATCTGCACAGGGCAACATTCAGGATATCCGGCAGCTGCAGCGCGATCAGAAAATGGAACTTTACCAGACCATCGAAAAAGCATTTCTGGATGCATCGCGCGATGCCGCGAAAGTCCCCGTGCTGGCCGAACTGCTAAAAGCAAACGGTCTGTTCGAACGCTACGAAGACCGCTTTTTCGCCACCGTCCGCGCCTCCTCATAAGTAAAAGATTCGACTTCCGCGTTGATCTTTTTCCCTCCGCCGCCTACCTTGCGAGCTTACGCAGGGAGTGCCGGGAAAGTGCTGTGCAAATCAGCCGCTGTCGCGCAACCGTTAAAGCCGGAGTTCCGTCCTTTCTGCACAACCTGAACCCGTCTCCGCGCAAGAGACAGAAAGGAATGCATGGACAAGCTCATCGCCGCGGTCGTTTGCTCCGCAGCCTTCGGCACATTCGCCGAACCCACCACCAATACACCCGCCCGCATCGTCGTCACGGCAACCCGTACGCCGGTTGAGATCACCACAATCGGAAGTTCCCTGAGTGTCATCAGTGAATCCGATATTCAACGGTATCAGACCCGAACGGTATTCGACGCGGTTAACACCGCTCCGGGGGTCTCCTTCAACCAGAACGGAGGAGCCGGACAGCCCTCCTCGGTCTACATCCGCGGCTCCAAAGCCGAGCATGTGAAAATCTATATCGACGGTGTAGCAATCAATGATCCAACCACCACCGCCAACCTGCCGGATATGGCGCACCTGAACACCGACAACATCGAGCAAATCGAAGTGCTGCGCGGACCGCAAAGCACACTCTACGGCTCCGATGCCATCGGCGGGGTCATCAACATCCGCACCAAACGCGGAGCCGGAAAACCAATTCACTTTATTGACATGGAAGCGGGTTCGTTCAATACCTTCCGCACCGCCATCGGCTCGCAGGGGGGGGCCGACACGGTCGACTACAACGTCAGTGTCTCCCGTTTCGAAACCGAAGGATACTCCGCCATGAATGGATCCGGAGAAGAAGACGGTTATAAAAACACAACCATTCAGTCACGAATCGGCATTCAGCCGCTTGAAAACGCCCGGATTGATTTCATCGTCCGCCACGTCGACGCCGAAGGCGACTACGATGACGCATATGCCGTCAATCCCCCGGCTGATAAAAGCCGTTTCGACACCGACCAAACCTTTCTGCGTACCGAGGGCACCCTGTCCCTGTTTGACGGTATTTGGGAGCAAAAAGCCGGTCTGTCGCTTACCGACATCGACCGCGACTATTCATGGGGCGGCTACAACGGAAAAATTCTGACCGCCGACTGGCAGAACGACATTCTGCTCAACGAAATGAACACCCTCACTGCCGGCGCGGAATGGGAACAGGAAAGCTACCTCGATTCCTTCGGAGGCAAATATAATGACGAAAGCGTCGGTTTTTACCTGCAGGACCAGATTCAAATCGGTGAAAACTTTTTCGGCACTGCGGGCATTCGCCACGAAGAACACCAGCAGGTCGGTCAGGCCGACACCTACCGCCTGATCGGAACCTATCTGATCGACGAGAGCGGCACCAAGCTCAAGGCCAGCTGGGGCACCGGATTCCGCGCCCCGTCGCTCTATCAGCTCTACGCCCCCTATGGCACCGGTAACGCCTCCCTGAAACCCGAGGAGAGCGAAGGCTGGGAAGCTGGCTTTGAGCAGACCCTCATCAAAGACAAACTAACCGGCGGAATCACCTACTTCCAAAGCCACCTTGAAAATACCATCTCGTACTACGATTCCGACCCAACCGACTACATTTCAGGAATGTATGTGCAATCCGCATCAGTTAATACCCGCGGGCTCGAAACCTTCCTCGACTGGACCGCCACCGACTCCATCAAGGTGCGCCTCAACCACACATGGCTGGACGTGGAAGACCAAGATCCATCTCGCTACGCCGAACTCCGCAAACCGGAACACGAGTTCAACGCGCAGGTTGATTTCCAGGCTACGGACAAACTCAATCTCTACCTCCGCGGCTCCTATGTCGGCAAACGCGACGATGTCGGCGGCGTGGTGCTCGACGAATACATCACACTCGATATCGGCGGCGGATATCAGGTTACCAGCAACCTGCTGGTTTACGCCCGCATCGAAAACCTGACCGACGAAGACTACGAACTCGTCGATGGCTATGGAACCGCCGGCATCTCCGCCTATGCCGGCGCAAAATTCACTTTCTAACCATGCGCCTGCTCCACACAGCGCTCCTCGCCCTCGCCCTGCTTCTGGCCGGGTGCGGAGAGCGTGTTCAACAAAACCAGAATGACGGCCTGCGCGTAATTTCTCTGGCGCCGAACGTTACCGAAATTCTTTACGCACTCGGACTCAGCAACGAAGTCGTCGGCGTCAGCCGCTACAGCAAATATCCCCCGGAAGCCGCGGAAAAGCCCTTTGTCGGCGGAACCTACGACCCCAACTGGGAAATGATTATCGCCCTGCAACCCGATCTCGTCATCGGGCTCGACTCGCAGGAGGAAATCGCCGTACAGCTCAAACAGCTCAACATCGACTTCCTCGGCGTCCCCCACGAACGCGTCGATGAGGTGATGCAGTCCATCCTCATCATCGGCGAAGCCTGCGGCGCGGAAGCCGAAGCCCAACAACTTTTCCAATGTTTGGAAGCAACTGCGTTGCGGCACAGAGATTTATCCGAACATCGGAAACCAAAGGTTCTGGTCTGTATTGGTCACGACGAACAGCTCACCCGCATGTACGTCGCCGCGCGCAATACCTTCTACGACGACCTCATCAACCTCGCCGGCGGCATCAATGCCTGCGAACAGGCCGCCATTAAATACCCCGAAATCTCCCCGGAAGGCCTGCGCGCCATCGATCCCGATCTCGTCATCGACATTTCTCCAAACCTCGGGAAAAGCTCCTTCAAGCTCTGGCAACCCTATCGTGCTGTGAGCATGACCAACAGTTACGCCTTTATTCCCGGTCCGCGATTTGGTCTGCTTCTTCAGGACTTCTTAGAGGCAATCAGGCAGAATGATTTGGAGGCAGAATAATGACTGTAAAGTACACGCAGCCACCCATTCAGCGATCACAGGACGAATTTAACGAAATAGACTACCAGGTTATGGGGCAGGCTTTTGACCTACATAACAATATGGGTAATTTGTGGGATGAGCGTGAATACCGCCATCAGCTTGCAGTAAAATGCACAGCAATCGGACTGAAAACATTCGAAGAGGTTCACGTTTCTATTTCCCATAACGGGTTCTGTAAAAACTATTTCATCGACCTTTTGATTAACGGAAATATTTACGAACTAAAAACCGCAACAGCCATTACCAAAAACCATGAAGCACAAACCATCAATTATCTTTTTCTCGCGAACACCCTGCATGGAAAAATCATAAACTTCAGACCAGATTCTCTAAAGTGGCGCTTTGTTTCAACGTCTTTGACAGCAACTGATCGAGCGTTATATTCTCTTCGAACTTCAACATGGAATCCTCAAACGAAATCTGCGCTGAAAATCCCCACACTACTAAACGATTTACTGGATGCCTGGGGAGCCTGTTTATCTACAAATCTATATAAAGAAGCCCTTTGTCATTTCCTCAACATTCACTTAGAAAATGAACATCAACGATTCACTCCCTTATCGCCCAACACGGTTTTTCATATGTCAGGCCTGAGTGCACAGAAGAACAACCTTAGAAACAACCTGCAGAAATATCTCAATACATCGAGATTCGACGAGCTCCTTTGGATTAATTTTGACCAAACCCAAATTGAACTTTCTTGTCTGCATCATTCTGCCTAAAAATTATTCTGCCTAATCTCATGAATTCCGCCATCCAAATAAAAGAGCTAGCATTGAAACTCGGTGGAGTTTCTATTCTCAAAGGCATTTCATTTTCGGTCGCCGAAGGCGAATACATCTCCATCATCGGCCCGAACGGCGCGGGAAAAACCACCCTGATGCGCTGTCTGCTCGGCATGTATGTCTATGAAGGAAGCGTCCGGATTGACGGAACAGAATGTTCGCAGGCCAACAGCCGCGAACTGGCGAAAACCATCAGCTATGTTCCGCAAACGCATGATATGGAATTTCCGCTAACGGTCCGGGACTTTGTGATGATGGGCCGCTACCCCTACCTTTCTCCGCTCGCTCCGGCGCAGAAAAGAGATATCGAAGCGGTCGAAAAGGCGTTGGAAGTCACCGGCACCGGATCGTTCCGCGACCGTCTGCTCCGCACGCTCTCCGGCGGTGAACGGCAGAAAGTCTACATCGCCGCCGCCCTCGCGCAGGAAACGCCGGTGATGCTGCTCGACGAACCCGCCACCTTTCTCGACTGGAAGCATCAGGCGGATGTGATGCAGCTGCTTAAAAAAATCAACCGGGAGTGCGGCGCCACCATCGTGGCGGTCAATCACGACTTAAACAGCGCCGCGCACTGGTCCGACCGCATCATCGCCCTCAAAGAGGGTGCCGTACTGCTCGACGGTCCGCCCGCCGAAATCATTCAACCCGGCCCGCTCAAGGAACTCTTCGAAACCACCTTCATCCGCAAAGAAACCCTCGCCCCCATAACGAAAAAGAATCAGGCAGAATGATTTATAGGCGGAATAATTATTCCTTTCAGATCGGTAGCAAATCATTCCGCCTAAAAAATGATTCTGCCTAAAAATCTATGAACAAAACATGAAACTAAAATTCACCATTCTGATTCTGCTGGCAACTGGCTCGCTACTGCTTTTTCCAATGATTGGAAGCACGGATGTATTGAATGACCCGGCGGGCATGGAGATTCTGCTGAAGCTGCGGATTCCGCGCGTGCTGACCGCGTTTCTGGCGGGGATCGCACTGGCGACCAGCGGTATGATTTTTCAGGCGCTGTTCCGCAATCCGCTTTCGACTCCGTTCACGCTCGGCGTATCAGGCGGCGCGGCGCTCGGTGCGGCGCTGTGGATGCGCTTCGGCACCGCCACCGCACTGGCCGGTATCGTCGGTACGTCATTGGCCGGCTTCGGCGGCGCACTGATCGCGGTGACACTGGTCTACGGACTGGCGCGCGCCAAGGGCGGCTTTGCCACCGACACCCTGCTGCTGGCGGGCGTGGCGGTGAACTTCTTTTTCTCCAGTCTGATTCTGCTCATTCAGTATTTCAGCGATGCCGGCGAAACCTTCCGCATGATCCGCTGGCTGATGGGCGGTTTTTCGGTGATCGGCTTTTCGACCCCGATCAACTTGAGCCTGTTTGTGCTGGCTGGGCTGGGCGTCTGCGCCCTGCTGACGCGGGAGATGAACCTGCTTCTGACTGGCGATGAGCTGGCCGCCGCGCGCGGCGTGAATGTAAAGCGCACCCGTAAACTGCTTTTCTTTTCCGCCTCGCTGATGACCGGCGCGGCGGTGGCCTTTTGCGGCCCGGTCGGTTTCGTCGGGCTGATGGTGCCGCATATCTGCCGCAAACTGTTCGGAGCGGATCACCGCCGCCTCTTCCCGGCGGTGATCCTGTTCGGCGGGCTCTTTATGACGGTCTGCGATGGACTCGCCCGCACACTGCTCGCACCAATTGAAATGCCTGCAGGATTGATCACCGCCCTGCTCGGCGGCCCGTTTTTCATCTGGCTTCTGGTGAAAAAGTCATAAAATCAAGACACAACCCCGTGGTGTCTGAATCAGGCTCATTGTCTTGTTAAGCAGCTTGAATGCGTATATCCTGTAGGCCTATAAAGTTCTTCCAGTACGAACGGAGGGTTTCAAAATGACTCTACGCACGAAACATAAACTGACCTCCCTGACGACGCGCAATGCGCTCATTCAGGTGGAAATTTCAATTGTGCTTCTGGCGATCATCCCAAGTTTATCGCTTTTCTATCTAGGCACCGTTGTTGATAAAAACAGCCCCTATTTTTCGGTGGGCACCCTGCTCTTAATCGGCCTGTTAACTGCGGCCGTGGCAGCCCCGGGCTTCGTGATTTTACGAAAATATCCGAAAAATATTATGAAGCTTCGCTACTACATCACCGATATTTCAAAGGGAACCCTGCCGGATAAAATCGAACTGGAGGATGCTCAGACCTCGGATGATCTCCAATACATTGAAAACCACTTTAACCATGTTCTGGAAAAAATGAAGCAACGCATTGCGTCAGCAGAAAAACAATTTGAAACGGAGCGCACCCTGAGAGAAACAGTTGAGCAGCAACAGGAAACTCTGATAGAAGCCGAGCGACACCGCACGATGGTCCAGACAATTGGAGCCGCCTGCCACCATATCGGCCAACCCGCCGCCGTACTGCAGCTCCGGATGGATCTTTTACAAAACCTTGCATCGAATGAACAGGAACGCGAGGAAATCGAAGGGTGCATCAAGTCCGTAACGCAGATCACAGATATTCTGCAACAACTGCAACGGGTTAGTGAATTTAGAACCGTCCCCTATATTCACACTGAAAACACTCCCGGTGATGAAATTCTCGCCTTCGACTCGAATGACCCGATCGAGAAACCAACGGAGCCGAGTTAACGATACGCGCTGGTCCGGCCCGATCCGTTTTTCCAATGGCGCGTCTCGCACCACAGGCGGTTGGAAAATCAGTTGAGCGCCGCGATCCGCGCAAGGCCTTTGAGCGTCAGGTGCGGATCAACCGGCACCGGATTACCCAATCCTCCTGCCCGCAATGTCTGCGACATAGTCGTTGCAGGCGGGTGGAAAACCCATTCGGCGAAGCCGCCGGTGGCGCAAACCTTCATCTCCGCTCCCAGCTCCTGTTCAAGCTGCGCGAGTATTTCTTTCACCATGCCCAGATAACCAAAGTGCGCCCCGATCTGCATCGCTTCGGCCGTGCTTTTCCCGATCACCGCAGTGGTCTGAGCCGGTTTGATATGCGGCAGTAATGCAGTTTTTTCAGCCAGATAATCGAACATGAGCGGCAGGCCGGGGCAAATAATACCGCCGACATAGCCTTCGTCCTTTTTGACAATGTCGAAGGTCAGCGCGGTGCCGAAATCGCAAACCACCACCGGCGCGCCGCAGGTCGCAGCCGCTTCACAGGCATTGGCCAGCCGATCCGCACCAATCATTTCAGGGTTCGGATACGTGATGGGAATACCCAGATCGGACTCATGACTTACCCATAGGATTTCATGAACCCCCAGTTCGTTCAGGAAAGTCTCCCACTGTTTATTCACTGGCGGCTTAACCGAGGCAATCACCGCCCGTTGCGGCATGATTTCGAGCTGAACGGCCGGGCAATCAGACGCTGTGCGTTGAACCGAACTCAACCCGTTCGCGCCCGCCAGTGCCAGCGACGTGCTCGTATTCCCGATATCGATGACCAATGTAAATTTCATTTTAACAGGATGATGGATAACAGGATTATTTTTTTAGAGTGATCAATTGAACTGTCGCCCGATTAAAATTTATCCATTGAATTTGCTTGAGACTCGTATGTTCAAATATTTTCAAGAGTTGTTTTTTATAAGATTCAAAATGTCGAATGGTTGATGATATGTGCAAGCAGGTCTCTTCATCCAGACAACATAATCTCTGATGCCCGACAAGGTAGTTGTTAACAAAAATATTTACAGGTTGCATCAAGACATCATCACCGCCAAGAAAATGACAAACCGCTTCCCGATAAAGGTTCACGTCCAAATATACGCCCCAATCTACTAACAAATTTTGAACTATTTCCCTGATAAATTTACCAGAGGGAATCTCTGTTGACCACGTTGCGTCATCGACTTCATAACTCATCCGGTTTATTGCATTCAAGGTTGTCGTTACAAACCGGTACTGAACTGATGGAGAAGAAAAATTTATTAGTTTGCCAAACTGTAAATTGCTCAACAGCAAGTAATTTAACAATTGCGACTCGTGCTGTCCGTTTAACGTTTCAACGGCTTTCAACTCACAGATCGATCCGCAATTCATCAACGCATCGAGATAGTACGATTTTTTAAATGACTCAAAAGAAACAACGATTTCACTTTCTGAACGAACAATTAATCCACTATCCGTACAACGTCGCAACAGCTCTATCTGATACACGTGCTCGTTATAAAGCCGTCCCAGTTCATTCTGGATGGAAAATGAATGCTTCATTACTAGATGATCGATCTCATAAAACTGAGATCTCGACATCGGAACAACATCGAATTTGCAGAGAATCGGCATGAGACTTCTTTAATTTCGTGTAGAATCAAAAATCATCTTGTTGTCCATCATCCTGTAAATATTTATTATGCCCAATCAAGCGCGAGGTCGGCCGCCGGAGCCGAATGGGTCAGCGCGCCAACCGAAACGGCATTCACACCCGTTTTGGCGATTTCACGGATGGTATCGAGATTCACGCCGCCGGACGCTTCGGTTTTGCATATGCCTTCGCACAGTTTGACGCAGTCACGCAAAACAATCGGCGGCATGTTGTCGAGCAGCACCCAGTCCGGCTTGGCAGGCAGAACTTCCTGCAGCTGTTCAATGGTGTCGACCTCCACTTCAACCAGACGATCCGGAAAACGGTCGCGCACAGCCTGAACCGCTCCGCTGATGCCGCTGTCGTGGTTTTCGGCCCAGTACGCCAGATGGTTGTCTTTCAGCATGGCCATGTCGTAGAGACCCATGCGGTGATTGTTTCCGCCGCCGCACAATACAGAATATTTTTCGAACGCACGCAACGTCGGCGTGGTTTTGCGGGTATCGAGCAGTTTTACATCCGGATTGTTGGCTTCTTCAACATACTGCCGGGTCAGCGTGGCGACACCGCTCATGCGTTGGATAAAGTTGAGCGCGGTGCGCTCGCCGACCAGAATGCTGCGGGCCGAGCCCGAAAGGGTCAGTACGACATCGCCGTGCTCCATGGGGCTTCCATCCGTCATTCCCTCTTCAATTTTGAGTGACGGATCAACCTGACGGAACACTTCGGCCGCGACGCTTGCGCCAGCCAGCACGCCGGTCTGACGCGCCACGAGGTGCGCGGTGGCCGGCCGGCCTTCCGGCACGAGTGCGTCGGCGGTTACATCGACGGCTTGCGGCCCAAGGTCTTCAGCCAGCGATTCGCAAATGCGTTTTTTTACATCCGGATTGGAAAGAAGGTCAGGAAGGTTCATTAAGGAATCTCCGTAAAATCAGGAGGGTTGGGGAATGTTTTTTCCGGTTCCCATCAGCACACTGATGGGTTTCAGCGCCTCGATGTTTTCGCAGACAATTTTGATGGCGGCGGCAATCGGAACGGAAAGCAGTGCGCCGGTAATTCCCCATAACCAGCCCCAGAAAATCAGTGAAAGAAGAATCACCACCGGACTGAGATTAAGACTGTCGCCCATCAGCTTCGGCTCAATAAAACTGCCCATGGTCTGTTGGATCAAAAGCAGCAGAATCAAAACAATCACGGCGGGCCAGAAATCGGGATAGAACTGCACCAGAGCCACCAGCACGGGCGGAACGGTGGCAATCACCGAACCCACCGTAGGAATAAAATTCAGCAGGAAGGTGAAAACAGCCCAGGTGACAGGGAAATCCACCTTCATGAATAACAGCACCAGATAAACTAAAACAGCGGTCACGGCACTAATCGCCACCTTGATTGAGAGATAGCGACTGATCTGTCCGGCAATGGAACCGGTCACCTCGGTGATTTGCTCAGCGCGGCGACCTTCAAAGGCCTGTTCGATCTTGCGCTGGCTATAGGGTTTTCCGAGCAGCATGAAAACCAGGAAAATCAGGATCATTCCCATATTGCTGACCAGGCTGACAAATGAACCGGACAGGGTGACCAGGCCGGATCCTATTTTTCCGGCCCAATCAAACTCATCAAAATAGGTCTCTGGAATGTTAAAGCGAACCATGGCGTCCGCGGCAATCTGATTGAGCTTCACCGCATACTCATCATACTGCCCGATGAAGCCCAGTACTCGGGTTTGCACGAAATAGCCAATCAGATAGAAAAACCCGATCAGAATCAGCAGGACGGCCAGCACGGCCACACCGGTCGGCACCTTATGGCGCGCCAGAAAATTGACTACCGGGGCAAACAGATAGGACAGAAGCCAGGCGATGATCAACGGCAGAATAACCACTTGCGCGGCTTTAAGGACAAAGCCGACCAGCACCAGAGTGATGATACCGAGAAACGGAATCAAATAGCGGTTATCCTGCATAGTTCACCTCCGGTGATAAATACGAATATCTAAATCCGAAGCACGAAACAAATTTCCAATGTTTGGAAAATTCTAATTTCACAAATTTAATCATTATTTCGGATTTCGAAATTAGTGTTTCGAATTTCTGAACACAGCTCATCTGTGTTCAGCTTCGTAGGCTGTAATATCAGCCTCATACTGAAGCGTCAGAGCGATATCGTCCAGCCCTTCCAAAAGCTTTGTTTTCAGATCAGCGGCGATATCGAACGAATAAACCTGATCTCCTGAAGCGGCATGAAGCGTCACCGTCTGCGCGGCCAGATCCACGGTTCCCTGCACGCCCGGCTCTTTTTCCAAGGTTTGGAAAATCTCATCCACCTGAACTTCGGACAGCTCAATGGTGAGCAGACCGTTCTTGCCGCAGTTGTTGCGGAAGATATCGGCAAAGCCGGGATTCTCGTCCTGACGCGGCGCAATAATGGCCTTGAAGCCGTACTGTACGACCGCCCAGACGGCGTGCTCGCGGCTCGAACCGCACCCGCAGTTGTTGCGTGTTACCAGAATCTCGGCATTCTTCGTTTCCGGCTTGTTCAGCACGAAATCGGGATTGTCCGATCCATCATCGAAATAACGCCAGTCAGAAAACAGCGCCGCGCCGAAGCCGGTGCGTTTGATCGACTTGAGATGCTCTTTCGGAATCAGCGCATCGGTGTCGATATTTGCACGATCAACACCGGCCACGATGCCTGTGAATTTTTCAAATTTGTCCATGATTAAAGCTCCTCGCGAATATCTACAAAGTGACCGGCGACCGCGGCGGCGGCGGCCATTTTCGGGCTGACCAGATGGGTGCGTCCGCCTTTGCCCTGGCGTCCTTCAAAGTTGCGGTTCGATGTCGATGCGCAGCGTTCTTTGTCGCGCAGCTTGTCGGCGTTCATGGCCAGGCACATGCTGCAGCCCGCGAAGCGCCACTCGGCACCCGCTTCAATAAAGATACGATCGAGCCGCTCTTTCTCGCCCTGATAGCGAACGGCTTCCGATCCCGGAACCACCAGCATACGGACGCCTTCGGCGACCTTTTTGCCCTTAATGTACTCCGCGGCTTCGCGCAGGTCTTCAATACGGCCGTTGGTGCAGCTTCCGATAAATACGGTTTCGATCTCGATGTCGGTCATCTTCGTGCCCGGCTCCAGACCCATGTAGTCGAGCGCGGCGCGCACGTCGGCGGGCGAATATTCCGGCACGGCATCGAGAGCCGGCACTTCGCCGGTCACATCCACGCCCATACCGGGGCTGGTGCCCCACGTCACCTGCGGAGCCAGATCATTCACATCGATCGTCAGCTCGTGATCAAAATGCGCGCCTTCATCGGTGTAGAACTGCTTCCAGTTTTCAATGGCCTTTACAAGCTCGTCGCCTTTCGGGGCATAAACGCGGTTACCGGAGCCAACATAGTCGAACGTGATCTGATCGGGAGCAACCAGTCCGGCGCGCGCGCCAGCTTCAATCGCCATATTGCAGATCGTCAGGCGGCCTTCCATTGAAAGCGTCTCAATGGCTTCGCCGCAAAATTCAAACGCGCAGCTAGTCCCACCGGCGGTACCGATGATGCTAATCAGCTTCAAAACCATATCCTTGGCGGTCACGCCCGGCTTCAAGGTTCCGGTAAATTCGACTTTATAGTTTTTCGGTTTTTTCTGACGCAACGTCTGCGTAGCCAGCACGTGCTCCACTTCGGAGGTGCCGATGCCGAACGCGATCGAACCGAACGCACCGTGCGTCGCGGTGTGCGAATCGCCGCAAACCACCGTCATGCCCGGTAGAACAATGCCCTGCTCCGGTCCGATGATGTGAATCACGCCTTGACGGTCGTCGCCGAGCGGGAACAGCGTCACGCTGGTTGTTGCGCAATTTTCTGTCAATGCATCAACCTGCGCCTTGGCGATCGGATCGGTAATGTTCATCCGGCTCTCGTCGGTCGGCACATTATGGTCCATCGTGGCGAACGTGCAGTCCGGGCGACGCACCTTGCGGCCCGCGAGGCGGAGGCCTTCAAAGGCCTGCGGACTGGTCACCTCATGAACCAAATGGCGGTCAATATACAGTAGCACCTCGTCGTTACCGAGTTCCTTCACGACGTGTGCATCCCAAATCTTGTCAAACAGTGTTTTACTCATAGCGGCAGAGGGTATCTTCCCCGCCTGCCCCCATCAAGCAAAAGGGGCGCGGGAAATCAGAGAGAGTGAACCGCAAATTCACGCCAATGGACGCGACTCATTATCGCAAAAGGTGGAACGTGCTCTCCGAGCACGTTCTAAACCGACTCGGAGAGCCAATTCCACCAAACATCTTTTAAGGTAACCCTCTAAAACAATGGAAACATCGCCCTTAAAAATTATCTTGTTGTCCGTCATCCTTAAAAAGGATTGTCCCATTCGCGTCAATTTGCGTCCATTCGCGGTTTGAAACTCCCTCTCCCTCCCCTATACTTCGCAGAATTTTTGGAGAAACAAACATATGAACGGCTACCTCATCTTTATCCTCGCTCTGCTGATTTTCAGCCGAATTCTCTCGCTGATCGTCGAACGGCTCAACCTCAGTAATCTTTCCACCGAAATTCCCGAAGAATTTCGAGGGGTGTACGACGAGGAGAAATACGCCAAGTCGCAGAACTATCTCAAGGACAACACCCGCTTCGGCGAGCTGCAGGCCAACCTCATGCTGCCGCTCACCATCGCCTTCATTCTGCTCGGCGGCTTCCGCTGGGTGAACGGCATCGCACAGGCCGCATCAGACCATATGATTGTGCAGGGCCTCGTTTTCGGCGCGGTCCTGATGCTGCTCAGCCAGATCGTCGGCCTGCCCTTCAGCATCTACAGCACGTTTGTCATCGAAGAAAGATACGGCTTTAACAAAAC
This sequence comes from Kiritimatiellota bacterium, assembly GCA_014381785.1. Lineage (GTDB taxonomy): Bacteria > Verrucomicrobiota > Kiritimatiellia > Kiritimatiellales > Tichowtungiaceae > Tichowtungia. The sequence goes on from JACNKZ010000035.1 coordinate 51,527, forward strand.
CACCGCCAAAACCTTTGTGCTCGATATCCTGAAAGGCTGGTTGCTGACCGTTCTGCTCGGCGCGCCAATCTTTGCGCTCATCCTCTGGATCTTTAACGCCGTGCCGATGGCCTGGCTCTGGGCCTGGGGTTCACTGAGCGCCATCCAGCTGTTCATCCTCTTCATCGCCCCGGTCGTCATTCTGCCGCTGTTCAATAAATTCACCCCGCTCGAAGACGGAGAGCTTCGTTCCTCCATCGACGACTTTGCCAAAGCGCAGGACTACACGGTGAGCGGTGTTTTCAAAATCGACGGCTCGCGCCGCTCCACCAAAGCCAACGCCTACTTTACCGGCTTCGGAAAAACCAAGCGCATCGCCCTGTTCGACACGCTCATCGAAAAGCAGTCCGTGCCGGAACTGGTCGCTGTGCTCGCCCACGAAGTCGGCCACTGCAAAAAAGGCCACATCAAAAAAGGCATCATTATCTCGCTGGCCTCGTCACTGCTGATGTTCTTCATTCTCTCGCTGTTCATTAGCAGACCGGGATTGCATGAAGCCTTCCAGATCGATGGCACCCCGCTCTACGCCGGACTCATCTTCTTCGGCTTCCTCTACGCGCCCATCAGCATGATCCTCGGCATCGCCAACAGCATGCTGTCGCGTAAACACGAATTTGAGGCCGACGCCTTCGCCGCCGAAACCACCGGCAGGCCGACCGACCTCATCAGCGCACTGAAGAAACTATCCGTCGACAGCCTGAGCAACCTGACCCCCCATCCGCTCAAGGTGGTCCTCGAATACTCCCACCCGCCGGTGTTGGAACGCATTAAAGCGCTGAGGAAATTGTAACCGCTAATACACGCGAATAGACGCGAATAGAATCCCCTCCTGCGGAGGGCTGGCCAACGGTCGGGGTGGGTTTCCCAATGGCGCGTCTCGCGCCACAGGCGGTTGGAAGATCTGTAGCGGCGGCCACTGGGCGCAGATTCTAATATCCCTACTAAAGGTCAGGCAGAATAATTTTTACGGGGCTGGGGTCAGCCCGTGATTTGACGCTTCGCTGCCGTCCCGCCATAGTCGGGCCAGCCCAGCTCGCCGTCGGCTCGGTTGTAGCATTTTTTTAAATAATTGGCTGATACGCTTTAGACTTTCACAACCCGCCAGGTCTTGAGGCCGAGAGCCATTGCAGCATATTTTGCGGTGTTTTTGTTTCCGAACAGGGTGACTCTTTTCTGGTCGAGCCGGTTGACTCATTCGGTCTTTAACTTGGATTAGGACATTCCAGTAATCCAAGTTGGCCGTTATTTTGGATTAACGCCATTGGCCCGAGGTCTTCCAGCGGGCGGAAAATACTTTGCCGGACAGCTGGGATTCCACCATTGGCCGGAAAAAGGTCTGGAGAATGCCGACGACCTCTTCAAAACCGGCCGGAGCGACATCCTCAAGTCCCTGTTTGCGGACAAAGGCCGTCCATTGGGTTTCTTTGCCGAGGGCTTCAGAAAAATTCTCTGAAAAGAAACGGACTTCGAGATCGAACAGAGTTTCGCGCTGTTCAAAGGTGGCGCCGCAGGCTTTTTGCAATTCAGCTCCGTCGATTTCTTCATGCTGAATGATGTTCCAGATGTCGTAAAAATCTTTCATCCGGCTGTTGAGCTCGCCCAGTTTGATCGTGGCCTGAAATTTTTCAGCAATTGCGGTCAGTTGGTGATAGCAGCGCAGTTTCGGGGCCGGGAAGTCCAGCAGGGTGGGTACGGTGCCCGGTATGGCGCCGGGAACCAGTGCGTCACCAAAACCAATATCAATCTGAATCGGAATTCGGCTTCGTTCGAGAAAAGCATTTATGAGAATTCGGACGCCCTCATAGTCGGCGTCTTCTTTGATGCGCCCGACTCGAATGCTTTCGCTATCAAACTCAATTCCGTCTTCTTCGACCTCGGCTTCGCAAACTTGTTTGGCGATGGCTACCAGATTTTCCAGAGAGTTTTCAGTAAAGCCGAGCAGGTCAATGTCCATGGTCGTCCGGCGTTCGTAGTCCGGTTCCCAGACCATGAAAAGCAGAGCCCCTTTGAGGACGAATTTTTCGGAATGCTCCGATTTTGACAGCCGGTACAGAAAGCGTTCCATGCCGTAGAGTCGCAGCAGGTCGTTGGTTGGCTTTTTGGATTCACTGGCTTTGTTCTGGAGGCGTGCTTTGACGGATGCGGCTATGTTGGCAGGACTCATAGGGTTGCCTCCAGATAGGGGCGCATAATGTTATCGACGCGGCAGACTTTGGCGTAGTGCATGATCTTATTTCCGTCAAAGCGGTAGCGTTCCCGGTAAAATTTCAGGGCTTCCAGAACAACATCCATTCCGATTTTGTTCCGGTATTTGAAACAGTCGGCCAGTGTTTTTTCTACGCAGTAGACTTTTACTCCGACCCCGTCCATATCACGAACCTCTATTCCTTCGGAGTAGGCCGGTTCTGAAAATTTATGGATGGAGAGAGGCGGGTATTTCATGGTTGGAGCTCTTGTATCGCGAGGGAGTGCGATAAATATCTGCCGGGGGATTTCGGTGGTGATTTCATGCAGAGACAGGGCGGATATAAGACACAGCACCGCTTTGGGGCAGCGTGTGCTAATAGCCATAAAGTCGGGCTCGCTGATAGGAGGGAGATCGGCGAGCCGGTAGACTCCGCGGGCAATGCGTTCGACAAAGCCTTTTTCGTAAAGATTATAGAGCATGTAGCGGCTCATGCCTGCATTCAGCGCATCCCTCATGCGCAGTTGTCCGCCGTGCTCTGAGAACAGCGTTTTGATTTTATCGTTCATAAGACAAAATGTCCTCATTTGTTTATAAGTGGATACATAATGTCTTGAGCGGTTTAAGGCAACATTTTTCTGCAATGCGTTCATTATCCGATTTTATATCGGAGGATTTGGTAAATCCCGTCTAGACACAATTCTCCTTACAAGATGCCGCCCTGGCGGGCGAACCGGGGCCGGGCCGGGGTCAGCTCGGGCATTGTGGCAATTTAGATGGAGACGAAAAGAGCCGGGGTCAGAGCCGGGGGAGCCGGTCGAACAGTTCATATCCGAGCACTTTCCCATTTTTGTCTATCTTGAACGTCTTCAGCTCATAGAGCCGACTCTACATGTAGCGTTGGCACTGCGAGCCAATTTTTCCAATGCTTGGAAAAATCAGATTTCCCTTTCATCTTTCATATTTGCCGTTCACTTGGCTCACTGCCGTTTTGCTTTCAGCAATCCGGCCTCTGCCTGCGGCAGCCGGACAATCCAGCTTCGCAAAATGGCGTTTGCGACATTGCAAATCAGCAATCTAAAATCTACATTCTTCAATCCCATCGCCCCGGTAGCTCAGCTGGACAGAGCAACGGATTCCTAATCCGTAGGTCGTAGGTTCAAATCCTATCCGGGGCACCATCTAAAACCCTAATGAAACGTGCGTTTCAGTCAATAAACACAAGGGTTTGCTTTAAATCCTGTCTTTCGGGGCGTGCTGTTTCGTTCTGTGCCGTTCCGCTATAGAATAGACAAGTTAAGTCCACCTTAAGCCACGAAGATTTCAGTTAAGCCACAAATAAGCCACGGATTCAAGACGTGCAACGGGTCAGGCGGTGCCGGGTTCGTGTCTCTGCGGCCTGTTCTGTTCGTTCTGGAAGGGATTAAAAGCGGCGGTCAGTGCATACCCCCCCCTAGGGTTCAACGGCATAGGGCGTTACTATCTGACCGGATGCCGAAAGGGGGTTTGTCGATCTGGATATTATTCGGGAACATTCCCTACCCCCCCCTTCGGAAATAGGCCGGGGGGTCAGTGAGGGGGTGCAGGGGGACGCGGGTTCTGTGCGGTGATGGTATCTAGACCTTCAGACAAGTTTTAGAAATTCGGGTTCATGCAAGGCAGGGTCTTGCCTAGACTAAAATAAACAGAAGGGGTTTAAACCTGTGGGGCTTCCCCACCCTGAATTTCCGGCTGTATGCGCCCGCGCGCGCGCGTATATGTCACTTATCAATCTCTTTTTAGGGACTCTAAAAACTACTCCCTCGCGCGCGTAGCTCAATTTCTCGGTTTTTAGAGTGTAAGTAAATTCAGGCTGAAGGGCTGTTTAGTTGCAAACCCCTTTTCAGTTCTGTAGCTTTATCCAAAAAAAGGGGCGGTATGGACATTAAATTCAACAAGCTCGTTGGAACAAAAAAAACCGATTTCGATTTGCTCGTTAGTGAAAAGGTTATTTTACTTAGATCGGCAAGACTCATTCCTCTAATCAATCCGGGGAAAGAAGAGGCTCTGACCTCAATATTTCTATCTTCACTCATCCTTATTGATGAATTTAAAAAAGATATATTTAGCAATCTCGGGCTGCCTGCCGGGGGACAGCTGTACGTCTATACAGAAATTGTATTTCCCAATACAGACAACCTTCGCCTAGATGGACTAATACTGATTGTTTCAGGCGGGGTAATAAAAAGCGCCGCGATCTTGGAAGTGAAAAACGGAAACTCCACCTTAAATAAAGACCAGATTAGTAGTTATCTGAAGATAGCCAAATCCTTACAGATTCCGAAGCTAATCACTATTTCAAACGAGTTTGTGTCGGAGCCAACACAGAGCCCCCTGAAGAAGATTTTTGTCCCAAAAAATATAGACCTGTATCATTTGTCTTGGCAGTTCATCCGAACCCTTGCCCGCATTCGGCTCTTTGACAATGATACGAATATTGCCGATGAAGATCAGGTTAGAATTATGAACGAGGTGGTTCTCTATTTAGAAAACGAAAAGTCAGGAGTTGGAAAACTTGGATTCTCTCAAATGAAGCCGGGTTGGAAAGCAATCGCCGAAAAAGTCACAAGCCAAGCGACAATAACAAAGAGTGATCGGGAGCTGACCGAAACCATTGAAAGTTGGATTCAGGAGGAAAGAGACATTGCTTTAAAACTGAGTTGTAGCCTTGGGACTCTGGTCAGAACAGATGCCAGAAAATTCAAGGGAGACATGCAAGCTCGCATTGATAATGACACCGAGATCTTCCTAAAAAATAAAACCCTCTCTTCGACGTTAAGCATACAGTCTGCGGTCTCAGATATTGAGATCAATGCAAACTTCACCCATAAAACTGTCGAGATGTCTGTCGCCTTGCTTCCGCCTCAGGATAAAACACCACGGGGGCAGCTTGGTTGGATAAAAACGCAGGTAGAAAATAAACAGCTAAAAAAACGGCTAGCTGAACACCCCGAAACCCCATCCATTCTGCGAGAGCTTTTCGTAGAGTTATCATTTAAAAACGCTCGCACAAAATACCGATTTCCTTACTGCGAACTTGAAGAACAAGCGCAAGCAATCAAAGGACGTGAGATTAAAAGCGTCTCGATCATTAATGTGAAATCATTCGGAAAACATTTTGCCGCTCCCGTGAAATTTGTTGAATTAATTGAAGTTATGCTTCCGCGTTTCTATACAGATATTGCTCAGTATCTAAGGAACTGGATTCCGCCTGCACCACAGATGCCCGCGCCTAGCACAGAGGACAGCGCCCCAGTGATTGAAGACCCAGAATAGCGAAAAGGAAAAAAACCGAAGAACCTTAAGACTGGTATAAGGGTTTGCATTTGCAAACAGTAGAAGGGCTGTTTCTCTATTTGCATTTGCAAACAACGCCCCCCGCTCCAAAGGTTTCGACTTTCACGCTCAAAGGCTGTTTAATTCGTTCGGCTTCGGCTTCCATGATCTGCCCGATCTCAAAGGCCTGTTCCGGTGTTCCGATTACATAAACGGCATCATGTACCGGGAAGCAGAGTTTCCAATGTTTGGAAGTTTCCAGTTCAATGATTTTTAAACAGGCGGCGTTCAGAACATCGGCAACGGTGCCTTGTATCTGCCAAGACAAGACCTGTCCACGGTGAACTCGTGCGCCCCTGTCCGCTTCAACTTTGCGCCCGGTCAGCGTGTTGGTGAATCTGCGCTGTTTGCCGTGCGGTGTTCCGGCAGTCCAAAGTTTTTCTTTGTAGGCGGTCAGGGCTTCGGCGTATGGCATGAACTCTTTTTCTGCGGGCGGGCATTGCCAAAAGCTCAAAGCCTTCAGACTGTCCGGGAAGTAGGCAAGCTGATTGATCTTTCGCTTTGCGCTGTCCCGGTCGATTCCTAGCAGGTCGGCGGCGGTCTGGTAGGGGTCGGCGGTGAAGCTGTATCCGATAGCCTTCTGAATCAGGGTTGGTTCTGCGGCTTTGTAGTCGGCATCAATAAGCACCTGCCCCGGCTGAAGTCCGGCGCAAAGCTTTTCTGTTCGCTTGTCTTCGCCGTGCCCCTGAACGTGCGGCTGTCCGGATGAAACCCGTCCGGTTTTTAAGACGTTCCACGAAGGGCGGCAGGCGGGGGCATTGCCATAAACAAACGTCCGGCTGTAAAGAAGCCTTGCCAGTTCGCGGGCATCGGCGGGGGCGGTGTCTATCAGCTTGCGGCTTGGTTCATCGTTCATGAGTTCGCGCAGGCTGTAGCGGCGCAGGCGTGTAGCTTCTTTGCCGTTCACAATCGCTTTACCGATCTCGACTTCACAAAGCACCCCTGAAAGAGAATCCAGAACGGTTTTGAGGCGTGAAGGATTCCTGCACCCGGCGGCGGCAAGTTCGGGATAGTCGGCGGTTATCGGCTGACACAATCCAAGGTTTTTTCTTTCCAAGGGTTGGAAGGCGCAAAGATAAAAACTCAAAGCACCGTTGTTTAACTGGTTTCTGTATCGCTTGCGAACGTAGTTTTCCAGTTTAGCGGCCTGCTCAAAATCAAAGGCTTGCGGTTTCATGGACTCCCCTTTTGCCTTTTCGGGCTTTGAGTTCTTCTATCGCTTCAGCTTCGGCGCATGAAATAAACGGCTTTCCTTTGCGCAACGTTCCGCAGAAGTAGCAGGCTTGCGCGGTCAGTCCCTTCGGGGTCTTATAAAACTCCGTTTCTGTCATTCGGTCACATACCGGGCACCATGCCTTCAGCTGCACGCCCAAGCGGTGAAACCGTGAACCCCTGAAAACCTTTTCGGATAGCAGAAGCCCGGCAAGGTCTCCGTTTATCATATTGCCCCAAGCGGTGACGGCCTGCCGCTGTAGGATTCGCTTTTCTTTATGCGTGAACGTGATTCCTTCCGGCGGCACAAGATAGGCGCGGAAACCTTCTTGTTTTACGATCTTCGCTTGAATGATTTTCCCGGTCAGTGTCTCGATCTCGACAAGGGCGCGGACGTTTCCGGCATCGGTCAGGGGTTTGACTTTAAGCAGGTTCACTTTGCACCCCCCTCGATAACTTTTATGTCCGGCCATAACGGGATGTTTATTTCCTCAAAGCTCGAACAGGTGCAAACGGCGCAGGGAGTAGAACATTTACAAGCGGACACGGGCGGGGGAGAAGCGGGGGGCGGCCTTTTCTTTGGCTTCTTGACCAATGAGTAACCCTGAAGGTCTAGCAGGCTTTCCCGTGCCGTAAACAGGCCTGTGAGTTCGTCGCAAGTCGCATTGAACTTTTTCAGCCAGTCGCGCAGGTCTTTGGCCTGTTCGTTTGCCGTCCGGCGGGCAAGCTCTTTGACGGCCTGTGCCAGTTGCGAATAGTAAGAATATTCGTATTCGACGGTTTCAATGCCCTTGCGGGTTTTGCGCTTCGGTTTCGTGTGGTCAAACAAAACATAATTGTTCGTGTCCAGAATCCCGATTGAATAGCTTCCTGCGGTGCATAGGGTTTTCATTACGCAACCCCCCGCTGTGCAAGAAGGGCTTCCACCTGTTCAGCAGGATAACGAACAGTCCGGGGTGTAATCTTGACGGGATGCAAAAGCTTCCCATCATATCTTTTGATTGAGCCGCTATGCAGGCAAAGAATATCTGCAACCTGCTTCCGTGTGAGTAATCGCGGCTTGCCCTCTGCGGGCTGTTTGATTGCGGAAAGAATCCGCTTCTTCTCTTCGGGTGTGGTGTCGCTCAAAACTAAAGTTGAGCCTGCTTCTGTGATGTTCATGACTGCTCCCATTTAAGGTTTTATGGTTAAACGGGACTGCGCCCCGTGTTCCAAACCATTCGGAACAGTCACTTAATATATACACAAATTTACCTACGTCTACAAGCTTATTATGCGCATAATGCGCACAACGGCACATAAGCCAATGTTTGCAGGGGTTTCGTGATGCAAAATAAATTTCTTTAAATTTATTAAATCGCGCCTTCCAGCGCAATCTAAGCAACGTTTCAGCTCATATCCGCCATGCCGATCAGTTCGGCTTTTACCTGTTTCCAGTTTTTGGCGGTCATTCCTTGAAGCTTTTCGAGAATCCACGGCGGCACCGTCCGGGCGGTCGGTTCGGGTTCGTTCAGAGTCAGCACCCCCGCAGTCCGGCGGGCGGTCTCTTCGTTTACGTGCGTATAGTGTGCGGTCATTGCCGGGTTGCTGTGCCCTATCACGTTCTGAATGACGGCTTGCGGAGTTCCGGCGGCGGCGTGCAATGAAACCCATGTATGGCGCAGGCTATGAAAACCAACTTCAACAACGGCGCGTTTGCAGGTCGGCTTTGCGCCTTTCTTCCCGCCCTCTTCCCATGCCTTCAGCGCGGCTTCGTAGGCTTCTTTTCCGGTGCCTTCTTTGACGGTCTGAATCCCGCAGGCTTTGAAGTGTTCCTGAATCTCGTTTGTAATATCTCCCCGGCGTGTATAAGAGCCTTTGCTGTTCTGGTGCGTGTAGCTTGCGGCGTAGTCCGGCAGAACATACCCTTTGCGTTTGGTCTTTGGAGTTTCGGAAAGCTTGGCAGTCAGGGCGGCGGGAATACCGATCAGAACAGGCTTGCCGTTCTTCGCGGTCTTGTTCGGCACCCGGCGAATCAGTCCACGGTCTAAATCGACTTCTCCCCAAGTCAGGGTGCAACAATCCCCCAAGCGCAGGCCTGTGAAGGTGCCGATACAAAGCAGGGTTTGCAGGTCGCCCATTGCGGCTTCCAGAATCTCTTTGAGTTCGGCAAGGGTCAGTTCCCGGCGGCTGTTCGTTTTAAGATTCTTGCGGCGTATCTTTTCAAACGGGTTTGCTTTCAGTCCGGCGGTATCCTGTAGCACCCGGCAGAACAGCTTTAAAAAGCCGATATGCTTGTTGAAGGTGTTAGGGCTTGCCGTTCCCCCGTTCAGGGTCGCGGCGTAGTCTTGCGCGTGTTTCGGGGTAATATCGCGCAGGGCTTGCGGCTTCGGGTCTTGTGCAGAAAGCCACTTTTCAAAGCGTTGCCAGTGTCCGGCATAATCGCGCAGGGTATCGTCTCCGGTGTCGGGGCGGTCAGGGCTTTGCAGATACGTTTCCCAAGCTTCGGTAATCGGCAGAACCGGGGCGGCTTCTTCAATGGCCTGTTCCGTTTCTGTTTTGGCTTGTGCATAGGCGGCGGTCAAAGATTGAAGCTGTGCTTCCCGATTTCCTGCCCGCAGGGGGGCGGTCAGTCGCTTGCGTTCGGCTTCGGCTTTCCGCAGGTCGGTGATTGGTTTCCCGTCCGTCCCGGTCAGGGCGTGCCGTTGCCGTTTGCCTTCGATGGTGTATTGAATCCAGAAAACCCCCGGCGTTTTAGAATCAAAGCGGTATTCCTGCCCGTCTTTGCTTCGTTTGTACAGTCTCCCGGTACCGCGTGCGCTTCTGGTCTTTGCTTTTGACTTGTCAGCCTTTGCCATGATGAACCCCCTTGTTTGTATCTGCTCCGAAGCGTTCCCGAAAAGCAGAGAATAAACAAGTTAAATCCACCTTAAGCCACGAAGGTTTTCACCATAACCCTATGAATAAAGGCTAAAGTCTGTTTTTAAAATGGATTCCTAATCCGTAGGTCGTAGGTTCAAATCCTATCCGGGGCACCACCATTGCCTTCTTGAAACGCCTACCCTTTTGCGGGGCGGGCCTTTTTCTTTTCGGACTTTTGACGGTCGGCGGAAGGCAGGCGCAAGTCCATCAGATCGCCCTGGGTGGAGAGGATCAGCAGGCGGGTTTCGTCGCCAATATGCACCGGATACGGAAGAACACGCATCTGCAGCATCACTTGCACCTGGTTGGCGGTCAGGGTTAAATTTTTATAAACGGGGTTGAGCACGAATTTACAGCCTTCTTTCCATCCGGAACAGCCGTAAGCCGTTTTGCCTTTGATGACTTCTTTTCCGCACCGCGGACAGGCCCCGACGCGGTTCAAGTCGAGCTGACCGGTGCGGCCGGTTTCGATGACACCGCGGATGTAGTCGCTGATGCCGCCCATGAAGTCGGCATCGTTCAGTTCGGAGCGCTCAATCTGTTTGAGCTTTTCTTCCCATTCGCCGGTCATTTCCGGCGATTTCAGGAGCGGGTCCTGAATCAGCGCGATCAGGCAGCGGCCCATATCGGTGGCGCGGATCTGTTTTTTCTCGCGCCGGATGTAATTGCGGCGCAACAGCGTTTCAATAATGGCGGCGCGGGTGGCGGGTGTGCCGATGCCGCGTTCCTTTAAGGCTTCGCGCAGCGAGTCGTCGTCGACCCATTTTCCGGCGGCTTCCATGGCGCCGAGCAGGGAGTTTTCGCTAAAGGCCTGCGGCGGCTTGGTTTTGCCCTCGCGCAAATCCGGCTCGTGGGGGCCTGCTTCTCCCTTCTGAAAATCGGGCAGTTCTTGATCGTCGTCCTTCTTCTTTTTCTTCGGGAAAAGAGCGGTCCAGCCGGGTTCAATAATCTGGGTGCCTTTGGCTTGAAATTCGACTTCGGCGGAAACGCCGTCAACGGTGGTGATATTTTTGACGCATTCCGGATAGAAGGCGGCGATGAACTGAGTGACCACCGCGCTGTAGACGATCTGTTCGTTCCCGCCGAGATTCCCCGGCAGGATACCGGTGGGGATAATGGCATGATGATCGGTCACTTTTTTGTCGTCGATGATGCGCTTGGTGAATGGCAGGTCCGCTAGATTGAGATGCGCGATCTGCTCGCCGCGGATTTTTTCCAACCCTTGGAAAATTTTAGGAATGCGCGGCTGCATATCTTTATTGAGGTAGCGCGAATCGGTTCGTGGATAGGTGACGAGCTTGGATTCGTAGAGAGTTTGGGTGGCGGCCAATGTGTCGGCGGCGGAAAGGCCGTGGGCTTTATTGACTTCGCGCTGCAGGGTGGTGAGGTCAAACAGCTGCGGCGGCTGTTCGGTTTTCTTTTTACCGCCGACCCCGGTGATCTCAAACGGCTGGCCGGTGATTTTCTCCAACAGCGGTTGGGCATTCTCTAGAGTCTGGAAACGGTCGCCGGTGTATTTAAAGGTGACGTCGCGATACTGAGTGGTCAGCTCCCAGAACGGCTTGGCGCGGAACTGGTCGATTTCGTCGTCGCGCTGAACAATCATGGCGAGCACAGGCGTCTGCACCCGGCCGACGCTCCAGAGAACACGGTCGTCGCCGCCGCCAATACGGCCGTGGCGGACGGTATGGTAGCGGGTGGCGTTGAGTCCGACGATCCAGTCGGATTCACTGCGGCAGCGCGCGGCGGCATAGAGCGCGTCGTATTCGTGGCCGTCTTTGAGGTTTTTAAAGGCCTCTTCGATGGCGTCGGGCGTGAGCGAGTTGAGCCAGAGGCGGCGGATCGGTTTTTCTTCGCAATTCGATAGAGCAAGGATGTAGCGGAAGATGAGCTCCCCTTCCCGCCCGGCATCCGTCGCGCAGACAATTTCTTCGGCTTCCTCACAGAGCCGTTTGATCACCCCGAACTGTTCGTCGACCCCGCGGTTGCTGATGAGCTTGAGCCTAAATTCATCCGGCACAAACGGCAGGGTGTCGAGCGACCAGCGCTGGAGCGCGGGATCGTATTCGCCCGGCTCTTGAAGCGTCACCAGATGCCCAAACGCCCAGGTAATGGCGCAACCGCGCCCTTCAATATAGCCGTTTTTTTTGTCGGTGATTTTGAGCACCTTGGCGATATCTCGGGCGACCGACGGCTTTTCTGTGATGACAACTTTCATAGATGAAGGCTCATTGTATTGAGCCGTTCTCTTCAAGAACACCCCAAACATCTATTTTTTGACAGGATTACAGGATAAGAACTAAACCACTAATCCACACTAATCGGGATATGGGACTGAATAAAACAAAACGACCGAAAACAACGGGAAAAACACAAGTTCGCTTGTGTTCTGCCGCGGGCTTTCGGTCAATGTTCCGTCTCAGCGGAACAGCCGCCCCGCGGCGGCCTGTTTTCTTCTTTTCTCGTCCTGCGCCCACGCTTACAGCGTGGCAAGCTTTCGTGGCGAATTGCCTCCCCATCCCGTTAATCCTGTTTATCCCGTCAAAATATATTCCAGAGATGTTTTTCTTTTTAGTACTGACTTGAAAACTGAACGCCCTCAAACACCCGTGGTGGACCGAACCATTGGAAAAGTCAATGAAAGGTTGCCTGTCCGCGGCAGGAAGAGTAAAAATCGAGCCGTTAGGTGGAACGGTTGCATAAAAACATAAAGATGTCCGTTCCAGTTGAGATGATGAATCACACCAGAAGGAGATGATCAGAGATGAAGAAACTACTGCTACTTATTGCCGGAATGCTTATTTTTGCCGGAACCGCTATGGCTGACTGCGGCTCATGCGAAGGCGATGCCGAAGAAGCTAAAGAAAAAGCTGCTTGTGAATTAAAAACCGCCGCAGAGAAAGCCGAATGTGACATGGAAGCGGCTGAAATGAAAGCGGCCGAAATGAAAGCGGCTGAAATGAAAGCTGCCGAAATGAAGGCTGCCGGCGAAATAAAAGCGGCCGAAATGAAAGCGGCCGGCGAAATGAAAGCGGCTGAAATGAAGGCTTCCAGCGAAGTGAAGGCTGCCGAAATGAAAGCGGCTGAAAAACAAGAGGCCGCTGAGAAGAAAATGGAAGCTCAGAAAAAAATGATGGAAGAAAGCACAGACAAGGCGTCCGAGCAGGCTCAGGAAAAGCAGAAGAAATGGTGGAAATTCTGGGGCGGCGAATAACCGGTCTGTTTTCCTATTACGAAAGCCCGGCGTATATGCCGGGCTTTTTTATTGGCACCGTGCCCGTAGCTTGTTGATTACCCCTACAAAAATTAAAACATCCAGAACCCTGTGCAACCGCACTTTTCAGGCAGAATGATTTTAAGACAGAATAATTTTTACAAGCAACTGCCACTGAACAGTTAATCATTCTGCCTATGTTCCTTATCGGTTGAGTCGGCATATTTCGAGAGTGATCAGCAAGAGCTGGACCTTACTAACAGCCTGAAGCCCGAGCTCGCAGCTTGTCGAGCAGCTGATCGGAAACATGAAGGGTTCCGAACCCGGTTCCCAGCCGCAGGTCGGGTGTGAGCGTCCCGTGGAAGTCGGTTCCGCCGGTAACGACCAGATCGAGCTCGGTACAAATTCGTTCCAACGCGAGCACCTGATGCGGCGCATGCGCCGGATGCAGCACCTCCAGCCCGCCCAGTCCATGCGGCAACAGCTGCCGGATCAGCCGGCGCAGTTTATTGCTGGTGAGCTTCATCTGTCCGGGATGGGCGATCGCGGCCACGCCGCCCGCGCCGCAAATCAGCTCCACACACTGCTCCGGGGACAGCCGGCGGCGGTTGACGTAGGCGGCCTTATCTTTTCCGAGCAGCTGCTGATAGATTTTGTTCGGATGTTTAAAGTGTCCACGCTCCATTAGCGCGGCGGCGAAATGCGGCCGGCCGACCAGCTCATCGCCGGCATGCTTACGGACATCATCCATCGTCAGGTCGTAGCCCAGCGTGTTCAATCGAGCGAGCATCTGAATATTCCGCTCGGCGCGCCCTTGCCGCACCCAGGTGAGCGCCTCCTGAAGCGCAAGGTTCTCGTTATCAAATAGATAGCCAAGAATGTGCAGCGGAGTCCGGCCGAATTCGGCGCTGAGCTCGATCCCCGGGATCGTTTCAACGGAGGAGGCTTCCCCGGCAGCCATAAAGCGGTCAAATCCGGCGGTTGTGTCGTGGTCAGTCAATGCCAGCGCGGTCAGCCCGGCCTGCTCCGCGAGCGCAACCAGCTCCTCCGGGGTGCTGGTTCCGTCCGAAAAAATCGAATGGCAGTGCAGGTCAATCATGGTGATTCCAATGGAAAAACAGCCCTTACGGCCTGCGCTCCTTTCCCCCTCCGATATTTTCTCCTATTTCCTATTCGGAATTCCCCAGCGCTTTCGCTACTTTAATCGCGCTTTTTACTCTAATTTAAATTTTCCCAAATGACCACAGTAAGGAACAAAGAAAAATGGATTTCAACCTGATTGCGAACACAATCCGCGGACTGTCAATGGACGCTGTGCAAGCGGCTAACTCCGGCCACCCCGGCATGCCGATGGGGATGGCCGATGTCGCCGCTGTCCTCTGGACGCAATACCTCAAACACAACCCGGAAAACCCGGACTGGGCTGACCGCGACCGCTTTGTTCTTTCCGCTGGACACGGCTCGATGCTGATCTACAGCCTGCTGCATCTCTCCGGCTACGACCTGCCGATCGAAGAAATTAAAAATTTCCGCCAGTGGGAGAGCAAAACGCCCGGACATCCGGAATACGGCCACACCGTGGGTGTCGAAACCACCACCGGCCCGCTGGGTCAGGGTTGCGGCAACGCCGTCGGGATGGCCATTGCTGAAGAGATGCTCGCCGCACGCTTCAACACCGAAGCCAAGAAGATTGTCGATCACTACACCTACGTCATCTGCTCCGAAGGCGAGCTCGAAGAAGGGATCTCCAACGAGGTCTTCTCGCTGGCCGGCAACCACGGCCTGAGCAAGCTGATTGTCTTCTACGATGAAAACCTTATCTCCATCGAAGGCGATGTCCGCATCACCTACACCGACGATGTGGTCAAACGCATGGAGGCCTACGGATGGCACGTCCAGACCGTAAACGGCCACAACCACACCGAAATCCAGCGCGCGATTGACGCCGCTCAGGCCGAAACCAAAAGCCCCTCTTTTATCGTCTGCAAAACCAAAATCGGTTTTGGTTCACCGAACAAACAAGGCTCCGCCGACTGCCACGGCGCACCGCTCGGCAAAGAAGAAGTTCTTCTCACCAAAAAGGCGCTCGGCATGTCTGCGGAACCGTTCTTCGTCCCGCAGGAAGTCCGCGACCTCTTCGCCGCCCGCCTCGAGGAGATGAAACAGGCCGAAGCCGCCTGGAACACGCTCTTTGCGGAATGGCAGACTGAAAACGCCGACCTCGCCGCGCAATGGGCCCTGCACATGACGCAGGAAATTCCTGAAACGCTCATCGAAAAAATGCCGGCCTTCGCCTCCGCGCTCGCCACCCGCTCAGCCTCCGGAAACATTCTGCAGAAACTCGCCAAAGAGCTTCCCTTCCTTGTGGGCGGATCGGCCGACCTCGGCGGGTCGAACAACACCCTCCTCAAAGGGTACGCCGACATTGGAGACGGCTCCTTCGAAGGCCGGAATTTTCACTACGGCGTTCGCGAAATCGGAATGGGCGCCATCATGAACGGCGTTCAACTGCACGGCGGCTTCCGCATCTACGGAGCCACCTTCCTAGTCTTCGCCGACTTCTTCCGCCCCGCCCTGCGCCTCGCCGCCCTAATGAACCTGCCGGTTATCTACGTTCTCACCCACGACAGTTTCTGGGTTGGAGAAGACGGGCCGACGCACCAGCCGGTTGAAACCCTCAACAGCCTGCGCATGATCCCCAACGTGACGGTAATCCGCCCGAGCGACCCGAGAGAAACCGGATGCGCCTGGATCGCCGCGCTCAAGAACACCAGCGGACCGACAGTCCTCTGCCTGACACGTCAGAACATCGACGTGCTCGACCGCGAAAAATACAACATGAACGGTCAGCTCTCCAAAGGGGCCTACACGATGTTCCAGAGCGGCGAAGGCAAACCGGACCTGCTCATGATCGCAACCGGGTCTGAAGTTAAAATCACCCTCGACGCCGCCGAAAAGCTGGCTGCTGAAGGCACCAACGTCCGCGTGGTCAACATGCCGTCCCGCGAACTGTTCGAGGCGCAGGACGGAGCCTACCAGAGCGAGGTGATGGCCGACGGCTGCAATAAGCGCATGGTTGTTGAAGCCGGAAGCTCCTTCGGATGGGAAAAATACATCGGCCGCTGCGGCGCAACCGTCTGTAAAGACACCTTCGGCGCTTCGGCTCCGGGCGGCGTGCTCGCCGAAAAGTTCGGCTTCACTGCCGACAACGTCTACAACACCGCCAAAAAGCTGATCGGTTAACCTCGGAAAAAACGAGGCCGGATTTTCCAATGCTTGGAAAGTCCGGCCTTCTTCTTTTTTTTGACTAGAGGAAATCTCACTTCGCCGCTATACTGAGCTCAATATGACAGCCTTCTGGATATAAGCTCGCACACTACTTATGAAAAACCCTGAGAACGTCGGATCCAACAAACAGGAAATCGCGCCGGCCATACGAAATGTGCTCATGGCGCTCGGTCGGGGGCTGGGAAGTATCGCGGTGTACGGCCCCGAGCACCCAGCGGTCAAACTGATCGTTAGCCAGACATATGAAATGCTGCAGGAGGCCCTCAAAAGCGGCGCTGTAACCATCGGATCGTTCCATGGCGGACTGACGGTGGACGAAAAGCCGGTGGAAGTAAGCGATCTTCCAATCCGCACGCTCGAAAAGCGGCTGGTTTCCATGAAGGTTTCTCATCTGGTTCTGAATGCCGGTCTGTCGCAGGAAGAGCTTCAGAATCTTTTAACCGCGCTGTGCGAGTCAACCGCAGAGAAAATGAAAGAAACCATGTCCAAATCCGGCGCGAAGCATATCGCGCTTGAAGAGGTTAAGTATGTGACCCTGCGCAACGGTGAAAAGAAAACCGGAGCGGGCGACGGCGACGGCGGGAATGAGATCCCTCCAACACAAGTCAGCCAGATCATTGCCTTCCTGAAAGGAGAGTCGGGAACAGACGCCAGCTCCGCCGGATTAAAGAAGGCAATTTCTGATCCGCAGAAACTGGGGCAGATGATTATGGAAGCCGCCGCAATCCGGCAGCAAGCCGCATCCATTGATCAGGGTGAAAGTCTGGCTGATATTGTCGTCGGCTGCCTGCGCCGCACCTATGACGGGCTGAGTAAAGAATCCGCCTTTGAATCGGCCCAGGGCAAAGCGACTCTGGCCAAGACCATGCTTCTCGTTGAAAAAACCATTATGGATAAAATCCGGGGTCCTGAGGGAGCTGAAAGCCCCGGGCTGGATCGACGCATTATGGCCGGCATCCGCGACATGGAAAAAGAACGGCAATTTGACATGCTCTCCACCCATTATGAGGAGCAGTGTCTGAAGCGTGAAAAAACAGAGAAAACACTCGTCGAACTGATTAAACAGGTCGGCCCCGAAAAGGCCCGCGAGCAGCTGATGGCATCCAACATACCGACGAAGGACTGGCAGCGTTTAATGGCTCAAAGCAATCCCCCGTCACAATCTGCGACTGCCGGAGATGGAGGCGATGTCGATATCAGTGCGATTGCAACGGTTCTGGACAAGCTCGACGGACTCCTTCAAATAGCGGAAAGAAACCCGGAAGAGGCGAAAAACACCGTCCGGGACGCCCGTCAGGGCATTGACGACTATGCATCTCAAGCTGATGCAAAAATCCATGAGATCGAAGACCGGGTTCATAACAGCAACGCAGAGGACCGTGACAATCTCATACTGGAAATTTCCAAACTGACGCTTTCTCTGATGCAGCCGCTCACGGTAATCAACGGCTCACTCGAAGCCGCGATGATGACGGCAGAGCCCGAACTTCATAAAGAACTGCTGGAGCTCGCCCACCAAAGCGGTCAAAGCCTGGATGCCATGACGAAAAAAATGATCGAGCTGACAAATTATCCCGAGCTCAACGAGGCCGACGGGCATCTCAACGAGTGGCATTAACCGCAACAAACCCGCGCTCGAGCAAACGTTCCGCCCACTGATTGCGCGTATCGGCGCTCTTACAACCCATGACCACCGCAATAATCCGAACGCCGTTGCGCTCCGCCGTCGCGGTGATGGAAAAGCCGCCGTCCCGGAAATAGCCGGTCTTTAATCCGTCACACCCCTCCACACTGCGTAACAGTTTATTGGAGCTGGTCAGTTTAACAGGCGTGCCCTCCCGAAAATCACGAAACGACTGCGAGGTGTATTTGGTAATTCCCGGATAGGCGGTCAGCAGCGCATCGGCCAGCCGGGCCATATCGAGCGCGGACGATACATCCGGCAGCTGCCCCGGCCCCGGCGGCAGGCCGTGCACATTATGGAAAAAGGATGAAGTCAGCCCGATCTCCCGCGCCTTGGCGTTCATCCGCTCCGCATGCGCCGTTTTGGAGCCGGACGCGCGAACCGCCAGCGCGGTGGCGGCGTCATTCGCCGAGTGAATCAGCGTGGCATAAATCAGCTCTTCAAGAGGAAATACCTCCCCTTCCCGCAGCCAGACCTGGCGACCACCGATCTGCTCGGTAGCGCGATCAATCTGAACCGGTTCATCAATCAGAATTTTCCCTGCCGCGATGTCGTCGAGCACCACAAACACATTCATCAGTTTCGTCATGCTGGCGGGATAAGCCTCCGCGCCCGCATGATCCTCCCACAGCACCCGCCCGCTGCCAGCCTCCATGATGACCGCGCTGTAATAGGGATCGTCCGACCGCGACTCAATCGCCTGCGCATTGGTGGCCACCAAAAGCACAAAGAAGCACAAAAACAACCGCCCCAAATTTTCGTGAGTTTTCGTGGTTTTTGTGGCGATGACTGTTTTCCAAAAAAACGTTCTTATATTCATGATAACTACGGAGAATTGTGGATGAGAAGTAAGCAATGACCATAGCGGTACGGGCCAGATCATCAATCAAAAATTCGGCATGAAGGACCGGCGACGCTAGCCCGCTCATTGCCATTGCTTGAATCAACGCAGGGAACCTCATTGGATAGGCCCTGTTCGTCTCTGATTCTATTTGCAATATCAGCGAGCATTATTCACCCAAACCCATTCTGTGATCATTCGCGATTCACGGGCCGACCCTCTTCCTTTAGAGGAACGAGTCGATGCGGTTCATATGATGTCTATTACTGATTTATCGCCTTCATGGTTAAGACCGAAAGCGCGATGGCCAACCCGAAACTTAGCAGGGTTCCGATGAGTACATATTCAGCCAGCTTCTGCTCTTCCGATTCTTTAAAGCGCAAAATGGATTTGGCCGCCACCAGAAAACCGATGCCCGCCGGTTGACCAATCAGAACCAGCAGAAAGATTAAAGCGCGTTCAAGCTGTCCGATCAATTTCCCGCCGCCTTTTAATCCATCGACCTCCAATTTGTTCTGCTTAATCAACCGCTTGGCCACTTTGTTGACCAGAAAACCGCTTCCCTGAACCGTTGCCACAAAACCGGCAAAAAGGACAATAGGTTTGTAGACCATATCGAACTGACTCCACAGTTCCGCCGGAACATAGCCCGCAGCCAGAAAAGCCAGCACCACAATGTGCAAAAGCTGATCTACACAGAAAGTGCAGGCTGTATCGCTCACTTTCTGCTTTAAAAAATCGATGAGAAAATGGCCCAAAAGAATAATGACGGGGATCTGCCACGGGAGCCGGAAGCCAAAAAGAGTCCAACTCAGGAGCGCATGAACCCCGGTGTGCAGAAAAAGCACGCCCAACTGATGCTTGTTTCGAGCGATCCGATCCGGCTGGAGCAGGAAATCCGCCAGAACATGAGCACAAATGAGAACAATGAAACACTTCATATTCAGCTCCATAAAAGCAAGCTCCAGAACTTGCATTGACCCTATGCAAGCTCTCCAGCTTGCGAAAGATATCGGCATTTATACCGATTTTGAATCCATATCGGCGTTTTTACCGATATTTTTCAAAATGATGTAAAATCCCCTTTATTTGACCCCATCCGGCAGCAGCCAGACCTTCACTGACGGTTGACTGAGCATACCCAGTTACCTGAGCGATGCGGACCTGTTTATGTTCTAAGAGCGATAAGGTAAGCAAGGGGACCTGTGCCACGCTGGCACAGGATAGCAAGGTATCTAGCCATTCCACCAGTAACAACTCGGCGGACTGAATGCGGTCGGCTATTTTTCCAGTATTAAAAACTAAAAACCGTTTGGCCGATATGGACTCCAGACCATGGCCGGATCGCTCGAACGCCAGACCGGTTGATTCAATGATATTGTTTGGTTCTAGGCGGTCTACCGGCCCGATTCCGATCGAAACGCGCGTGTCGGTCTTAAACTCGGACTTCACGATCACTCGGAGAAAAAGCGCCAGTCGCAATGCGTATTCCGGCTTTTGCAGCGCCACCTGCCAGCCGTCGCCGCGCGTGATGCCCAGCGCCCCAACCACGCTGCCGGGAAAAACCGACTCGAATTCCTGAGCGGTGGACTTCAGCCTGTTCTGAAGAGCTTTGGATTGGTTCGCGGATAGTTCCCGCGACTTCACAATATCTCCGGTCAATACCGCATAAAATTTTTCACTCATTGTTCACCTCTTTCAGTTCAACACTCTAAACCGCGAACGGATGCGAATAAACGCGAAAAACAGGATGCTTTCCAGACATTGGAAAATTTCAACTGCAAATTGCGCGGATGTTCCAAAGGTTGGAGGATTTTTTTCCAAGGGTTGGAAACTGCCCACGAATCGCACAAATTTACACTAATTTCAGGAGTCATGGGGCCGCTCTCCTTCGCTTGTAATGTCTTTCGCAATTTTAGCCGCTGGGCGGTTCCAAAATGCTTTGTCCTTTGTAAATTCGCCACTGACCACTTTTTCAAACTGTTTGGAAATACGGCGAATGCTAGGGAGCATTCCATCGCCATTAATTTTTGACGTTTCAAAATGATTCCAAACGCTTGGTTCGGCGATTCGGTAAATTTGATCGTATAATTCCATGGCCAACGGAAGGAGTCCACAGCCGTCGCCAACCATGTCAATTGATGCGCGGGGGGCGACCATGTCCTGAAATTCTTTATGAGCGATCAACTTGTCGCGTTTAATTTTCATCCAGTCCAAAGCGTGATCCAAAGACTCCGGCTCCGGTTTAAATCCTTTATGCGGCCATACTGGAAGTTTATTTTTCAGTCCGCAGATGAACTTGCAGAGTCGCTCTTCGCTGTGCTCTTTATCGGCAGATTCTCGCGAAAACCCCGTCACTTTGATTTCGGATTTGTTGGCGCAGATGAAATCAAACAGTGCTCTAAACGATGAGCTACTCTTATCACGCTCAAACAGGGCGACTGCATTCAGAATGAAGTCGGAATAGGCAATATGTTGGATATGACCAAAAAGCTCTCCATATCCGCCCCAGCTTGTTTTCTTGATGTTTTCTGGTGTGCCAATCCAGTCCACAAGACAACGGGAAGATTCTGCACAGCGAATCATGTCGTATAAACAGACGATCCGTTTACTCAGTTTCTCCTGAACTTCCGGGTCTGTTGTTTGCGTTTCTTTTGCTGTCATCAGGATCTACCGCTATAGCTGGCGATGTCCTTGACGGATTTTCTGCGAAGATCTGCGAGTCGGGTCAAATACTCGATCAGTCGCGCGGCTTTATCAATTCGCTGTGATTTTTCCATACGCCCTTCCAAACATCAGTCTTTCGTCTTCGCTCTATGAGCTTCGCCGAGACACTGTCGCCAAAGCTATACCCTGACATGTTAGGAGCATTTTTACCCGAAAGTTCCAATCATTGGAACTTTTACCCGCATATTTTCCAAGGTCAGAACCCGAACTTTGCGAGAAAGGCTCCGCCGCACAGCGGTGGGGTAAAGAACAAAGTGAGCGGCAAGAATCGTTCCACCCCTTGTTTTCGTGTTCATTCGTGTGATGAACCGTTCCTGTCGTCACTATTTTCTTCGAAAATTATTTATCGCTACGCTTTCAGCGTGGTTAAAAAAAAAGCAGTTGCAGAGTAGCTCACCGAAACGATTTTTACCTTACCTTTTCCAAGCATCAGCCTGCGCCAACCTCCGTCGCCGAGGCTATGGAGGTCAAGCGGCTACGGCTCGACAGATTGGAAAAATCAGGACAGGGCCTCTTCGATGGTTTTGGACAACCGGGCGGAAAGCACCTGTACAGCAGGTTCGTGGAGCATGCCGCGGTGCGGGCCGGGCACGAGATAGATATCCTGATCGTCCGTGGTCGTCGCCCATTCCATGGTCATGTCGGGCAGGAACCAGGCCGCGATGTCGTCAGAGCGGAACAACGTAACGCAGCCCGGGTAATAACGTGGTGAGTATTTAAGCGCGGCCTCGCGGTTGCGGCGATAGACCTCTTCACGGTTAGCCAGCACGCCTTCGGTGGTCTGCACACCATCGAGCATGGTTGTTACATCAGCGGCTTTGTCATGGAAAAGATTTTTGATCTTCTCTTTCATGATGGAGACCCAATCTTGGAAGCCGACCACCCGCATGAGTTGCAAGCGCCGCCAATAGAAAGCCAGGCGCCGCTCGGCGGGCGGATAGGCCCAGGCATCAATCAATGCAAGCAGCTGCACCTCGCAACCCTGCTCTTTAAGCTGCCGCGACATTTCCAATGCCACGTAGCCGCCGTAGCACCAGCCGCCTAGCAAGTACGGGCCGTCCGGCAGGAACTCACGAAGCACAGAAACATAGTAAGCGGCCATTTCCGGAATGGTGGAGTGCACGTTTTCCGGATCAATCAATCCCAGCGACTGGAAGCCGTAAACGGGCTGTTCGGCGGGCAGGTTGTGAACCAGATTGGAGTACCCGAGCAGATCACCGGGCGCACTGTGCAACAGGAAGAACGGCACGCGGCCCGGCGTGCCTTTTTTGAGGCAGACCAGCGATTTGTACTCGCCCTCCCCGCGCATGTCGATGATCTGAGTCATTTCCGCAATGGTGGGAGACTGGAACAGTTGCGCCACAGTCAGCGAGGCTCCGGAAGCCAGTACCCGTTCAACGAGCTGGATCGCCAGCAGAGAGTGTCCACCCAGATCAAAGAAGTTGTCGTGGATTCCGATCTCGTCCATTCCCAGCACGACGGACCAGATTTCGGCCATCACTTTTTCAGCAGGCGTGCCGGGCGGAACAAAGTTTTCACGCTCGCGGGCGGAAGTTTTTACCGGCGACGGCAGCGCATTGCGGTTCACTTTTCCGCCTGACGCGACCGGAAACTCATCCAGCTCCATGAAGGCGGACGGAACCATGTATTCCGGCAGGTTGGCAGAAAGAAACACACGCAGTTCCTTAACCGACGGCGAGTAGCCCGGTTCGGGAATATAATAAGCGACCAGTTCTTTCTGCTCGGACAGGTCGCTCCGGGCCATCACGATCGCCTGGCTGATATCCGCATACTGTTCGAGCACCGCGCCGATCTCGTCGGGCTCGATCCGGAACCCTCGAATTTTAACCTGATTATCCACACGGCCGAGGAAGACGATGTCGCCATCCGGCTGACGTGAAACGAGGTCACCGGTGCGATAGAGTCGACCCTCGCCCCATGGGTTGGGAATAAATTTTTCCGCGGTGAGCGTTGGACGGTTCAGATAGCCGCGCGCCACACCCGCGCCGCCTATCAGCAGTTCGCCGGGCATTCCGACCGGTACGCGCTGCCCACGCAAATCGGCAACAACCAGCGCGGTGTCCGCAATCGGCAGACCGATCGGCACATCGCCGCTCACCGGGGTGGTGAGTTCATGCACGGAGGCCACTACAGAGCATTCGGTCGGCCCATACGTGTTGAACAGGCGAACCTTTCCTTTTTTCTTCTGCACCCAGACCCGGCAGAGTTCTGTAGAAACTTTTTCACCGCCAATGATAATCGCACGAAGGGTTTTAGGTACCGCGCGCAGGTTACGCACCCATTCGTGCCAGTAGGCTGTTGGCAGGTCCACCACAGTGATCTTCTGCTCTAAAATAAATGCCTCAAACTCGGAAATGGAGTTGGAAATTTCATTGGTGCGCAGCACAACGGTTGCGCCGCAAGCCCAAGCGGGGAACAGTTCTTCAACGGAACCGTCGAAGCTCATGGAAAAGAACTGAAGCACCCGGTCTTTGCCGGTGATTCCGTACACATCGAGCGAAGCGCGACAGTGGTTGACCACGCTGCGATGCTCCACCATAACGCCCTTAGGTTTTCCGGTGGAGCCGGATGTATAAAACACGTAGGCCAGATCCGCCGCCATCGCCGTCACGACGGGCGCATCACTGCGGTCCGGTACCTGATCAATGCAAAGTATGCGGCAGGTTGTCTGCTTAAGACGGTTCTTGAGGGTTGAAACCGTCACCACCATCGGCATGGCCGTGTCGCCGATGATAAATTCGACCATGTCATCCGGATAATCGGGGTCGAGCGGCACATACGCCCCACCGGCTTTCAGGATACCTAAAATACCGATACACATTTCCAGCGAGCGATTGACGAACAGCCCGATCGGCATATCCGGACCGACACCCTGCTCCTGTAAGTGAGCTGCCAGAGAATCCGCCCGGCGGTTCAGTTCCGCATAGGTCAGTTTTCCATCCACCGCCTCCACCGCCACAGCCGGCGGAGTTTTCCAGGCCTGCTCTTCAAACAGCTGATGGATACAGCGCGAATCATTAAAGCCGGAGGTCTGATGCTGGAATTTTTCAAGCACGCGGCGGTCTTTATCAGTCAAAACAGATTGTGATCCAAGCGGCACGGTGGCATCGGCCGAATGGCGGAAAGCCTTGAAATGCTCCCATAGTTGAGGCGAGCAAGCCACTTCCCCTTCCGCCAGAGTAATCGAATAGACCGGCCGAACACGAAGCGAGGGAAAGCGCATAAACAGATCGCGCGCATAGGTCTTCCGTTTCCGGCACCTGTTCAATGCGAAGGCGGCGGTCTGCAAATTTTCATAAAGCGGTTTTTCGAGATCGACCGTCAGGCAGAGCGGAACAACCGAGGCAAAGAACTCAGGAACATCAACCTCTATCTTCCAACCAACGCCCAGCACATCCTGCGAACAGAACCGGGCGAGGAAGCAGAGAAATAATGGAATATCTTCGAGCGCAAACCGCTTTGTCGAACCGCCCTTTATGTCGGGAAGTTTCAAGGGTTGGAACAGTTCGAGTTGGCGAACCCAGAACCGTTCATGCGGCGCCATCTTCTCAATCTGGAACTGCAACCGCCGCCCCAGATCCTCTGAGTCCGGCTCATTTACCATCCAGCCGGACGGCTCGCCAAGGGCCGGAAAACGCAACCCGCAGGGATCACCATCCACAGAACACATCTGCCCGCTGGACAGAAGCACATACAACTCCCCGCCGAAATAAACTTTGGGCAGACCGAGGTCGTTGGGCTGTGTGCCAAAATCGAGCGCGCGGCGCAGGGCGTCGATTTCTTTGGCCGGGGCATTCCAGTCGATAAGGGCTCCATGAACGGGCCGTTTATTCAACGGGTAGTAGGTGCGCCGATCCAGATCCTGCTGACGGCGAACTTCGCGGCCTTCAACCAGTTCGGATGCCAGTTCCACCAAGGTGTCCACGGCGGCATCGTAGCAGCGGGCGTTGAGCGTAAACGAGGTGTCCTGACCCGAAATGTCCACTTTCTTCTGTTTTAGAATATCCCCGGCATCGACTTCGTCGACCATCAGATGCCAGGTGATGCCATGAGTCTTTTCACGATTGATCAACGCCCAGGCGGTGGAATAGACCCCGGCATAGCGCGGAAGCGGCGCATCGTGATAGTTGATGGCGGCGCGGCGCGGCAACGCGAGCACGTCGGGTTTCATGATGTGGCTGTTAACCACGCTGAACAGATAGTCGAACGGACGGGCGGAAAGAACCTGCGCAAAGCCTTCGTCCGGATGATGCCACGGAATTCCTTTTTTGCGGGCCCATCGGCGGTTGGCCGCATCAGGAGAAATCAGCCCGAGCACACGCATACCGCTACGGCGCAACACATCAATACAGCGCAAGCAAAGAGAGCCTTCGCCAATTACGAAACAGGAAAGAACCTCTTCGGCATCGCCGAACAACGTATCATCCAGAGGCCGGGCAACCTCTTTGACCACCTGCCGAGCCAGCATCAAAAAGTCACCAGCCAGTTGATCCATGCTTTCGGCGGAAAACAGCTCGGTGTCATATTCAAGCTGCCCCTCCAGCTGCCCTTCCCGCTCAATGAAATACAGGATCATATCCATCTTCGCGGTGTCATTTCCGATTTCATCATCGGTCAGGGTCAGTCCGGCGAATTTTTTCGGCGGCAGTGGTATATTGTGCAGGATCAACGAGTTGCGGAAAATCGGATGGCGGGTTCCATCGTCGACGGCTTCCATCACGGTGGCAAACGGAATTTCCTGATGGGCGTACGCCTCCAACGCGGTACGCCGCACCCGCCCGATCACATCCTGGAACGAGGTCACCCCGGAAAAGTCCGTGCGCAGCGCAAGCGCATTAATGAAGGTGCCGATCACCTGCTCCATCCCGGCGCGGGTTCGCCCGGCAATCGCCGTTCCTGTGACAATGTCACTCGAGCCGCTGGCGCGGTGAAGCAGCGTCTGCCAGATGGCGGCCAGAACCATGTAAAGCGTTGCATTTTCGTGGTGTCCTAAAGCCGTGAGTTCGCGGGTGAGTTCCGGCAGAATATTAAAGGCATGACGGGCCGCTTTGTGCGCAGAGACATCGGGGCGTTCATGGTCGAGCTTGAAGTGAAGATCCGGGCGCGGCGCGGCCAGCTTCTCGCGCCAATACTCCAACTGGGGTTTCAGCGCGCCGCTCTGCTGCTGGCGCTCCATCCAAACCGCGACATCACGGTACTGCAGAGCCGGCGGCGAAAGCGGCGAAGGTTTATCTTCCAGACAGGCTTCATACACCGCCGCAAATTCTTTGTTCAGCAGACTGAGGCCCCACCCGTCGATCGCGATATGGTGCGCATTCAGATAGAGATCAAAGCGATCATCCGACAGCTTGACCAGTTCGGCATGCATCAGCGGACCCGTTGACAAATCAAATCGATATGCCCCGTTGCTCCGTTGAATTTCAAGCACACGTCGATCACGCTCTGCCAGACCGGTCTCTGACAAATCGACAACCGGGATCTCCAAACGCACCTCGTCGAGCGGCCGTTGCACCAGCTCTCCCTCTTCCATCAAAAACACCATTCGCAAGGCATCATGCCGGCGGATCACCTCGTTCAGCGCCCGTTCCATCACCTCGATATTGAGCGGACCGGTGAGGTGGATCACCTCTGGAATATTGGCAAGGGTTCCTGTGCGGTCCGAATGATGCATCATCCACATGGTTCGCTGCGGGGCCGTAACCGGATAGGTTTTTCTCGGCTCGGCGACGGGAATCGGGGGCACCTCCACCCCGGCTTCGATCAATAAAGCCACCCCCCCGACGGTGGGGTGCTCATAGAATGCCTGCAGGCTGACGCCGTTTCCGAGCCGCGAAATGGCCTGTGTGGCCAGTAGCGAGTGGCCGCCCATCAAAAAGAAATGATCATCTACTCCGGCCCGATCGACATTCAACAACGATTGGAATACGTCAGCCACTCTCCGCTCGGTCTCAGTAACCGGCGGCTTGAATTCATCCAACCGCAACCGCTCCACATCCCTTTTCGACGGAACCGGAAGCGCCTCGCGATCCACTTTTCCGGTCGGTGTTTCCGGCAGATGGGAAATCCGGACAAACAGAGCCGGAACCATATGCGCCGGAAGCTCAAGTTCCAACGTACTGCGCAATGCGTCCGAATCGGGCGGGTCTCCTTCGGTAACGGTATAATACGCCACCAAGCGTTGAAAGCCGGGACGATCCTCACGCATAACAACAACCGCCTCGCGGATGCCCTCAATGCGGCAAAGCGCAGATTCAATTTCGCCCAGCTCGACGCGGTATCCGAGAAACTTCACCTGATCATCGGTGCGGCCGTAGAACATCAGGTTTCCATCCGGCAACCGCAGCGCCCGGTCGCCGCTCCGGTACAGCGTCCCTTTGCCGATACCATTTTTCAGGAAATGGGTCGCGGTCAACTGACGGCAATGCAGATAGCCGCGCTCAACCTGAACCCCGCCGATGTAAATCTCCCCCTTCTGCCCGTCCGCAACCGGCTGCATGGCCGGGTCGAGCAAATGGATCTCCACGCCGTCGATCGGCTTGCCGATCGGGGTCATCCGCGAGAGATCCCCCTGACCCGTGACCTGATAGCTGGTGCAATAGACCGCCGCCTCGGTGGGTCCGTAGCCGTTGATAATATGCAACTCGGGAACCGCACGGGCTATATTGATCAGCAACCGTTCGGGAATCGGCGCGCCCCCGGTCAACAACCGGCGCAGGCGGCTGCGCCCCGGATGGCTATGCACCCAGCGTTCGAGCTCGGCGACCATCATCGGCGGAATATACACCGAGGTGATTCGCTCCTCATGCAGCCAATCTATACAGCGGGGAACATCCGAACGAATCTCTTCAGGAATGGCCACCAGTTCCGCTCCGGTGGACAACGCAGAAAATATTTCATACACCGACGTATCAACCCCCGACGGGGTCCACCAGCTGCAGCGGTCACCCGGCCCGAGCGGGCGGCAGGCCTGGCCGTCCGCCAGCATATTGAGCGCACCGCGATGATGACAAAGCACCCCTTTGGGTTTCCCGGTGGAACCGGAGGTGTAAATGATATAGGCGAGATCATCCGCACACGGCGGATTCCACTTCGTCTTCGGTGACTCGGCAATCGGAGCATCGAGTTCAATGATGCACGCTGCCAGCCCTGCCCGGTCACGCAAAGAGGATTGAGTGAGCAACACCTGCGCACCGCAATCTGCCAGCATAAATTCGAGCCGCGCGCGCGGATAGGACGGATCGAGCGGCACATACGCTCCGCCGGCGCGCAAGACCGCCAGAATGGCTACAATAAATTCAACAGACCGTTCATCGCAGATGGCAACCGGCACATCACGATCCACCCCGTTTGAACGCAAAACCTCAGCCAGAGCCTGCGAGCGCTGATCGAGTTCGGTATACGAAAGGGAAACCGCACCGCAGGACACCGCGGTCGCGGAGTCCATCGTCGCCGCCTGTTTTAAAACGGCGGAAATCAGGGTTTGTTCATCCTTAAATTTCATATGCTTCCGAGACTGCATGGAACCTATTCACATGCTATAAAAAAATGCTGAACCTATGAAGAACAAACTAAAATCGATTTACACAATTATTGAAGTCTGGAACCTGCTGCTACCGGAACTGCGCGGCGAGCTTGCCGCCTGCCGCGAACTGCTGACCGCCGATGAACAGGACCGGGCCGCAAAATTCATCAAAACCGAAGATGGCGACCGGTTTATTCTCTGCCGCGGATTGCGGCGGCGGATTCTGGCGAGCTATTTGGATGAAGCCCCATCCGCCCTGCACTTCGACCACAATGAAAACGGAAAGCCGTTTCTGAAAGGTAGCGAGATCCGCTTCAATGTCTCGCACTCCCGCGACCGGCTGCTGATCGCCGTGACAGCCGGACGCGCCGTGGGCGTGGACATTGAGTTCCGCCGCGACGGCCTGCCCATGGAATCCATTGCCAAGCGATGGTTCGCGCCGGAGGAGCGCGACTTTTTCCAAGGTTTGGAAAATCCGCGCGACGGCTTTTTCGATATCTGGGCGCAAAAAGAGGCTTTTGTTAAGGCGCTGGGCCAAGGAATCTTCCGGGAGCTGAATTCGTTCTGTGTGCCGCTCGATCACACGCCGGGGGTTCCAACCATTGGAACAAACGGTGAATGGTTTTTCCAACCATTGGAAATTGACCCCGCTTACGCGGCGGCAATAGTTTCTGAGGCGCCGCCGGTGCCTGTGCAACTGAGGAAAACCCTACCATGAAAATCAGCATCGGCATCTTAGCGTGGAATGAAGCACAAAGCATTCACACCACAATCCACAGCCTGCTCAGTCAGAGCCTGATTCAGGACCCAATCCACCATGAAATTGAGCTAATCTGTGTGCCGAACGGCTGCGCCGACAACACAGCGGAAGCGGCGCGTCAGGCATTCTCCGACGCCCCGCAAACCCTGCGCTGGCGCGTGGAAGAGCTGAAAGCGCCCGGAAAAACCAATGCCTGGAATGTCTTTGTTCATGAGCTGAGCCGTCCGGACTCCGAGCTGTTCTTTCTGATGGACGCCGATATCCGGATTCAAGAGAAGGACACGCTCAGCAACATGGTTGCCGCGCTGACCGCCCGGCCCGACCTGCTGACCTGCAGCGACCGGCCGATCAAGCACATCGCATTGAAAAAGCGCCGCACCCTGCTCGACAAACTCTCCCTGCATGCAGCTAAACTCACGGCCGATGCCGATGGGCAGCTTTGCGGACAGCTCTACTGCGCCCGCGCTGACTTTCTGCGCCGCTTCCACATTCCAGACTCCATCATTGTGGATGACGGGTTTATCAAAAAAATGGCTGTCACCAATCTGCTGACGGAGCCGGACGACAGCGCGCGCCGCATGACCACCGCGGAGAATGCCTCCCACCTGTTTGAGTCCTACTCCCGTTTTGCAGATGTCTTCGCCACCCAGCGCAGACAGGCCGCCGGATACATTATTCACCGCTGGATCTGGAAGTTTCTGCTGGAGCAACAGCAGGAAAATGAAGATGCCGGGAAAACCATCGACCGTTTGTGCGCCGCGGACCCGGCTTGGTCTGAAAAGCTGATTGCATCCCGCCTGAAAGACCGCAAATATCGCCCCATTCTGCGCGTCATCCTGCGCACCCGCGTGCAGCGTTTTAAAAACTGCACCGGCACCAAAAAGGCTCTCCAGTTTCCGATACTGCTTTTACACCTGTCCATGGATACGGTGGTGTTTTTTGCGGCGGTTCGCCAGCTGCGCCGCAAAGGACGCATCTGGCGCGACACCCGCACAACCCACAATGAGGTGGCTCGATGAATCTGGCCTTTGCCCATCATCTGGATCTCGGCCATTCAGCGCAAAGCCGCAAACCCGGCGCGGTTGGAATTCACAGCGCGGCGGAAAACATCGCGCTCCATCTTGAAGAGGTCGCCAGCGGCTTCCAGACACTGGCTCCGCTGCGCAACATCTGCAACCCGCTGGCCGCGGCGCGGATTGCGCTCTGCCCGCGAATCACCCGCGAAAAATATTACGGCTGGGCCGAGCCGTCCTTGAGCCGCGGCTACGGACGGCAGCTTTCGAACAAAATGAAGCACTTCCCGGCCGATGCGGTGCTGTGCACCGAAGTGAAACACGCCGCCTATTTAAACACAGATCGGCCGGTCGCCGTCTGGACCGATTCGCTCTACGGCGGACTGGCGGACTACTATCAAACCTTCACCGGCCTGTCCAAAAGGACCTTGAGCGACCTGCGCGCGATGGATCGGGCGGCGGTTGAAAATTGCGAACGGCTGATTTTCGCCTCGGACTGGGCCGCGCAGAAAGCCATCGAACTTTACGGGGCCGATCCGGAAAAAGTAAAGGTCGCCCCATACGGCGCCAACCTCACCTCGGGGCTAAACCGCGCCGAAGCCGAAATGCTCGTGAACGCCAAACCGATGGATGGAATCTGCCGCCTGCTGTTCACCGGTGTGGAATGGAAACGCAAAGGCGGCGACACAGCGGTCCAGGTGGCGGAACAGCTGATCGCCCGCGGCATCAAAACAGAAATCACCGTTCTCGGAACCGATCCGCATCAGCATATGGATTCAGTCCCGGACTTTGTGAACTGTGCCGGATTTTTATCGTTAAACAAACCGGACGAACTGGCAAAAATGAAACAGCTTTACAGCGAAGCGCATGTTCTTCTTCAACCCTGCCGCGCGGAATGTTTCGGCCATGTTTTCCCGGAAGCCAACAGCTTCGCCCTGCCGGCCATCGCCTCCAACACCGGCGGCATTCCGACCGCGGTGCAGGACGGGATTAATGGCTACTGCGTTGATGTGGGAGATGTGGACGCCTATGCCGGACGCATCACGACGCTGTACAACAATCCGGACGAATATCGCACACTTTGTCTGAGGGCATTTGATGACTATCACGCTCATTTGAGCTGGCGTCAGGCTGCCGGCAGAGTCGTTCATATACTTGAAAAATTATAACCTTTTTATTCATTGACTCCGTCCGCAAAAAACAGAATCCTGCCGGTCGAAGCCAATGAAAACCGAACCGATTAAACAAAAACTCTTTGTAATTCTGGCGGCGCTCTCAGCATTGCCATGTTTCAGTGCGATTATCATCGGTTCTCCCACCACCAGCTGGATTCCCATTACCTATGGCGCCAACGTTCCAGATCCCGTGGAAGATCAACAAACCGGCCTGGTGTCCGGCGATCTGGTTGGCGACACAAACCATCCCGCTTTCTACAGCCAGTTTGATGATGCCGGAACACCGAGCCTAACGGATGGAACGCTGGCTTTCCGCGTTCGACTTAACAGCATCAAAAATGAGTCCAAAAGGGATTTTGACTATAACCTTTTTATCGGAATCGATGCTGACCAGAATGGCTCTCTGGATCTCTTCCTGGGCGTAGACAACAATCCCAACGGTTCAGGACAACTGGCAATCTGGGATCCCGGCCCCGGACTCAACGACGGACCCAGCTCAACCACAATCGTCTCTCCGCCGCTGATGACCTTTGCAGAGGCGGCTGGAACCAACTACCACTTCGCTCTGGTCGATTCCATTTTAGATCCGTCCGCAACATCGTACGATTTGGATGGCGCCGGAAAAACAGATGCCTTTATCAGCTTCAGCTTCGACTTCGGATTTATCGTGAACCTGTTAAGCGCAAGCAGCATCTCAATCGATCAGACAAGCGGGATGAACTATGTGATGGCAACCGCCACCCAGGACAACAGCCTCAACATGGACATTAACGGCATCGACGGGGGCATAGACTCTGCTCTGACCTTTGAAGAGCTGGGGGCCAGCAGTGATGCCTTGTCAGCCACCGGACACTCTGTTCCCGAACCGGCTGTTATGACCCTGATCGGTATCGGTGGGCTTTCATTGATGATCAGCAAACATCTCCGCAGTAACCGCATATACGGCTAGCACGCGCGGCGCTGTGTTTGAATTTTCCGGAGGGTGCTCGCCGCATACACAACAAACCCGATGGTGATGAAAAGTTCCTTGTATTCGGTGACTTCCCATATTCTTTCGTAACGGGTTTTGCTGATCAGGAACACCCACTGGGATGCCACCAGAACAACCGCGGTAAACCCAATGAGAAGCCGCTCACTCAGTTGCTGACAAAACCGCAGAAAGAACAGCAACACAACCACCGCACCGATCAGACAGATCTGTACAGGAAAAATGTTCCACATTTCATAGTTATAGCCGCAGCTCATTGCGCCCAGAACCGCAACACAGGGTTGAGGAACAAAGGTGTCGAAATAGGGAGTTTTCTCAATCCACTTAGCAAAAATCACCCGCAGGAACGGCAGTGCCATAAAAAAGGCAAAAGTGCCGAAGTAATACAAAATTTCAAAGCCGACCGTGAAAAAGTTATGGAAATTGAATTCCTCCTGCACATTTCCCTCGAACAACACATCGGGCGTTTTAAATCCAAGCTGACGCTGAAACCAGGAGACCTCCTCCATCCCGATAAAGAAAAAGCCAAAAGCAAATACAGCGCAGGTTGCGGCCGCCCATGGGAAACGCTGTCCCGCAGAACGGCGACAGCTGAACATGGAAATCAAGAAGATCAACGAGCTGACAATTAACAATGCAAACGAAGCCCACTCGACATAAGAATCCTCATGAGACAGCGCATTGAACTGCTGATGCTTGAGCAGAAGAAGAAGCGTAAAGCCGATGGACAGAAAACAGGTGAAATAACCCGTTAAATAAACAGTCAGCTTGGAACGAGACTCGCACAAGGCAAGCTCCGGGCGGTTCTTCCCCATCACCACAACGGCTAAACCCCAGCAACAAAGAGCCAGCACGACCGTGCGCCCCCACCCGACCAGCGAAAAATCAGGATGCCCTTCCTTAATGAGGGATTTATCCACACCAAGCCAATCAACCAAAATAAACGTCAAGAGGACAAATCCAGCAATCCCCAACGCCCAAACCACACGAGTCCAATACCGATTCACAACAACCCCATCCCTTTAAATTCACCAGGAAAACCGGCTTAACGTAACGCAAAAAGACCCGCAAGCACCGGAATAAGGGTGCGCACCAGCGTCCAATGGCTGATGGGTGCCGCGCGAACACTGTTGCTGAAACATCCGCAAACCGTGTTAATTTCCTGTAGCAGATTAACGGCGATACCCCCCGCGCAGACCAACGAAAGAGCCACCAGAATCCACAGTCCGGCCCGGCGATAGTTCGCCATAAACACCACCGCGAACGCGGCGACAAACTCCAGCGACATCGACAACAATGCGGTGATATTCACGAACGCATAGGGCACCAGATGCCCGCGGAAAATTGAGGTGGCGAAACCTGACGGATCGAGCAGCTTGTTCGCGCTGACAACCAGAAAAAACAGACCCAGAAAAAGCGCGATATAATACTCTGTTGGGTACTCCAGATTAATGGCTTTCTTAAAATCGAAAATAGGCTTCTTCTCTTGCATCACTCCGCCCCCTCTTCGACTGCCAATAACTCAGACTCCCAAAGTGCCATTCCACCAATAAACACCGCCACATCGGCGCGGCCGGCGTTACGCAGCTCCAGAGCCAGCAGCAGACTGTCCTCGCAATCCGGGCCGTCGCAATAAATTACCACCGGCAGAGAAGAGACCGGCAAAACGAGCCCGTCCGCCACCGTACTCAATGGAATCGAAACCGCGCCGGGGATATGTCCGCGTGCATACTTTTCCGCGGAGCGCGCATCCACCAGTAGAGCCGACTGATCGCGCAGCAGGTCGATCACTTCAGAAAACTGAACCAGATCCACGTCGGCGTCCACCGCCTGTGCTTCAACATGGGTGCCCCACTCCTCAACCCACGGAATACGTTCAGGATGCAGCACATTGATCCCCGCCGCCAGAATCACAGCGGCGAAAATCAGCCAGAGAGTTTTCTTTGCGGTATCACCCGCTGTCATTTTCTTTTTCATAAACAGGGTGGAGCATAATAAATAGAAAGAGGCTCTGCACGCCCAAGCGTTCAAAATTTGCGCTCCCGCTCCAGACCCGGCATCCCGGCCAGCGGAACAGATTAAAAATAAAAACAGGATGTTATTTTCAGCAGAAACTCTCCAAACTCCCTGCCCGTATGGAAAAAACACACAACAACGCGCTCAATATTCTCAAGCAGATCCGCTCCGCCGGTTTCACCGCCTATTTTGCCGGCGGTGCCGTCCGTGATAAACTGCTCGGCCGCACCCCCAAAGACTACGACATTGCCACCAATGCGCTGCCCGAACAGATCGAAGACCTTTTCCCCAAAACCGTTGCCGTCGGCAAAGCCTTCGGCGTGATCATGGTTGTGCAGAACGGCATCGAAACCGAAGTGGCCACCTTCCGCGAAGATGCGGGCTATCAAGACGGCCGGCGCCCGGACAGCGTCCATTTTTGCGGAGCAGAAGAAGATGCTAAACGGCGCGACTTCACCATCAACGGCATGTTCTACGATCCGATTGCCGATGAAGTGATCGACACCATCGGCGGAAAAGCCGATCTGAAGAAAAAGGTGATCCGCGCCATCGGCGATCCAGACCGGCGTTTCGCCGAGGACCACCTGCGGATGCTACGCGCGGTCCGCTTCGCCCATACGCTCGGCTTCAGCATCGACCCCTCAACACGCGACGCCATCCAGGCGCACGCCGCCGATCTGGCAAAAATCAGTATGGAGCGAATTGAAAATGATTTTTCGCGCACACTGGTGGAAAGCATCCGCCCCGGCGACGCGTTGAGCGAATTGGTTGAACTGGGGTTGATGGAACACATTGTGCCCGAAATTCTTCCCATGATCGGACAGGAACAGCCGCCGGAATTTCATCCGGAAGGCGATGTGTTTGAACATACCGTTCTCATGCTCAACCTGATGAAAAACCCAAATAGACCCCTGGCCTATACGGTTCTACTGCACGATGTCGGCAAGCCCGACACCGCCTTCATGGGTGAGGACCGCATCCGCTTCCACGGGCACGAAACCCTCAGCGCAACCATGGCGGAAGAGATTCTGCGCCGCCTGCGCCTGCCGGTTAAAGAGATTCGGCAGATCGTCACCGCCGTCGCCGGACACATGCGCTTCAAAGACGTGCAGAAGATGAACCGCTCCACCCTGCGTAAGCTGATGGGCGCGGAGACCTTTGATTTGGAACTGGAGCTGCACCGGATCGACTGCAGCGGCAGCCACGGCCTGCTCGAAAACTACGAATTTCTCTTGGAAAAAGCCGAAGAGATGGCAAACGAACCGGTCCTGCCGGAACACTGGATTTCCGGCAAAGATTTGCGTGAACTGGGTGTGGAGCCCGGCCCGCATATCGGCGAGTTATTGAAAAAAGCCTACGACGCACAACTCGAAGGTCGCTTCAGCGACCGCGCCGCGCTGCTCGACTGGCTTAAAGAAAGCATCTAATTCGCTACTGTCCGGTTTTTACCGGACAGAAAATCCTAAGCACGAAATACCCAGGCTCGAAAGAAACCTTAAATCCGAAGGTTGAAGAAACCGGTTGGGTCAGGCCCCGGTACTTCCGAAACCGCCCGCACCGCGCGTGGTTTCCGTGAGTTCCTCGACGAGTTCGTAGTGGATCGGCGAACTGTCAGTGGCAACCAACTGGAACAGGCGTTGCCCTTTTTCGGCGGTAAAGACAAAGTCCTTGATGTTGTCGCACGAGGCCATGATTTCCCCGCGGTAGCCGCCGTCGATCAGTCCGATCGAGTTAGACATCCTCAACGGGGTTTTCGAAATGCTCGAGCGCGGAAAGAGATAGTACGCGCGTCCATCGTCCGGCTCGCAGGAAATGCCGAGTTTGATGAGCTTGGTTTCGCCCGGTTCAAACGTAATGTCTTCCAGAACATAGAGGTCGAGCCCGGCATCGCCGTCATGAAAATGCCCGTGGTTGCTATAGAGTTCCTGGGCAGTTGGGTTGTGTGGCTTAATCAAAAGTTTCATTCGCGGGCTCCTTGGGTTTAAAACCGTGAATATACGGAAAAAAAAGTGACGTTCAAACCGTTAAAACGCTAGGCTCCCCAAAACAATTTAATTTTGGAGTATAACATGCTGAATATTGCGGTTTTTGGGTCCGGATCGGGGTCTAACTATCAGGCGATTGCCGAGGCCATCGCGGCAGGCACGCTCAATGCGCGCATCGCCTGCGTTATTGCCGATGTCGAAGACGCCTTCATCCTCGAACGGGCACGAAAAAACGGGCATCCCGCCATCTATCTCGACTGCGCCCCCTTCAAGACCAAGCTCGACGGCGAAGCCGAGCAGCGTGCCCTGCAGCTTATTGAAGAACACGGCGGCGACTTCATCGCCCTCGCCGGCTTCATGCGGATCGTCAAACCGGGGCTTCTGCGCGCCTTCGCCGGACGCATCGTAAACATTCACCCCTCGCTGCTGCCGAACTTTCCCGGCCTGGATGCCAGCCGTCAGGCGCTGGAAGCCGGAGCCGCCGAAACCGGATGCACCGTTCACTTTGTCGATGAAGGCATCGACACCGGCCCGATCCTCATCCAGAAAAAAGTTCCCGTGCTGGCGGATGACACTGAAGAAAGCCTCATGAACCGCATTCACGCGCAGGAACATATCGCTTACCCCGAAGCTCTGCAGAAAATTGCGGCCGGGCATTCCTGATTTTCCAAGATTCGGAAAAAACAGCTCCAAGGGTTGGGAAATAGTAGATTATGGGACTGACCCAGCCGCCGAAGGCAGAGGCTGGCACTAGTGTGACGGCAACGACCGGAGGGAGTGGCAATGACGCTAAGTTAAGCCGTTTCAAACTCCGAGTTTCTCACAGAAGGCAACAAAGATAATGAAGGAAAATATCGTCAAAAAGCAATGGCGGCATGCCCCCGAACCCCTTCGTTCTATTCGTTTCCTTCTGTTAAAAATTTGCTCATTTTCCAGCCACATTGCCTTAACTTAGCGCCATTCAGGACTAACCCCTTCATCATCGAAGAAATCCTCTCGTCACTGAAAACGCTGAAGAAGCGCTTTGATCCCGCGCTCCTGGAACTGATCACTGTCCCTTAGCTCTTGTTTGTTTTTCGAGTACCACTGCAGTGCATTTTTTACGGTGTCGCTGAAAAATGCGTCTGTCAGCCCATTTGCGTCGCGGTATTTGCCGGATTTATTCGGAGTGAATTCATCCTTCAACCGGAGGAGATATCCCAGCCGTCTCGCGACGAAGTATCCGATATTTAAATTATTTCTCGGCAGTTCAGCGAGAATTCTGAACCCGGTGAAGGTCATCAGCCGCTTGTTCTGCAAGCTGAGAGAGTGAAGACGATAGTCTTTATCGGTCGTTAAGTTGAATGCCCGGCAGCGCGGCAGACCCCTCTCATGGAGAAGGATGATCTCACAGGCAAGCGGCATATATTCGTCTATTTCGCATCGGCTCAACAAGGCTGACGCCGCCGCTCTGCGCACCTCAAGGTCTTCCTCCTTGTTCAGTGCCATGACAAGCAGCACATCTTCTGCATCAGGATACCATTGGCTGTTCACCATCGTTCCAATAAGAACGCTCTGTTCAAGCTTGTCAGATGATTGCCGGAGGAGGTTCAGCAGAACCGATGCTTTGCTCCAATCATCCGCAGGGTACATGTGATGCTGCCAAGCCTCGACAGCCATCAGGTACGCTCTATCCTGCGGCTCTAAGTCATCATTATTCCAGGGGGTCGCTCCCCAGGGATTGATATAGTGGTCCGGCTGATAGGTAACGCGCGTTTTCAGGAGGCCGGGAACGATCTCTGCAAAAGGCATGTTTTTTGCTTGGGCAACCAGTGCATTCCGTTCCTCCGCAGAGAGGCCTGGCTGAGCCCAGGCGCTCTGGATGTCCAGTTCGGCACCCCTTGCCGGCGATACGCTGAATATCAGCAGGATCAACGTGATCATTGGCTTCATGGATACGAAAAAAGAAAAAGGGGTCACTCCGCTCCGACGTCTCGTTAGTTTTTGACTTGATTCGTTGTTTTGTTTTTCAGATCCCACAGAAGACCTTCCGTTGATTACTCCATGGCCCGAACATAACAAAAAAAAGTTCTACGTGACACCCCTTTTAAGGCGGGTTGTAATCCACTCAATTCGCACGCCTGTTTTCATTTCTATTTAAAACCAGCGTTTAAAATGAGGCTGATTTTTTTGCGTAGTCTGTTGAATACATGAATGCCTTCATTTTCCTGCGTTGCAGAATGATGACTGGCGTGAGAATGATCATGAAAAGACAGAAAAGAAGCGCATACGGCAAAATTGTTCGGATACCGAACGCATATAAACATCCAGAAATAATGGCGCATGGAGCGGCAAGAAATATTCCAATTTTACTGCCGTATGACGCTGCCAGCCGTATTGATTCCTCCCTTTCCAGTGGGGTTAGATTTTTGGATATATCACGGATGTCTTTACCTGACAGAAGTGTGTTTAGACCCCAGCAAATTAAGAACAACGGAATCTGAGCGAGTAAAAAACAAAACATCAGTTGTCGGTCTTCGGTGTATGAGAAAATCAAGGCCCTCACATACATGATGAGTGCGAAAATCCATAGGATGATGTGTTTTATATTTTTTGTTTTTACTCTCATATCTTTAGCCAACGTTTGAAAGAAGCCTCGTGATGTGTGCTTTCGAAGAGACGACGAGCGTCATCAACGCAGGCTCGCTTGACGGGTTCGATTTTTATTTCATGCTCATCTTTTTTGACAGGATTACAGGATGAACAGGATTTTAATTTCCCATCCAGTCGATCCTGTAATCCTGTCTGAAATTCTTCCTGTATGGTTTCTAGGGGTGAGCTGATTTATGTTTTTTATGCAATCAAACAGTATATAAGTGGAAAACGTTCCACATATGACCCTAAACCGGGGTCATGATACATAGGCTTCCAACCATTGGAAAAAGAAATGTATATTTTTCCAATGCTTGGAAAATGATCTCACACGAAGGCACAGAGCCACCAAGAAAGTTTCAAGTGTTCGCAATCCGCCTCTTCCCATCTGTATTACTATCCGTCAACTTCTCATTTTTCATGCACGTTTTTGCAGGAGCTCTATCCTTTTGAAGATCAGGCAGAATAATTTTTGGGCAGAATGATGGATGATAGAAACAAAGCTAGGCCTGAATCATTCTGCCTCAAAATCATTCTGCCTGTTTTGCTTTTGTTTGGTTGCGGTTCACCGTGATTCACCATGACTTTGCCGCGCTAGGTCAATTAGTGGGCAGGCAGCTCTACCCGCCTACAGCGTTACACGCAGTGTTTCGGGCAGGTAGCGTTGCAGGCGGGAATAGACTTCCAACCATTGGAAAAATCAGGCTATGCTCCAAGGCATGAAAGCCAAACGAATCGTTTTTGCACTTCTCGCGCTTCTCGTTTTTCCAACCCTTGGAAAAAGTGAGGATAATTTTTCCAATCCGCCTCCGCAGGAACGCTCCGGCATGACAGGAGTTCGGAGCTCCGCTCTGGTTTATCAAATTCCGATTGAGAATCAGATTGAACCCGCCCTGCTGTACGTCATCCGCCGCGGCGTGGCCGAGGCCTCCAAGGTCGACGCCGACGCCATCATCTTTACCATGGACACGCCCGGCGGGCGTGTGGACGTCACCCGCGATATTCTCGAAATCATCCGCGAAATCGACGTGCCGGTTTATACCTTCGTTGAGCGCGATGCCTACTCCGCCGGAGCCATCATCGCGCTGGCCACCCCGCACATCTACATGGCACCCGGCAGCGTAATCGGTGCGGCCACCCCCATTCTGATGGGGCCGACCGGCGGCGTGCAGGATCTCAACGAAGATGTCGGCGAAAAAATGAAATCCGGCGTCGCCGCCATGGTGCGCGCCGCCGCCGAACAGGGCGGACACAGCCCGGAACTGGCCGAAGCCATGGTGCGGCGCGAAACGGAATATAAAATCGGCACCAACATCGTCAGCAAAGCGGGTGAACTGCTCACCCTGACCGCCAGCGAGGCCGAAGGCGTTCTCTCTGAGGGCACGGTTGAAGACCTGGATGCCCTGCTCGAAGCCATCGGACTTCCCGGCGCGGAAATTAAAAAACTGGAAGTCACTCCGGCCGAAAAACTGGCCCGCGTGATCGCCGCCATCGCCCCCATCCTGCTGATGATCGGTCTGGGCGGAATTTATCTGGAAATCAAAACGCCCGGCGTTGGACTTCCCGGGATTACCGGCGCGGCGGCGCTGGTTCTCTTTTTCTTCGGGCATCACATTGCCGGGCTGGCCGGCATGGAGGACGTGGTCATTTTCATCATCGGGTTCACCCTGCTCTTTATCGAGGTGTTCATCACACCCGGCTTCGGCGTGCTCGGCATCAGTGGCATCGCACTGATTCTCGTTTCTCTGCTCAACGCCATGAGCTGGCAGGTGCCCGGCGAAATCCTGCCCGCCTTCTCCGGCGGCGGAGCCACCATTCAGCACGCCATCACCAATCTGGCGCTCGGAATGGCCGGAACGGTCGTTTTGGCCGTAGCCGCCGGACGGTTCCTGCCAAAATCACGCGTCGTGCGCCCACTGGTTCTTTCTCAAAGCACCGACCGTGCAAGCGGCTTTAGCGCCGCACACGATCACAGCGAACTGCTCGGCAAAGAAGGCGTTGCGGAAATGAACCTCCATCCGGCAGGCCGGGCGCTCTTCGACGGACAGCTCGTCAATGTGATCACCCACGGGGAGTTCATCGAAAAAGGCTCCGCCATCAAAGTGGTCGAAGCCCATGGAAGCCGCATTGTGGTTGAAACGGCTTAAAAAGGCTCTTCGTCATTTTGAATGGCTGATATTCAAGAAACTTCATATTTTCACCACCCGCTTCGCTAGAGGGGCTTCCGAGAAAGTCAGAGCAAATGAAACGTGGGGTATGTGACTCTCCACCTCGGAGCCTCTCTAACTTCCTCTAACGAAGTGGGTGGTAGAAATCTTTATGTCCGCGCAAAGTAGCGAAGTGCCCTCCTGCAACGCCCTGCCCGCAGTGCTACAGCGTTGCAGGCGGGTGTTGCTAGCGGGGAAGTTTGATTTTCTTGCGCAGGTAGGTGGGAATATCGAGGTCTTCGCCATTCCAGATGGTTCGTTCGGCACCGCCGAATGCTTTGGAGCGCGGCTTGAGCACTCCGGCCAGCTCGCCCTGCCCGCTGATATGGCCCGTGGAGTCTTCCACTAGCGGCTCTTTCCAGGATTCAGCCGCCAGCACAATGGCCGCGAGCCGTCCGGTAAAGGCGGGGTCGGTGGCAACACCCATTTTTACCCAGCACGTTTCATTCTCCGGCGAAACGCCGTCTACAATCTGCTGCACTTCGGACAGCCGCAGGTCATCGCCGCCAGTAATGCCGACGATCATGCCGGGAGAATTTTCAAACACGGCGCCGTCTTCGGCCAGCGGATGAGAACGCAGCATTTCCACCAACTCAGCGGCGCGATCGTCGCCCGTCGCAACGGCGCAGGAGAAGCGGCAGGTTGCGTCGCAGTGACGAAGCAGTGTGTGCAGCGTTGCGAAATCGAGGTTGCAAACACCGCCGGTTTCAGTAAGCAGCCGCCAGAGGCCGACCACTCCCGCAGCCAGTGTGCGGCCGGACCGCTCAAGACTGTCTTCAAGCAGCGCATCGCCGTCCGGCTGAATACGGCTGTTGGGCATCTGAATGATGGCGTCCGCATACGCGCGCAGACGGCGCAGGCTGTTATGCGCCTTGCCGCGCACCACGCCGCCTTCGAACTTAAAAGGGAACAGGGTGAAAAAGATGGTGTTGGCCCCGGCGTTGCGGGCCATCCGCGCAACCACAGGAGCCGCGCCGCCGCCAAAGCCACCGCCGAGCCCGACCACAACCAGCAAAAGATCCACCCCGCTGAGCAGCGCATCAATCGGCTTGCCCGCTTTTTCGGCGCAGCGGCGGCCGGTTTCCATATCGCCGCCTGCACTCAACCCGTCGGTGACGCCCTTGCCGGCATCCAGCCGGGTTTCGATGTGGGCACAGGTCTCCAAGGTTTGGAAATCGCAGTCCATCACGGCGAATTCCATGCTGGCCGGCGCGCGCGGAGCAATCCGTGCGATGGTCGAACAACCGGCTCCGCCGAGCCCGAGAACCAGAATCCTCCGCAATCCGCGACTGGGCTGTTCAATATTCAATGTGTCAACATTCAAGATGCATGCCCTCCCCAAAGCTTGGAGAACCACTGACGTAAGCGGGAAGCCTCTTTCGGCGCGGCGCTCTGCTGATCTGCGGCGTAGCGCACCGCGCCGATGACGGCGGCAAAACGGGCGCCCTCCTTTTTCGTGGAAACGCCGACGCAGTCATAGATCTTGCCGATCTGAGCCGGCGCATTGAATACCTGCTGCGCCAGATCAACGGCGCCATCGAGAGCCGATCCGCCGCCGGTCAGAACAACACCCGCATTGAGCACACCCGAAAGGCCGTTGTCTTCGATCTGATCCGCAATCAGACGGAAGGTTTCCTTCATCCGGGCGTTGATGATCGTGTGCAGTGTGACGGAACGAACAACACGCCCGCTGAATCCGCCTTCCGCCGGAACAGAAAACGACTGTTCGCCCGCCATGGCATTAATGACCGCGTTGCCGGATTCTTTTTTGAGCGCTTCAGCCTGCCGGCGGTTGATGTTCAGTCCGGAACAGATGTCTTCGGTTACATGGCTGCCGCCGACGGCAATGGAGCCGGCCAGCTTGACGATGCCTCCGTTATACACCACGAAATCGGTGGTTCCGCCGCCGAGATCGATGACCACCGCTCCGGCGCGTTTTTGTTCAGGGGTCAACACGGCCAGCGCGGAGCAGAAGCCGGCGAACGCCGCATCGGCGCAGGTGACCGGAACGGCCTGCAGAAGTTTTTTGAGGTTTTCAACCGTTGAGCGCCGGCCGTGAATGAGCAGCATGCCCACTTTTAAATCCTGAGCGAGCATCCCTTCGGGATTCACAATTCCGCCGCGCCCATCCACTTCGAAGGTCTGCTGAAGGGTGTGCAGGCGAATCCGGTCATCTGCCAGCGGCACCTTGCGGGCAACCTCCAGCGCATGGTCG
This sequence comes from Kiritimatiellota bacterium, assembly GCA_014381785.1. Taxonomy (GTDB): domain Bacteria; phylum Verrucomicrobiota; class Kiritimatiellia; order Kiritimatiellales; family Tichowtungiaceae; genus Tichowtungia. The sequence goes on from JACNKZ010000035.1 coordinate 95,526, forward strand.
ATGTCATCGGCCGTAATCTCCCCGCCGGTCTCCTCGTATTCATTGAGAATAGGAATCCCCGCCTGATGCAGGCGGCTTTCCGCGCGGCCGCCGGATGCCGCCAAATAGATACTTTCGCCGATCGCACGGTGCGCGGTGGCTTCCGCTTCTTCAAGTGCGCGGCGCACGGCATTGAGCGCGAGTTCAAAGTCGATAATCTCACCCTTATGAACTCCGCGTGACTCGCTTTCGCCGAGGCCGGCAACCATCAGCCCGCCGTCTTCGCGCAGCTCACCCATCAGCACTTTTACGGTGGTGGTGCCAATTTCCAGAGCAGTAATGAGCGGAGCGGACATACGGGAAAATCCTTTAGTAATCAGTGGTCGGCACGTTGAGTCCGTCCGGTGTCAGGTCGACGGTTTTAATGCGGCGCCCCTGCTCACGGGCGATTTCCATTACCCGGGCGAGACGAATCAGCTTTTCTCTAGCCGCCTGGCGGGGAAAGCGGGCATTGATGTTGCCGGTCAGCGTGGCGGTGATGTGATCCGGATAGCGCAGGTCAAACCGTTCGAACCCAATCTGACTGGAAAATCGCATGGCGTCACAGGTCGTAAGAAGTTCCAGAGCGTACTGCACCCCGGGGTCCGTGATCTGCTCTCCGGGCCGCAACTGGTCAAGCTTCACCCCTTCGATCAGCGGAAGTGCCTGCCCGGTGCGCGTGGGCGGCAGAACCACACCTTCGCGGTCGATCAGAAACGGCACGGAGCGCCATTTCCAGCTCACCTGCGCCACCGCCGTCCGCTCGCTTACATCCACAACGAGCGTGTCGGGCAGCTTGCGCTGAATACGGACAGACTGCACCAGCGGCACCGCTTCCAGATCCGCCTGCAGGGTATCAAAGTCGACATCAAACAGATTCACCCCGGTTTCGAGCTTGGCATATTCCATCAGCTGCGAAGAGGAAAGCCGGCCGTCGGAACGGATCAATATGTGTTTGAGCTCAAAATAGGGATTGCGGGAAAAAAACAGAGAACCGGTATAGGCCAGCGCCTGAAAAACGCCGAACAGCACAACCAAACCAAAAACAACCGTAAGAGAAATCAGGATCCCACGCCGGGCGGCCGTCTCTTTTGACGCCTTGGTTCGTGCGTGATATCTGCGTTTGGTTCCTCGTTTAGCCGCCATAGTTTGAAACTCCGTATGCTAATGCTTCCCGCTTTTATAAGGAAGCCGTCCGCATGATTCGATCACAAAGCACAGGAAAGTCGATTCCGGCCGCCGCCGCCGCTTTCGGAAGCAGGCTGTGGGAGGTAAAGCCGGGGATCGTGTTGAGCTCCAGAACGAACAGATCCCCCGCCGGTGTCATGCGGAAATCAACCCGCCCGAACCCGCGCGCGCCGAGTGCCTCGAAGGTCTTCCGGGCCATTGCCTGCATCTCCGCCGTCTTTTCCGGACTCAGCTCGGCAGGCACAATATAGCGCGTCGTATCCACTTCATACTTCGCGGCGTAATCATACCACTCCCCGGCGGGAAAAATTTCAACCACCGGAAGCACCTCGCTATCCACAATGCCGACCGTGAATTCGCGCCCCGGAATAAACCGCTGCACCATCGCCTCTTCGTCATGCGTCAACGCTTCAGTAAACGCCGCATCCCAATCGGACTCGTCAAAAACCAGATGACACCCAACGCTCGACCCCTCACGCGGCGGTTTCACCACTACCGGCAGCGTCAACGTACGCGCCTGACCGGCCACCAGCGTTTCGCTCTCGGGCACCGGCACACCCGCCTTCAGCAGACACTGTTCGGTCAAAAGTTTATCAAACGCGATCCGGCTGGCTTCCACCCCGGCACCGACATACGGAAGCTTCAGTTCCTCCAGTCGGGCCTGAGATCCGCCGTCCTCGCCGAATGTTCCGTGCAACGCGATAAAAACCGCCTCAACGCCGTTGGGAACCGTGAAATCAGGCGCCGTGACGTCGATTTCGGTCACGTCGTAACCGGTTTCGCGCAAGCCCGCCGCAATCGCCGCGCCCGATACCAGCGAAACCTCGCGCTCGGCGGAAATTCCGCCCTTTAACACCGCAACCTGCCTGAATTGTTTAATCGCAGCCTCCATAAGGCATACAGACTAGACCAACCATTAAATGCCGTCATGAAAATTCGTCCGGCAGCATCAAAAACAATACCCGACTATTCCGATTGTTTTCCTTGCCATATACCCTATGGGGGTATACAAGAGGGCCATGAAAACAACACACACAGAGACCCTCAACCGCCTCTCACGGGTCGCCGGTCAGGTGCAGGGCATCCGCCGCATGGTGGAAGAGGAAAAATACTGCATCGACATTATAACCCAGATTCAGGCCGCCCGCTCGGCTCTCCGTTCCGTTGAAATGCAGATTCTCCAGAAACACATGCATCACTGCGTCAGCAGCGCTGTCGAATCCGGCAACAAGAAGGAAAGCGATGAGAAGCTGGAAGAACTGCTATGCGTAATGAAAAAGCAATATTAGGGAATGGAATGTTGGAGTGATGGATTTTTGGAATATTGGACTCATAGAAAAAGGAGGAAGAGGATGAAGAAGAGACTACTAATAGGAATGATGATGATCGCCGCAACAGCCGTATTCGCTGAACCGCAAACCACCTGTCCGGTGATGAAGGGCAACAAGGTCAATCCTAAGCTGTATGTGGATGCCGACGGATACCGCATCTATGTCTGTTGCGGAGGCTGTAAGAAAACCATTAAGGCCGACCCGAAAAAATACATCGAACAGATGAAAGCCGAAGGGGTGGAACTGGAAAAAGCTCCGGAAACCAAAGGCGATAACACATCCGCAGAAAAAGAATGACGATTCTGCCCACTAAGGCATAGAGTGCCGACGAAGCCCGGGCGCATCCCGCCCGGGCCGATCACCCAAAACGGAAAATGATATGAAATTATTCCAGCTCCTTTTACCGGTTGTATTTCTGGCCGCTGCAACCCCCGTTGTGCGGGCGGATGAACTGAACGATTACCTCACCGAGGCCGCGCAGAACAATCCGGGGCTGGAAGCGGCGTTCAACAACTGGAAAGCGGCGCTCGAACGGGTGCCGCAGGTAACCGCCCTGCCCGACCCGCGCTTTAACTACGGTTACTTCATTCAGGAAGTAGAAACGCGCGTCGGCCCGCAGCGTCAGAAATTTGGCATTTCGCAGGTTTTTCCATGGTTTGGAAAACTTTCACTGCGCGGCGATGCCGCCATGGAAATGGCCGAAGCGGAACACCAGCGCTACAAGCAGGCCAAACTCAACCTGTTTTACCGGGTCAAATCCGCCTTCTTTGAATACGACTATCTGCACCGCTCAACCGAAATCACCCTTCAGCATCTGATTCTACTGCAAAACATGGAAGAGGTGGCGCGCACCCGGTTCCAGACCGGGGAAGTCCAGCAGAGCGCACTGCTTCAACTTCAGGTTGAGCTGGGCAAGCTGGACGACAAACTGCGCGCGCTAGAGGCCCTGCGCGTTCCGGCCGCCATCCGGCTGAGCGCCGCGCTGAATCGCCCTTCCGGCGAGCCGCTGCCCTGGCCGCAGTCCGAAGAAAAAACACTGGCCGTTTTCAGCGATGATGAGGCACAGCAGTGGTTGAAAGACTCCAGCCCGGAATTGAAACAGGTGGACGCCATGATCCGTAAAGAAACGGACGCGGCCGCACTGGCTCGCAAGGCGCGCTATCCCGACATCATGCTCGGGCTCGACTACACCCAAACGGATGAGGCGCTCATGTCCACGCCGGACAGCGGCAAAGACCCGCTGATGGCATCGGTCTCGATCAACCTGCCGATCTGGTTTGGAAAACTGAAAGCCGGCGAACAGGAAGCGGCTTATCGCCGGGCCGCCGCCGAAGAGTTGCGCGTCGATGCCGGAAACCGGCTGAGAGCCGATCTGCAAATGGCGCTCTATAACTTCCGCGACGCGGAGCGGAAAATGAATCTCTACAGCGACACGCTCATCCCCAAAGCGCAGCAGTCGCTGGAAGTCACCCGCGAAGGGTTTGAATCCGGCAGCCTCGGCTTCACCGCACTGATCGAAGCGCAACGCACCCTGCTCGAATTTCAACTGGCCGCCGACCGCGCCGTGGCCGACCGCGAAATCCGGCTGGCCGAAATTGAAATGCTGACCGGCCGTGAATTTTAAACAGGAGCATATTATGAAAATCATTTTTTCCAATGTTTGGAAAATTTCACTCGGCGGACTGCTGATTCTGCTGGTCACCTTCACGCTGGGCCGCTGTACGGCTCCCAGCCCCCAGTCCCCAGCCTCCAAACCTAAAGCCTCAAGCCTAAAGCCTAAAGTCTCCCTCTGGACCTGCTCGATGCATCCGCAGATTAAACTTCCAAACCCTGGACAATGCCCGATCTGCGGGATGGATCTGATCCCGCTCGACACCGGCGGCGGCAGCAATAATCCGCGCGAACTGACGATCACTCCGTCTGCCCTGAAACTCATGCAGATTGAAACCTCGCCGGTGGAACGCAAATTTGTTCAGGCCGACGTTCGCATGGTCGGCAAAGTGGATTTTGATGAAACACGCACCGCCTTCGTGGCCGCCCGTATGCCGGGACGGCTCGACCGGCTGTTTGTGGACTATACCGGCGTGCAGGTGAAACAAGGCGATCATCTGGCCTCCATCTACAGCCCCGAACTGCTAAGCGCCCAGCAGGAACTGATTCAGGCGCTTCAATCGGTTAAAGCGCTGACCAACAGTCAAAGTACCATTGTACGCGATATCTCGCAATCCACCGTCGAAGCCGTACGCGAGAAACTGCGGCTGTGGGGGCTGACCGCCGAACAGATTCAGGAAATCGAAACGCGCGGAACAATCACCGATCACATCACCCTGTATTCCCCGGTCAACGGCATTGTCATTCATAAGAACGCGCAGGAAGGCGGCTACGTAAAAACCGGCGACCGGATTTACACCGTCGCGGACCTCTCCCGCGTCTGGGTGCAGCTCGAAGCCTATGAATCCGATCTGCCGTGGCTGCGCTACGGACAGAAGGTCACCTTCACCACCGAGGCGTGGCCGGGCGAAACCTTCGAAGGAACCATCGCCTTTATTGATCCGCTGCTCAACGCCGCCACCCGCACCGTCAACGTGCGCGTCAACGTCGACAACCCCGAACTGAAAATGAAGCCCGGACTGTTTGTCCGCGCCATCGCCCACCCCTCGATTGCCGAAGACGGCAAAGTAACCAACCCGTCGCTGGCCGGAAAATGGATCTGCCCGATGCATCCGGAAGTGGTCAAAGACGCTGCGGGAGCCTGCGACATCTGCGGCATGGATCTGGTCTCGGCCGAAGAGCTGGGCTATGTCACGGCGGATGAAACCAACGCGCCGCTGGTCATTCCGGCGACCGCGCCGCTGATCACCGGCACACGCGCCGTGGTTTACGTCGAAGTTCCGGATCAGGAAAAACCGACCTACGAAGGGCGCGAAATCGTTCTCGGTCCGAAAGCGGGAACGGTTTACATCGTCAACGACGGCCTGAGCGAAGGAGAACGGGTTGTCACCCGCGGCGCATTCAAACTGGATGCCGAACTGCAGATTCACGCCAAACCCTCCATGATGAGCGTAGCGCAGAGCGCAGAGAGCATGAAGCAAGGCGAAATGAACATGGAGCTGAAGCCGCAGACGCTCTGCCCGGTCATGGGCGGCGTGATCGACAAGCAATATTTCACCGACTACAACGGCATGCGCATCTACTTCTGCTGCCCCGGCTGCGAAACCGACTTCCTGAGCGATCCGGACACCTATCTCGAAAAAATCAAAGCCGCTGGAGAAAAGCCAGAAACCCTAAACAAAGCAACAGAATGATTAACCGTTCATGGTGAAACGCAACCAAAACAGGATCAGATAGGCAGAATGATTTTTAGGCAGAATAATTTCTCTTTCTGGATCAATGGCAACCATCATTCTGCCTACAAATCATTCTACCTAATTGCCGATGAGGAGAATCTTCAATTGAGAAAACGCACAAAAAACAAAGAAAATGCTGAACGAGCACTATGACCACTGAAAACAGACAAACTCCTGAGCAACGTTCGCTCATCGGGCGGTACATGCGCTTCTGCCTGACCAACCGGCTGGTGGTCGCGCTGTTCGTCTTTACAGTGATTATCGCCGGCCTGCTGGTCGCGCCGTTCGACTGGAAGCTCGCCGGCATCCAGCGCTATCCCGTGCCCGTTGACGCCATCCCGGACATCGGCGAAAACCAGCAGATCGTTTTCACCGAATGGATGGGCCGCTCACCGCAGGATGTCGAAGACCAAATCAGTTATCCGCTGACCGTTTCGCTGCTGGGCATCCCGGATGTCAAAACCATCCGCAGCTATTCCATGTTCGGTTTTTCCTCCATCTACATCATCTTCAAAGAAAAAGCCGATTTCTACGACTCGCGCACCCGCGTACTCGAAAAACTCAACAGCCTGCCAAGCGGCACCCTGCCCGACGGCGTCAAACCCGCGCTGGGACCGGACTCGACCGCGCTCGGTCAGATTTTCTGGTACACGCTCGAAGGACGCGATGAGGCGGGCAACCCGACCGGCGGATGGAGCCAGGAGGAGCTGCGCTCCCTGCAGGACTGGCAGGTGCGCTACGGCCTGCTCGCCGCCGAAGGCGTTTCCGAAGTCGGCTCCGTCGGCGGCTATGTGAAGGAATACCAGATTGATGTCGATCCCGATGCCATGCGCGCCTACGGCGTCACACTCGACGAGGTGTTTTCCGCCGTCAAAGCCGCCAACATCGACGTCGGCGCCAAGACCATCGAAATCAACCGCGTCGAATATTTCATCCGCGGCATCGGCTTCATCAAGCGGCTCGAAGACATTGAAAACAGCGTCGTCAAAGTGCGGGCCGATCATGTGCCCGTCCTTGTGAAACAGATCGCGCACGTCACCACCGGTCCCGCCGCGCGGCGCGGCGCGCTCGATAAGGGCGGGGCGCCGGCAGTCGGCGGCGTCGTGGTCGCGCGCTACGGCGACAACCCGCTGGCCGTCATTCAACGGGTCAAAGAGAAAATCACCGAAATCGCGCCGGCGCTGCCGCGCAAAACGCTCGCCGACGGAACCGTCAGCCATGTGGAAATTGTACCCTTCTACGACCGCACCGGTCTGATTTATGAAACGCTCGGCACGCTCAACGACTCCATCGTTCAGGAAATCCTCATCACCATCATCGTCGTGCTGATTATGGTCATGCACCTGCGCAGCAGCCTGCTCATCAGCGGCATGCTGCCGCTGGCCGTCCTGTTGTGCTTCATCGCCATGAAATTCTTCGGCGTGCAAGCCAACATCGTCGCACTTTCCGGGATCGTCATCGCCATCGGCACCATTGTTGACATGGGCATCGTCATCTGCGAAAACATCCTCCGTCACCTGGATATGGAAGAGCAGGAATCAGGGGACAGGAATCAGGAGTCAGGGGACAGGGAACTCGAAACTCTGAACTCCAAACTCGAAACGATTCACCGCGCGGTCAGCGAAGTCGGCGGCGCGGTTCTGACCGCCGTGCTGACCACGGTGGTCAGCTTCCTGCCGGTGTTCACCATGATCGGCGCGGAGGGCAAACTCTTCAAACCGCTGGCTTTCACCAAAACCTTTGCGCTGCTCGCCTCGATCCTCATCGCGCTCTCCGTCATTCCTCCGGCCGCGTATCTGCTCTTTGGCAAACGCAAAAAAACAAAAGGTGGAGAACTTTTCCTGCGCATTTTTCCGCGATCATGGATCGCGGCTACAAAAGAATCTTCTTGTAGGGCGGGGGCCGAGACCCCGCCTCCCGTCCCTGCTGGGCTGAAACTGCCCAAAAACATTGCCACCTGGATCATCGTTGTGCTGGTCGGTATTGTTCTGACCAACGCATGGGAACCGCTCGGCCCGGAAAAGGGATTCATTCTTAACTTCCTGTTCGTCGCGCTGCTGGTGGGCGGCCTACTCGGATTCTTCCACATCTTCCAGCGCTTCTATGCACGCATGCTGCGCTGGTGCCTGCGGCATAAACTCATTTTCCTTTCCATTCCGCTCGCGCTGATCGTGTTCGGATTCACCGCATGGCGTCAACTCGGCAAGGAATTCATGCCGCCGCTCGACGAAGGTTCGTTCCTCTGGATGCCGACCACCATGACCCACGCCTCCATGGGCGAAGCCATCGATATTCTCTCCACACAGGATCAGCTCATTCAGTCCGTGCCGGAGATCGAATCTGTCGTCGGCAAACTCGGCCGCGCCGACACCCCGCTCGACCCCGCCCCGATCTCCATGTTTGAAACCGTGGTGAACTATAAACCGGAATACAAAACCGACGAATCCGGGCGGCGCATCAACTTTAAATATAAAAAAGGCGACTTTGTGCGCGACGAAACCGGCGAGCTGATTCCCGACAAGCACGGACGCCCCTTCCGCCAATGGCGCGACCACATTCATTCACTCGACGACATCTGGAACGAAATCGTCACCGCCGCCAAACTCCCCGGAGTCACCTCCGCGCCGAAACTCCAGCCGATCGCCGCACGCATCGTTATGCTTCAAAGCGGCATGCGCGCGCCCATGGGTGTGAAAGTCAAAGGCCCCGACCTCGACACCATCGAGGCCGTCGGCCTGCAGATTGAAAAATTCCTGAAAGACATTCCCTCGGTCGAACCCTCCGCCGTGATTGCCGACCGCATTGTCGGCAAACCGTATCTGGAAATTATCCCCGACCGGCAGGCGCTGGCCCGCTACGGCATTCCGATCCGTAAATTCCAGGACGTGATTGAAATCGCCATCGGCGGACGACAGGTCACCACCACCGTCGAAGGCCGCGAGCGCTATCCGGTGCGCGTGCGCTATCCGCGTGAACTGCGCGACAGTTTCCAAACATTGGAAAAAATTCTGGTGTCGGGCGCAGGACAGCAGATCCCGCTCACTGAACTGGCAAAAATCGAATATGTGCGCGGACCACAGGTCATCAAAAGCGAAGATACCTCGCTGATCGGCTACGTGGTGTTCGACAAAAAACCCGGCTTCGCCGAAGTCGATGTGGTCGAGGACTGCCAGCAGTTTCTGCAGAGCAAAATCGACAGCGGGGAATTTGTGCTGCCCAAAGGCGTCAGCTACACCTTTGCCGGAAGCTATGAAAACCAGATCCGCGCCGCCAAAACCCTGACGCTCGTTCTGCCACTGGCGCTGTTCGCCATCTTCATGCTGATCTACTTCCAGTTCAAATCTATCTCCACCACCGCCATCGTCTTCTCCGGCATCTTCGTGGCGTGGAGCGGCGGCTTTATTATGATCTGGCTCTACGGCCAACCGTGGTTCCTCGACTTCAGCGTCTTTGGCGTCAACATGCGCACCCTCTTCCAGGTGCACACCATTAATATGAGTGTGGCTGTCTGGGTCGGATTCCTCGCGCTGTTCGGCATCGCCACCGACGACGGGGTCATTCAATCCACCTACCTCACCCAGGTCTTCCGTAAAAACAAACCGTCCACCAAAGACGAAATCCATGAAGCGGTCGTCGAAGCCGCGCAGCGCCGCGTGCGGCCCTGTCTGATGACCTCCGCCACCACCATCCTCGCGCTCATTCCTGTGCTCACCTCCACCGGGCGCGGAAGCGACGTCATGGTCCCCATGGCCATCCCCAGCTTCGGCGGCATGCTCGTCGTGCTCATCAGCATCTTCGTCGTCCCCATCCTCTACAGCGTCGTCCAAGAACGAAAGCTGAAGCAGTTATCGTAATACGGTAGTTCACTCAGGGAATTTTTACCGCGAGAGAACGCAAGGAACGCAAAGGAACAGGCAAAAATGCTACAAATCACGGGCTGACCCCTCTTCC
>JACNKZ010000062.1 GCA_014381785.1 Kiritimatiellota bacterium
TGCGGCCATTCACATCCACCTGCGTGGCGGTTACAAAAATCATCAGATTGCGCTTTATGCTGCGCTCTCCCTCGGAGCGGAAGAGGCGTCCGAGATAGGGAATGCTTCCGAGCAGGGGAACCTTATCACGGAAGGTTTCCAACTTATCGTAGATCAGTCCGCCCATGCCGATGGTGCTGCCGTCGGCCACGGTCACGCGAGTGTCCAGTTTGCGAATTCGGAAATAAGGAAGTGAGCCTCTAAGGGGAGTAGCAGTAAGAGTAGTCGGAGCAGTAAACGAATATAAGTCGTGTCCGATCAGATCAAGAATCTCAGCGTTGATCTCCAGATCAATGAGTCCATCGTGGCGAACCTCAGGCATCACCGTCATCTGAACCCCGGTTAACGTTTCCTCCCAGCCGTCATGCTGTATATACGGACTGGTTTCATTATTCTCGGTCGTAAGTTCTTTTGGAAGAAACTGAGATTGACCAACCTGAATCACGGCTTCCTCATGGCTGTGAGTCACCACCCGCGGGGCGGAGAGGACATCGCTGTCATCCGACTGCTCCAGCGCATTAATCGCCAGATCAAATCCAATCGATCCTGAAGTTCCAATAATGTTCAGCGTGCCTGCTGCCGGGGCGCCGGTTAAAGCTGACGACGCACTGCGCAGCCCAGCGGAGAGAAGTTTTGATGGCATAGAGAGTTCGTTGACAACATTTTGGTCGGTAAGATTCCAGTCAAAGCCCAGTTCGTTCATCGCGCTCTGGTTGACCTCAATAAATTTGGCTTCGATTTCAACCTGCTCGCCCATGAGGTTTTTTTGCACGCTCTGATAGCTGGCCAGCACATCTTCAATGTCGAGCAGGTTGGGCATCGTCTGTCTGACAAACAGGCTTCTGAATTCAGGCAGGTAACGGATTGAGGTCCGTTCGGAGAACTCGACGCTATTGAAAAAGTCAGTCACGTCAATTGCGGTGGTAGATTTGTTTGTCGAGTAAGCCTGTAGCAGTTCACCCATGCTGTGGCTGACCTTGTAGGAGCGGAAGTGGATGTTGTTACTGGAGTCCCAGGCGTCTTCGACAGCCAGTTCGCCAGCTATTTGCACTTTTGCGTGGGCGTCTTCTTTAAGGATGGAGGCTATGCCTTCAGTAGCGGTCACGGCTTCATCCTTCGCAAACTTGATTACATCACCCACCACGGCGACGGTGTCAGCCGGTACAGATTTGACTTCCTTGACTGCGCTTTCGAGCACCACATCGCTGTCGACCGCATAGTCTTGAGCCGTGATGATGGTTTCCGCAAATCCGGATGCGGTCATCAGCACCGCAACAGAAATACCTACAGTTATACTTCGCATTATACCTGTCCTTTACACTAAAACTCGGCCCGATTCGTTGAAGATTCGGGCCGAATCTGTTAAACATTCCGGACGCGCCGGGGGGGGGGTTCCTTGCTATTTTTTGCGGGCAGCTTTCGCTGCCCGCACGCTTATTTTTATCGTCCTTGAATCCGGATAAACCCAGCTGCTCCATCCACAGTAGTGGTCGCAGATAAAGTTCCGTCTGCAGTAGCCTCTATGGTCTCATTCGTCATCCAGATCAGGTCTGTCACCAGATTGGTTTTGTACAGCACATCATAGAGGTGGCCGCTTATAGCCGCCCATGTGAAGACTGCATCTCCTCCCGCTATGCTGCTGCCAGTTATATCGAACGGCACCAACGGATCTAGCGGCGGCGTGCCAAGTGTTGTGACCGATGCCGGTGAGGACCAGGCGGTTTCATTCTTCACCGGACTGGTGTCACGTGCTTTGACCTTATAGGTATACTCTGTTCCCGGGACCAGAGCTAATTCGGCCCCCTTGCCGAAAATCACATTATCAAAGAGATAATGACTATCGAATGCGTTCGGGCTGCCCCAGGCGGTACTGATGAGAAGCACGATCTTCACTCTTACCGCGTTGGCAGGAATGGTATCGCTGATCGTGTAGGTCGCCCACTCTTCTGTCGTCGTCGGGAAAAACTGCTCTAAAGGCGTTCCAATCAAACCCTCTTCGGCAGTATAGAATTCAACCTTCATACCCGCACCGCCGCCGTTCAGGCCGGCCAGCGCTTTGACGTCAGCGGATGCTCGAATCTCATCGCCAGCATTGAAACCGGTACCGATAAGAGAAACATTCGTAATAGGATAGGCTACAGAGTATCCACCACCGGTGTTTTCCGCTCCGTCCACCCAGAGGTATGCAACTGAGCTCCCGCTAAGATTGGTCACGTACCCACCGCTCGGGTCTCCCCATCCCCACTGAGTATTACAATCACCAACGATCCAGCCGTTTGTGCCGGACTCGAAATCAGCATTCACAAGTGCTAGATTACCGGCATCCGTCCACTCTCGACCGCTCCGCCATCCGCTTGATCCGCCGGTGGTAACATTCGTGAACAGATATTCAACGCCAAAATAATCATCCACCGCGGTGGTTGCTATCATGCTGACCGCCCTTTCGCCTATTGCAGTCGGCACAGTGGAGAACTGCATCGGATCAGGTGTCGGCGCAGTGACATCAAACACAGTCGATATACCCGCGACCGGCGCCGCCCATGCTGACACATTGGTCTGGGGGCTGAGATCCCTTGCTCTGAGTGTGTAGACGTACTCTGTGTCCGGGGTCAATCCGAGGTAATCGCCAGGAACTATATTCGTCGTCATCAGCGAAGGACTGCTGACATCATAGCTGCCGTTGGTCGTTCCGACAGTGAACGTACCTACCTGATAGTGCACCCCGGCTACAGGGGTGAAGTTGATCGTGGTGGTCGATCCATCCATCGGCAGAGCCACGGATTGAAATTCGCCATCCATAAAGCCCCAAGACGCATCAAACGCCTTCACAAAGGCAACTGCTGCGGTGGTGCCCTCAGTCGTATCGTTGTCCGAAACAATCGAGAACTGATAGGCTTGGCCCAAGTTAAGACCGTCAAAGGTCTTGTAGAAGTTCCATTCGACATCAGATCCCGGTGTAACAGTTGCCACTCCGGAAGATACTGTAACGAAGTTTGACGGCGCTTGAGCAGCACCTGCATAACCTTCCCAGTATCCAAGATCAAGATAGGTCGGGTCGGTTACGAGGTCGACCACATTGGTTGTCGCAGGAAGCTGAACACCCTCATCTACCCAGACACGATTCGTTTGCCAATCGCTTGATACGCCGATAGTCGTGTTCGAGAACTGGTATTCAACAGTATAATAATCTAAAGCCTCGGCTGCGGTCATGGTCATTTGCGTACCGCTGAGCGCCATCGGCGAACTCTCAAAACCTACCGGAGTGGGAGGGTAGGTGTCAGTGCTTTCCGCATACAGGTTTGCCACAGTAACAAGCATCTTTCCGTGAGCGGCAGCATCCACCGGATTGGCATTTTGACCTTTAATCCTCCATCCAGCTTGAAGAATATAACCCGTATAATTGGTCGTAGTAAGATCTAGCGACAGGGGTACAGGGCCAAGCGCATTGTTTGTCGCTACGGTTTCAGCAACGGAGTTGCCGTTCGTGTCGATCACCTGAATGAATCCTGTCGAAAGGAACCTTGATATATCAAGGTCGGTTCCGGAATCCACGGTATAATTAAAGACAGCACTCGTGAGGTCTTCCGTAAGCACATGACTTAACTCGAAAAAAGTCACCGCTTCCAACACCTTGCCTCCATCGGGTCCAGGCGTAACGCCGCCGTCGACACTGTCTGTCCAATAGAGAATATTGTTCGTGTCGCCTCCATTAACCGCATCTTCATAGGAGTTGTAATTGGGATGCAATTCGAACGTAAGATTATCCGATGTAAGGGTCTGCAGGTCAGAAACCCCCCATGCGCTGCCCCACAACTCAGTCACCCCATCTAATTCGAACACATTCATGTATCCAGAGGGAGAACCTCCGAACGTTAAAGGCCCCGCATTGGCGGTCAAACTCAAAAGCCCTGCTAGCAGAGCAATTGTTAACATCTTAATACGCATTTTGTTCTCCTGTTTTTGATTAGTACAACTCTTCCATCCGGTACGGGTATACAATAGTTATATTCACTAACTCAAGGTTTTTTTTTTGATTAATTTCGGTTGCAGATGCCGGATTCCGTGCCGATGCGGTCGCCGGCAGATCCCCATGGGATTTCCCGCGAATAATGCGCTGCGGGCGCACCAAACAGAGCCCGAAAACGATGTGGGGAAGCCTGTGATCTATATCTATTATATATTATCGGAATAGTCATCGAAGTGGCTGCAGGATTTTGAGTATAGAGCGGCGCATCACCTAATAAAAGCAATGACCGCGATAAACAGCAAATGACCGCTTAAGAAGCGGGTATTTTTGTCTTGCGGCCCTTTTTGCGCCCTGATCGAACCGCTGTTTAAAAAATTGTTATATATCTTTGAAATTGAGCCTTTTTGCCGCTACGGTGCCGAGGACGACAGGAAATGTGGGATAAACAACTAAGAAACCGTGGTTATGAACGAATTAGAGGCCTCCCCTCATAAATATCAGGATATTTGCAACAAAATCCTGGTACGCATCGCAAGCGGTGAGCTGAAACCGGGCGACCGGTTGCCGAGCGTACGCGCCCTTGGAGAGGAATACGGCTGCAACTACCACACCGTTCGTCATGCCTTTGAAGAACTGGCCGCACAGGGCTATGTTGAGTTAAAGCGCGGCAGCGGAACATTCATTACCGAATCAGCGGGCGATTTCAAAAAACAAAAAGCGGACACCGAAAAAGTGCTGCAGGCAACGGACAAAATCGGGATTCTTTTGCCTCTCAAGCAGTGGGGTCACTATGTGACGAGGCTCATCGACCACCTGCACCAGTCCGCTGAGGAGATGAAAATTAAACTGGATATCCGCACGGTGTCCGCGATCGACATCCATTCCGCGGAGCTCGCGCGTGATTTCGCCGATCAAGGCTGCTGTGCGGTCATCCTCCCGTGGCTTGGCGAGGATCAGAACCTGACCCACCTGCACGACTTTGTGCGCGCGAGCGCCCTTCCCGTGGCTGTAGCCAATCCCGTTTCCGGCCTGGAAGCGTGCTGCTATCTTGACCCGAACGTCGACGCTGACCTAACTCACTCTACCACCTATCTACAATGCCGTTATTTTAAAGAAATAGGCTATAAAAGAATCGCCCTGCTCGGGCCGGATACAATAGGTGCTGATTATTGGCAACGCAACCTGATGCTATACAGCCACTGGTGCGATCTTGAGGAGTTTCCAAGCCTCGTTGGCATGGTCGATCGCTCGCCGCAGGACTACGAGCGTATCATCACATATTGGAAGCCCCATATGGGAGAACTCGCCGTGATTGCCTACCACGACGAAATTGCCCTGGAATTTATGCAGGTGTGTGAGCAGAAGGGATACTCCGTGCCGGGCGACTTTGCCGTTCTCGGACACAACAACAATCCGCTGGGGCTGCGGTCAAACCCGCCGCTCAGCACCCTGCTCTGTCCCTATAAACATGTATCCAATGGACTTCTGGGTCATGCTGTCGCGCTGAGTAAAGGATCGTCAAAACAGCTTTGCGGCCATGAACCGCAAGATTTCTTTATCCGTGAATCCTGCGGCGGCCGGATGAAATACGGCGATCAGATTGAGGATATCGTATCCGCGCTGCTCGCTCAAACCCATGAGCCGAAGGCGATCCCCCTCCCGGCGCTAAAAACAGAAAAATGTCCTCCAGCCCGCCGTTTGGGCAGCTCATCTCCCAACGTTCCGACTGATTGAACTGCGGTCTGGATCGCGGATTACTAAAATTTACACGTTATAGGGTGTACAAAAACCAACTAAATAAATATTTTCAAACGGTTGTATTTGTTCATGGGGCACACACTGTGTCTGCGGGGAAAGGAGTCCCTCCATGCCTGCGGCCACAAAATAGGAGTTATAGATCATGCAGAAGAAAATTTTTATCGGTGAGTGCGAGCTGCACTCCTCTAATGCAACCGTCAAAGGCGAAACCATCGATCTCGCCGGCGAACAATTTTACCGCATCGAGAACTACGACCGGATGGCGCCGTTTTTTATAAGCATCGTCAGTGATTCGAATCACTGGATGTTCATCTCCAGCAACGGCGCGCTGACCTGCGGGCGGCGCAATCCCGGAAGCGCACTGTTCCCCTACTACACCGAAGATAAGATTCAAGACGCGCAGGACCAGACCGGCCCCAAAACCATCATTCTGGTGAAAAGCGAACAAGGCGATCATTTGTGGGAGCCGTTCTCCAGCCGCTATTCCGGCGTTTATGAAACCGAGCAAAACCTTTACAAAAACATTCCCGGCGACAAACTGGTGTTCGAAGAGATCAACCGCACGCTGAACGTTTCCTTCCGCTACACCTGGATGTCGAGCGACCGCTTTGGGTTTGTGCGCAAGGCCGAACTTTCAAACCTTGGAAGCGAACCGGTGAGCTGCCGCTTTATCGACGGAGTGCAAAACCTGCTTCCGGCCAATGTCGACCGCGACATGCAGGGCGGCTTCAGCACACTGGTCGATGCCTATAAGAAGTGCGAACTGCTGCCCGAAAGCGGCATTGGTATCTATGCGCTCAGTTCAATACCGGTAGACCGCGCCGAACCCAGCGAGTCGCTCACCGCCAACACCGTCTGGTCGACAGGCTTGGACAAACCGGTTTATCTGCTCAGCACCAAACAGCTGGACGCTTTCCGCAAAGGCGAAGCCGTTGAGCAGGAAGTGGATGTGTGCGGTGTGCGCGGAGCCTACTTTGTGCAGGCGGAAGTCGCCCTGCCCGGCGGCAAAAGCCAAACGTGGTTCCTTGTGGCCGAGGTCGAGCAGGATGCCTGCGACATTGCCAAGCTTGAAAGCAACCGGCCGTCCGAAGCCGATCTGCTGGCCGATGTGGAACTGGGCACAGAAGCCCTGTGCGAGATTGTGGCACAGGCTGACGGAATCCAGACCGGCGGCGATCCGCTTCAGACCGCGCGTCATTTTTCCAACACTCTGTTCAACGTCATGCGCGGCGGAATCTTTGACAACGGCTATTCGGTCGACAAAGCCGACCTGCTCGACTTCATCGCTACGGCCAACCGGCCCGTTGCAGAAAAGCTGGACCTCGCTGCCTTACCGGACACCTTCCAATATTCAGAAGGACTGGCCTTTTTCCAAGGGTTGGAAAACCCCGAGATGGAGCGCCTCTACTTGGAATATATGCCGCTGACCTTCAGCCGCCGCCACGGCGATCCAAGCCGCCCGTGGAACCAGTTCTCGATTGAAACGCGCAATGCGGACGGCTCGAAAAAGCTATCCTACGAAGGCAACTGGCGCGATATTTTCCAGAACTGGGAAGCGCTGGGGATTTCCTATCCCGGATTCCTCGAAAGCATGGCGTGCAAGTTTGTTAATGCCTCAACCGCCGATGGCTACAACCCCTACCGCATCACGCGCGGCGGCATTGACTGGGAAGTGGATGACCCCAACGATCCGTGGTCGTACATCGGTTACTGGGGCGACCATCAGATTATCTACCTGCTCAAGTTGCTGGAGCAATCTGAGGCGTTCAATCCCGCTAAATTACAGGAACTGCTGTCCAAGGAGATTTTTGTCTACGCCAACGTCCCGTATCGGATCAAATCCTATGAATCGTTACTGGCGGATCCCTGCGAAAGCATCGACTTCGACATGGATGCCCATAAGGCGACCATGGCGCTGACGGAGACCATCGGGTCCGACGGAAAACTGGTGCGTCTGGGCGACAAAGGCATTTATCGCGTCAACTTGACCGAGAAGCTTCTCGTCCCGCTGCTGTCCAAGCTGTCTAATTTTATTCCCGAGGCGGGCATCTGGCTGAACACCCAGCGACCGGAATGGAACGATGCCAACAATGCGCTCGTCGGATCGGGCGTTTCGATGGTGACGCTTTATTACATGCGCCGCTATCTCGACTTCAGCATCAAATTGTTCAGCGAGTGCGGTCAGGAAAGTTTTGCGGTTTCGACCGAAGTGGAACAGCAGTTCCGCGACATGTTCGATGCCCTTCAGGCCCACGTGAAACTGCTGTCCAGCGGCTTCTCTAACGAACAGCGCCGGGAAATGCTCGATGCGCTGGGTAAAGCCGGCGAGAGCTACCGCGAGGCGATCTACAGCAACGGTTTCTCGGGTGACAAGGCCGACCTGCCGGTTGCGGAGCTCGTCGCATTCCTGAATCTTGCGCGTGACTATATGGATCAGACGATCACCGCCAATCGGCGCGATGACGGGCTCTACCATGCCTACAACCTGATGAAGGTTGAGGCCGACGGCGGGATTTCCATCCGGACTCTCTACGAAATGCTGGAAGGACAGGTCGCAGTACTTTCTTCCGGAAAGCTGGATGCAGCCGAAAGTCTGGATGTGCTCAAGGCGCTTCGGTCGAGCTCGCTCTACCGGGCCGATCAGCACAGCTATATCCTCTATCCGAACCGCACCTTGCCGAGATTCATGGAAAAGAACTGCATTCCGGCGGATAAAGAGGTTGTTCCCGGCATTGTCTCGCGCGACTGCAACGGCACGCTGCATTTCAATCCGGAATTCCGCAATGCCGGCCTGCTGGATAAGAAACTGAAGGCGGCAGGTGTCTCTGAGCCGGATCGCAAAAAGTGGCTCGAAACCTATGAGGAGGTTTTTGACCATCAGTCTTTCACGGGCCGTTCCGGCACATTCTACAAATACGAAGGCTTGGGTTCCATCTACTGGCACATGGTGTCCAAGCTGTTGCTTGCGGTGCAGGAAATCTGCGTAAAGGAAAAAGACAGCCAGCTTCTGGAGCCCCTGCTTGAACGGTATTACGATATCCGCAAAGGCATCGGCGCTCACAAGAGCGTACTGGAACAAGGCGCTTTCCCGACGGATCCTTACTCGCACACACCGTCCATGATGGGTGCGCAACAGCCCGGCCTCACCGGTCAGGTGAAAGAGGACTTTATTTCCCGTCTGATCGAGGTGGGGGTTCGTGTTGAAAACGGCTGTCTGGGCTTTGATCCGTTCCTTTCAGACGAAAGCGATGTCACCTTCACCATCTGTACCGTTCCTGTAAAAATTCAGGAAGGTGATGCGGACCGCATCCTCGTGGTGCGTTCCAACGGTGAAACGCTCGAGATCAGCGGCCGCGCGCTCGATGCGGAACTAAGCGCGGAAATCTTCAACCGAACCGGAGCGATTAAAGAACTCAAAGTGAACGTGCGGGCATCATAAGCCGCTTTTTATCCTAAATTAGTATGACTTTTTGAACATGGCTTCGCTGGCAACGTTGTGAGCGGAACCGTTCGGAAAGAAAACACCATTGAACAAACAATACAGATGCCTACGGAAGCAATAAAAAGGAGTCTCATCATGTTAAAATATATCGCATACATCCTTACAATCGGAGCACTGTTATCCTGCAGCGCAGTGGCTAAAAACCAAGAGGTCACCGTCAAAAACCGAAAAATTATGGTTAACGGCGAGCGTTATATCATCAGAGGTATTTGTTATAGCCCCGTGAAAAAAGGAACTAGCAACAGGAGTTTTGAAAATTTAACCGAAGACCTTGCATTAATGGTTGAAGCTGGAATTAACACCATTCGCGTCTATTCCGCGATCGATGACAAAGCGGTCCTGGATGAAATAGATGCTGCAGGAATCAAAGTAATTATGGGGATTGTCTACAATCAGAACGAGGATTGCGACATTGTTTCCGGTTCGTTTATCGACTACATCAACAAATATAAAGATCATCCGGCCATATTGATGTGGGAGCTGGGAAATGAATATAATTATCATCCGGAATGGTTTGAGGGCGGCATTACGACCTGGTACACGGCGCTAAACAATGCCGCTGAACTGATTCATGAAAATGATGACTCACATCCCGTCTCGACCGCGCATGGCGAAGTGCCGAAAGCTTTTGCGCTTTCTTCCTGTCCAAATGTGGATGTGTGGGGATTGAACACGTACCGCTGGGATCATCCGGAGGCTATTTTTGAAGAATGGGCTGGGGTGAGCTCTAAACCCATGTATTTATCTGAATCAGGTGGGGATAGCTATATGACGACCACCAATGAGGGATATGAAAAAGGGGAAAATCAACAAGCGCAAGCGGATGCCAATGGAAAGATTCTCAAGGCCGTCTTCCTCAACCAGAAGATTTGCTCTGGAATTACACTGTTTTCCTTCACAGATGGCTGGTGGAAAGCCGGAAACCCACACACTCAGGAGCCCGGCGGACATGCACCCTTCGACGGCGGTGTGCCTTATGATGGTTCAGCCAATGAAGAATACTGGGGAATTGTGGATCTAGATCGCAATCCGAAGGCAACATTTCCCGTTGTAAAAGCGATATACAACGAAATTGCCGATCAAATGTAATTTGTTGGTTTCTATGTACTGAACGGGAAAGCGATTCTCCTATTCTTGATAAGGCACATCGATTATGAACCAAGCGTATTCAAAAGGAATGTAATGTGACTTATCGGAGACTATTGCTATTTTTTATCAGCACCTTTGCAATGGTCGTCATTGCTGATCCGGCGGATAACAAGCAAACAGATGAGGCAGGTCCATCTGTCGTAGAAATAACAAAAGTCGGACCGCGGTTTGAACTGACACGAAATGGCCTGCCGTATTTCATCAAAGGGGCTGGCGGAAGCCAGCACATGGACAAACTCGTTGCGTCCGGCGGAAACTCGATACGAACATGGTCTGCTTCACGGAAAACGCTGGATCAGGCGCAGCAAAAGGGCCTCACCGTGTGCATGGGGCTTCGGGTGCTGCTGCCAAGACAGGGCGCCGATTATGGCGACGAAAAAATGCTCAAGAAGCAACGGGACCGCATTTGTGATGAGGTCATGGAACTGAAGGATCATCCCGCGCTCCTGATGTGGGGAATCGGCAACGAAGTTGAACATCATACCAGCCCGGAAGAGGCCATACTGGTCTGGGAAGAGATTGAGGTCATCGCCGAGATGATCAAGGAGATCGACAAGAACCACCCCGTCATCACTGTCATCGCCGGGGTCGGGGAAAAATTGGCCGATATTCAGCAGCTCTGCCCCACACTGGATGCCATCGGTATTAACAGTTACGGCAAACTGGGACAGGTGCCTGCTGAAGTGCAGCGATATAATTGGAAAAAGCCTTACATTATCACGGAATTCGGGCCGCGCGGCTGGTGGGAAGTTGAAAAAACCGACTGGGAACTGCCGATTGAGGACACGAGCACGGAAAAAGCTCAATTTTATTACACAGTCTATAAGGCCGCCATCGAAGAAAAGCCTAACTGCCTGGGGTCGTACGTTTTCCTATGGGGAAATAAGCAGGAAAAAACGCATACCTGGTTCAACCTGTTTATGGAGGACGGCAGCCCGACTGAAATCGTGGACGCCATGACCTTACTGTGGACCGGAGAATGGCCCACGAACAGAGCCCCTACCATTGGCAAACGGAAGATCTATAATAAAAACCATAAAACACGGCACAAATACCCCCCCTCCAGCGAGGTCATCTTCCTGGTTCAGGCGACGGATCCAGAGGGCGATGCGTTAACCATTACGTGGGATCTTCGCAGGGACGAATCGGACAATCTAAGCACCGGAGGTGACCGGGAAAAAAGGATTAAGCCCATCAAAAGGGCGATTGTTTCATCGGAAGCGGACCACGTAATGATCCAGATGCCGGACAAACCCGGCAACTACCGAGTGTTCGTCTATGTCTACGATCCCTCGGGGAAAGTGGCGACCGCAAACCTGCCCATACAAGTGAAATGACATTCTGATAAATGGGAGCAGGGTTGGCCGCGATTTTTATAGCGGCAAGGATTTGGATAGGGAAATTCAAGTTAGGCACAAACAATATGCAGAGCATTAAAATAAAGATGAGTTATCTATTGGCTGCCCTGCTGGTGACGCTTGGGACTGCCTGCGCACACACGACTCTGCAGGATTCCGAGAAATCCTCTAAAACCCGGCTCGAAATCAAAGATGGCTGGTACTACATCAATGGCCAAAAATTCTTCGTCAACGCGGTGGGATACGAGATCGGTGCCCGACCCGGGCAGCACCCGTATATTGTAAGAAATTCCGAACCCCAGCGGGTGAAAAGCGACATGGAGGCGATTAAACAGGCCGGATTTAACGCCATTCGCACCTGGTCTGAGCTTTCTGAAGAAGAGCTGAAAGTAGTACAGGCGTCGGGGTTGAAAATTGTCTTTGGGATCGGCATCAATCCCTCACTGGATTTCTCCGACCCCGAGGTCATTGAAGACTATATGTCGATCGTGAAAAAGGCGCTGGCCTACTCCAAAAACTATGACTGTATTATTACCTATCTCATTATGAACGAGCCCATGCCACAGCACATTAAAAATGTGGGCGCTCAGGCAACCGTGGACTTATGGACAGGGATGAGGGATTTAATTCACCAAGAACACCCGGGTATTCCGGTTACCATCAGCGGCAACTCGACGATCACCGAGTTTGTCGATATGAATCTCTTCGATGTGTACGCATACAACTCCTACGATTACGATGGCTTTAACTACTCCCACGGGTACGCCAACGCCTGCCGGATCCTTCCGGAAATGAATGGAGAAGGTAAACCGTTGCTACTCACCGAGTTCGGTCTCTCTGTTTCTCGCAAGGCGGGTGCGTCGCGTGTTGGCGGAAACACGCTGATTGATCAGGCGCAGGCGTTGCCCTGGTACTACCGCCAGGTGCTCGATTCCGGCGCGGCAGGGGCCTGCCCCTTTTACTATGCGGACGGGTGGTGGAAAGGCGAGGACCCAGACAAACACGACGACACTGCGGAAGAGTGGTTTGGCTTCTGGGGCTATCGCAACCGCGAGGACACCATCGGCTATCCCCGTCCGGTATGGCATGCGATCAAGGAGTATAACAACGCCTTGATCTGCTCACCCAAGAACCAGATGTTTTACAAAAACGAGATTCCGCTGGAACTATTCCCGCTGCCCGAGGTGAAGAGTGTCCGGGTTGTTTATCAGGACGCTATCGTATACTCACAAAACAACCTTTCAGACGGATACCTCAAGGATTCGATCTCCTTTGAGGGACAAGACCTAACGGATCGCGAACTGATTTTTGAATTTTACGACAAAGATCAGAAACTGCTAAAACTCGAGAGCATTGTCGTCCTCACATCCGATCAGGAAGTGGAATGGCCGAAGCTCACCATCACAACACCAATAAAAAATCTTGAAGAGAATCCTCAGGTGACGGTTGACCTACAGCTTGAGAATGGATCGGTTTTTGAACTGACCGACGAAGTGCGGTACCATTTTGCAACCCACATCGGATGGTCGAGAGGAGAACGAAGACAATGGACGGTCGACCCTTCCCTGCCAAATCAAACGATGACCGACAGCTACACTTTGCCTGACAAAAGCCCGGTCCTTGGCCTTTATGCCGGAACGGAAATTTCCTATGGTAAGTTTGTTAAAACTATCTATGATCAACACTTGATCTATCGAGGAATCTGGGCCGATCCGATTCGTCTCAAGTAGACCGAGCAATACAATTTAATTTCCAGACATTACAGAGTAACTAAAGGAGCCTCGCACATGAGTACAGAACCGCATTATAAAACCGCGCCGGAAGATCGCATATCTCTGAAACAAAAATCGGCCTACGCCGTAGGGATGCTGGTCAACAACCTGCAGGCTGCCGCCCTGCCCGCTATGGTGGTCATCCTCAACCTCGGACTGGGCATGGATCCGCTTCTGGTCGGACTTCTGGGATCAATTCCCCGCATATTTGATGCCATATCAGATCCGATGCTGGGCTATATCTCCGATAATACGCGCACCCGATGGGGTCGGCGCCGACCGTTCATTTTTGTCGGAGCTCTCACCGCCGGGCTGATCTTTGCCCTGATGTGGCAGCTTCCGGAAGGACACAGTCAGATGTTTTACTTCTGGGTCTTTTTGGTCGCTTCGATCGCGTTTTTCCTGGCCTACACGGTTTATGCAACCCCCTTCGTGGCTTTCGGTTATGAAATGACCCCGGATTACCATGAGCGCACACGTCTGCATGCCTTCGCCAATACGGTCGGCCAGTTGGCGTGGCTCGGGGTCCCTTGGTTCTATGCCTTGATGGCAAGCAACCTGTTCGAGAATACCGTGCACGGGGCCCGTGTGCTGGCTGTTTGGGTGGGTGTCATCGTGGCCGTATTGGGTATCGTCCCAGCCATTTTCTGCCGGGAAAAACAGACCGTGGCTCCCAAAGCCGCCGATGGTTTCGTAAAAAACATGCGCGAATTCATGAAGGGTATCGGAACCACCTTCAAGTGTAAGCCGTTCGTTAAACTGTGCGCAGCAACCTTCCTTGTTTTCAACGGATTCCAGCTCGGTATGTCCTTTTCGCTTTATGTCATGATCTATTACGTGTTCCACGGCGATAACTCATCCGCCGGCAAGTTAATGGGCTGGTTCGGTATGCTGACCTCGATCTTTACGTTGTGTGTCATCCCGTTAACCGGATGGATCGCGACCCGCATCGGCAAACGCAAAACCTTCTTGATCACCATCTCCCTGTCGATCGTGGGATATGCAATCAAATGGGTGGGTTACAACCCCGACTACCCGTATTGGCTGCTTTTCGCGGCGCCGTTGGTGGCATTTGGAACCGGCTCGCTGTTTACGCTGATGGGTTCGATGATCTCGGATGTATGCGATTATGACGAACTGGAGACCCATCAACGCCGTGAGGGTGTTTTCGGAGCGATTTACTGGTGGATGGTCAAGGTCGGCATGGCGCTGGCAGGACTGCTGACCGGTATATTGCTGAAGACATCCGGTTTTGATGTGGCCCTGGGATCCGGCCAAGCAGACAAAACTCTACTCCTGTTAAGGATATTTGATGTCTGTATCCCGATCGCCACCTCGGCCATCGCTCTCGTGATCATTTCACGCTATACGATCACCGAGAAAAAAGCCCATGAGATTCGGATCGAGCTGGAAAGCCGGCGGGGTAAAGTTGGCACGGCAGACGCGACAGAAACCGCGTAGCGTCAATTTATACGGATCAAACTTAAATCAACTAAGAGGTGTGAATGTTCAAAAAAGAAATGCGCGCGGCGCTCATGTTAGCCGCCGGTCTGGGTGTGTGTCTGAGCGCGGCTTGCGCAACGCCGACTGCACACTCCGAATCCGGCAGTCAGCCAAAAGATATTGACGGACTAAAAATGCTCGGCGACAACAACTATCAGGCCATCTCCTATTCCGGTCACCGGAAAATCGCCCGAACGGTTAAGAACACCCCGAGCATTGAAGAGACCAAAGAGGACATGCTGATTCTTTCGGCCATGGGCATCAAAGTGCTTCGAACCTACAACGCCAGAGAATTCCCCCACGCCGAGCGGACGCTCAAGGCGATCCGGGAACTCAAGCAGGCGAATCCGGACTTTGAAATGTACGTGATGCTGGGGGCCTGGATCCAATGCAAAAATGCCTACAAAGAGGGAACCGATCACAGCGTTGAGGACGCCGACTGGAATCAAAAGGAAATCGAGACGGCGATCCGGCTGGCGGATGAATACCCCGACATCGTCAAAATCATCGCAGTCGGCAATGAAGCCATGGTTGACTGGCAGGCGCACTTTGTACCCGCTTCCACCATCCTTAAATGGGTCAAGGTGCTCAAAGAGGCCCGGGCCGACGGACGGATTCCGGCAAAAACACTGATCACCACGTCAGACAACTGGGCTGCCCTGGGCGGTGACGAGCGGTACCGCACCGAAGACCTGGACGAGCTGATGAGGCAGATGGATTATGTTTCGCTTCACACCTATGCGTTTCATGACACCTTTTATAATCCGGCATTACAGTGGGGTCCTCTGCCGGACGAGGTCGATTTGCCGGCTGCCGGGCAGATCGCCCAGTCGATTGAGCGATCCATCGCCCTGCAAAAAGCGCAGTACGAAGCCGTCGAAAACTATCTCAAAGAGCTCGGCATTGATAAAGAGATCCACATCGGCGAAACCGGCTGGGCCAGCCTGGACAATTCGCATTACGGAGATGGCGGAACCTGCGCGGCCAATGAATACACCGCCAAGCAGTTTTATGACGCAACCAGAAAATGGACCCGGGAAAACAACCTGACCTGTTTCTATTTTGAAGCGTTTGATGAACCATGGAAAAGCAACGGCACCGACGGTTCGGAAGGTCATTTCGGTCTGTTGACTGTTGATGGGCAAGCCAAATACGCCATTTGGGATCTCGTTGACGCGGGCGCCTTTGAGGGATTGCAGCGTGGCGGTAATCCCATCACCAAAACCCACGGCGGAGATGAAGCGATCGTGTTGGAACAGCTGAAGGCTCCAGTACACTTCAAAAATTAACCTGCATTGGAGTTGGATGATGAGAAAGCAGATTTTAAAAACTGGTCTTTTGATGAGCGGATTTTCCATCGCCTGCATTGCGGCAGCGACGGTTCAGGCGGTAGCTCCACCACCCCCTGCGATCTCAATCTACCAGACCAGCCGCCAGGGCGATCGCCTCACTCCCGTTGAGCTCAAGAAGACCTCGGAATCGGCACCCTCCCGCTCCAGGCGGAGGGCGTGGCGGCGCCGTCGCGCACTCAAGAAGACCTCGGAATCGGCACCCTCCCGCTCCTTGACGTTAGATGCTTCCAAAACGTACCAGACACTGGTCGGAATCGGCAGCTCCTTCACGGAATCAAGCGCCTACGTGTTGTCTGAATTGTCGGCGAAAGCCCGTGATGAAGTCATGAAGGCCTACTTCTCGCCTGAAGGCGCCCACATTTCACTGACCCGGACCCACATCGCGAGTTGCGATTTTTCCGTCAGAAACTACACCTATGCACCCGTGCCGGGTGACGTTGAAATGGAACACTTCTCCATTGAACCGGACCGCACCTATCTCCTGCCGATGATCAAGGCCGCTCAAGCCGTCGATGGGGCCGACTTCAAGATCCTGGCCTCCCCGTGGACCTCCCCGCCTTGGATGAAATCCAACAACACCTGGAACGGAGGAGAGCTGAAGCCCGAATTTTACCCGGCCTTTGCCAAGTACATCGTAAAATATATCCAGGCCTATGGTGAGGAAGGCATTCCGATCTGGGGGCTGACCCCCGTCAACGAACCGCTGGGAAACTCCGCTAACTGGGAAAGCCTGCACTTTAACCCGGAGCAGATGCGGAATTACATCGCCAATCACCTCGGACCCGCCCTCGCCGAGGCAGAACTTGACGTCCCCCTGTGGATTTACGACCAGAACCGGGAAGAAATAATGATGAACTGGGCGGACACCATTTACGGTGATGAAAAGGCATCCGCCTTTGTTCGCGGCATGGCCGTACACTGGTATCAAAGCACAATTGACGTCGGCGCAGAGTTTCTCGACAAGGTAACAAAAAAATATCCCACCAAAGAAATCCTTCATTCCGAGGGTTGTGTCGACGCCCTGGGCGACGACGAGCCCATTGGTTCGTGGCTTGAGGACGACTGGTACTGGCGGCCCGAGGCCACCGACTGGGGCAAATTCTGGGCTGCAGAAGAGGATAAGAAAGATCATCCGCCTTATCGCGCATTCTACCGCTACACACGGGATCTCATTGGTGGACTCAATCACAACCTGGTCGGCTGGATCGACTGGAACATGGCGCTCAATACCCGCGGCGGCCCCAATCACGCCCGCAACTTCTGTCTCGCCCCTATTCTGGTTGATTCAGGACGCGACCACGCCTATTTCACGCCGCTCTACTACTCTATTGCCCATTTCAGCAAGTTTATCCGGCCGGGTGCGCAGCGCATCGGCCTCTCAGGGCACGACGACACCTTCATGGCCACCGCCTTCCGGAATCCCGATGGTTCGATTGCAGTCGTCGTCTTCAACCTTGCCGAGGAGGATATAGCCTACTCGGTCAAGTTGGGCGACCAATCCATACCGGTCGACATCAAGGGCCAGGCGCTTCAGACCATCGTCATTCGATAAGAAAAAATCTTCGCTGCCTTTAAGGAAACAGAGACCATTTAATCCTAATATAAACAAAATGCGGACCCGCACGTAGGGCACGTCACTTGTTTGATAATCGATCGGAAAACAGATGAAAAACAAACTGCTCTATACAGGTCTGGTATCGCTGGTCGTCGCTCTCGGCGGCTTCTTAATGGGATTCGACGCCGGCGTCGTGTCGGGTGCCAATCCGTTCTACAAGGACTACTTCGGTCTCAACGACTGGGCGCTGGGGTGGTCCGTCGGTTGCCTGACCTTCGGCGCCATGCTCGGCAACGCGCTGGCCGGAACGCTTGCCGACCGTTTTGGACGAAAGGCCGTGCTCAGCATAGCCGCGCTGTTCTATTCCCTTTCGGCCATCAGCTCCGCGCTCGCGACCGACTTTAATGTTTTCATTGTAGCGCGCATGCTCGGCGGCGTGGCCGTCGGCCTGGCGCTGCTGATTGCGCCGGTCTACATTGCCGAGATTGCGCCAGCGAAACTGCGCGGCCGCTTTGTCTCGTTCAACCAGCTCAATATTGTGATCGGGTTCTCCGCTGTCTTTTTCGCAAACTACTACATCCTTAAGCTGGCCAAGGCGGATGGGATTGGATTCATCACTGAACCCAACTGCTGGCGCTGGATGCTCGGTGCCGAGACCGTACCGGCCGTCCTCTACTTCCTTCTTCTGTTCTTTGTGCCGCGCAGCCCGCGCTGGCTCGCCCAGCATGGACATGAGGAAGAGGCCCTCGCTGTGCTCAACAAAGTGGTCAGCTCCGAGGAGGCCACCGAGTCGCTCCGGGCCATTCACGAACACATTGCCAAGGACAAACAGTCTAAACCTAAATTCAGCGAGCTGTTCAGCCGTCACATGCGCTTTATCATCTTCATTGCGCTCGGCCTGGGTTTCTTCCAGCAAATCACCGGCATTAACGCCATCTTCTTCTATGCACCGACCATCTTTGAAAAAACCGGAATCACGCAGGAAAGCGCCTTTATGCAGACCATCATCATCGGACTGGTCAATCTGGGCTTCACGGTGCTGGCGATCTACATCATCGACCGCTTCGGTCGCAAACCCTTGCTGCTGATCGGTACGGCCGCGATGGCGATTTGCCTGTTCACCAACGCCTGGGCATTCCATTCCGCCACGTATGTGTTGACGGAAGAGGTGGTTCAGGAACTTCCCGCAGACGTGAGCGAAGCACTCGTTCCAATGGTTGGAAAAACCTATCACTCGCAATCTGCATTCACCGATGCGCTCAATGAATCCGGCGCGGCCGACCACGGCGAAGCCTTGGTCAATCCATCGATGAATATCAGCGCCCGGCTCGTGCTGTTCGCCATTATTGGCTACATCGCCGCCTTCGCCATCTCGCTCGGCCCGGTCATGTGGGCCATGTTCTCTGAAATCTTCCCCAACCGCCTGCGCGGGCTGGCCATTTCGCTGGCGGGTCTGTTCAACTCGCTAATCAGCTTCGCCGTGCAATATATCTTTCCGTGGGAGCTGTCCACACTGGGCCCGGCCGGCACCTTCCTGATCTTCGGCATCTTCGCGACGCTCGCTCTCATCTTCACCATCCGGTTCATCCCCGAAACCAAAGGCAAAACCCTCGAGGAACTTGAGGAGATACTCATTAGGAAGTAGCTGAAAAACGCCATGTTAAGCACGACAAAGAACAAGTGGCAGGCTCTGCAGACCATCGTCATTCGGAACTAAGTGATCCATCGCGCCAGCGACAGAAAAGACGTTCCGTATGAAAATTTGAAGACCTAGACTCCGGTTGTTTATCGCACTGTCTTTCGCATTCATCTATTGCATGGCCCATGCAAAAAAGCCCTCGATCGAGCACACGGACATTCCGGCGTATCAATCAATTATTGGCGGACACTGACCGCCCAACGCGCTTTGCTACATTTCTTGTTTCCTCTTCCTAGCCGTGCAAAATAAGCTGAACCGCGAATGCTCAGGCACTCGCGTCGATCTCCGCAGGCCGAACGCACAATCTGATTTTCCAAGCATTGGAAAAATCCAGCTCCGTTTTTCCGAACCTTGGAAAAAATCTATGCCCCGACGCCGTCGGTTTCCCAGACCTTGGAAAATTGGATCTCACTTTTTCCGAGCATTGGAAAACGCGGTGGGGACACCGCGTCTACACTTCTCATACCCAATTCAGTTTGCTTTCGGGACAAGGCAGGCGGGACGCCTGCGATACGTACCGCAGGCGTCCCGCCTGCAAATACCGAAAGCTATCTGAAGTTGGTATCACTTGCGCTGACACGTGCGCCACTTATTGAGCGCTTTGAGCATCCCTCCTCTGCCCCTCTCTGACCTCCTCTAGCCTGCATAGTTTCATGCGGAGGCGGGCGGCAGCGGTTGTAGAAATTTCTCTACTGCTCCACGAAAACCCACGAAGAGCCATATTCCTTGAGTTAATGGGGTATAACACCACCAACCAAAACGTATCGGTTTTTCTCGGCTCCGCCGGAGGCGTCGCCCTACCCAACTATTTTGGAACCCAAAGGTGAGGCGAACTCTCCAGCCGTCGCCAAGGCTATGGCCGACAAGCCGAGTGAGCCGCTATGTATACCGGGATATTTCAAAGAATGGTATCAGTGAAAAATTGCAAAGAGCCTTCGCTCTGTCTTTTGATCCCAATCGGGAGAACCTCACGGCACCGCAGATCACTGAATCCGGAAAAACTGTTTGGGCTGATCTGGAACGACCTCAAACGGGCTGGTCACCCCCGTCAAGTCAGTCCATGAATCCATAAGATTGGTCGAAAACTGCAGCACGCCGTCCACCGTCCACTCCAGGAACAAGCCGCTCTCCGTTTGCTGGATTCCGACCCATTTAAAATCCGGTGTCACGGGCGTGGGCGCGGCAGCCAGCCAGTTGGCGACATCGTTGCCGTACTGGCCGGCGGCATTGCGCTGGAGTGAATACCCGAGGGTGCCATCGGCATCCGATGGCCAGGGGTCGTTACCAACCGGGTGGGAACCATCGCTGAAGTTGACCTTCTCCGTGCGGATGTGCGGAACGAACCCCGGTTCCGGAGCGCCCGGCATGGAGAGTTCAAGCTTCTCGCCATCATTGTCCAACGCGTCGGCGTAGGGACCATAAATCTCGCGCGTCAGGGGGATGTCATGTACCTGCCTGAAGATATCCGGGTCGGTTCGAACCACGAGGACATGGGCTCCGGACGGAATCGAAACGCCGGGCGGGAAGGTGTAATCGATGCCCTTGGTAAATTTCCAGGTGTTCAAAGGATTGGCCGGATCGAAGAGGTCAACGGCGCTTCGGCTACGATTGAACAACTCGATGTACTCCGCCACTTCATCACGGTTCGGCGCCGGGTTATACATGATCTCGTTGATGACCACGTCCGGAATCAGGGGGCCGGAGTTTGCCGTCCCCATCGTTGCACTGGCCATCGCTACAAAATCGACGCCATACCCCGACGCAGCACTCTTGGTGTAGCGGCCAAAGGTCACCTCCCTGGCGGCTGCATCAAAGTCCTCTGAAATACTAAAACCGCCGCTCAGGCTGCCCCCCGAACCACTGGACAGGAAGATACTCTCGCCCAGCTCGCTCAGACCAAACCCGGTCAGTTTGCCGGGATCGGATGAGGCCAGCCCGAAGTTGGCTTCCTGAGTGAAAACGACATAACCGCCGGCAGCAATCGAGGTGCCCAAGGCAATCCGGTATTTCATGAGGTCATCGAGGCTGTCGCTCAGGAACCAGTCCCCGATATCGATCGGCGCACCGGTGGTGTTGTGCAGCTCGATCCAGTCGCCCCCCGCCGCATCGGTGTGCGTCAGGGTTTCGTTAATCACGATGGACCCATTGGCAACCACATTGGCCGGATTGGTTGCGCCGGGGCTGCCGCCGGTGGCGCTACTAGCCTGCCAGCCCTCTTTTCGATCCCACAGGGTCAGATCGGCATTGGCCGGATCAATGATGCATAGCGAAGCGCCGCGGCCATCGGTGACCGGATACCAGTCATTGTAATCAAAGTCGTGGATCTCCCTGCCGGCGGCATCCCGCAACACAATCTCTTCACCGCCGTTGTCCAGGGCCGACCCAACATTGAATTCACCGGCAATATTCAGGCCGGTGCCATACCGGGCTTCGAATATCGCCTGGTTCTCGACGACGAGCACATACTGCCCTGCCGCCAACGTCATGTCCGGGAAGGTGAAGCGGATTCCATCGGTGAACTCACACAGGTACAGGTCGATCGAAGTGGCCCCGATATTCTTGAGCTCGATATATTCCTCACCCGGGGTTTCCGGATGATACATGATTTCCGTGATCCGCAGGCTGTCCAGCAATCGGTCATCCGCGAAAACGGCCTGATTCATTGCGCTCCAGGTCGAGCCATTCTTAACGCGAGCCCGCACATCCACCGTCTGGTTCAGGGCAATGGCGCCACTGGCAGGGGAAGAGGACGTGACCTCTACTCGGGGAACAAACAAGAGGTCGGATGAACCATCTGATGCATTCAGGCCGTGGATGGCCAGCAGGTTATCCCCTTCCTGCAGGGCACCGATGCTCGCGGTGAGATCATATTCCTCGAAG
The DNA here is from genome assembly GCA_014381785.1 of Kiritimatiellota bacterium. Lineage (GTDB taxonomy): Bacteria > Verrucomicrobiota > Kiritimatiellia > Kiritimatiellales > Tichowtungiaceae > Tichowtungia. Next base: position 22,535 of record JACNKZ010000062.1, read on the forward strand.
ACCACGGCATTAGAGTCGTCGTTATAGGAGGTTGCGCTGCTGTCCCAGGCCGGTGTTGCGGGTGCAAGGGAGGAGGCGAGCACCTGCGTTCCATTGATATAGGCAACGAATGCATCGTCGTATTTCATTTTCAGTTTAAGACCGGTCAGGTTGTTTGTGTCGGCCAGAGTGAATGGAACGCGAATGTACACGGTCGAGTTGACCCCTTGCATACTGGAAACATCCAGCCCGATCAGAGGGGTATAGTCATAGGTGCCCGGTGAAGCTTCAAATCCGACACCCGTCGTGCCGCTGAGCCAGCCTGCATCGTTGAATCCAATTTCTTTCCAGCCAGTGGAGTCGCCGGCGCTGGTTGGAATCCGTGCGGTGCAGGGAGCGGCTGCGTCGAGGAGGACGTTGGTGGACAAGGTGCCGCTGGAATAGGCCGTTCCCACGGCATTGCCAGTGAACGCCTCACGCGGGTCGGTGCCGTCGAGGGTGTAATAGATCGTTCCGCTACTGCCAGTCATCGTCAGGGTATCGGGAACGGAGATCGTGCTTCCGGTATCGGCGGGGCTTCCGTTGATAAAGAAAGATGGCGGAGCGCCGGCACCGGTGCGATTGCCCATATTGGCATCGATCCAGCCCAGCCGGTCGGAGTATTGAGGCGCGTAGGCCTCGGTCGCGCAGGAACCGGAGGGGGTACCGGTCCCGGTCAACCAGTTCTTAAGCCATTCGACCTGCATTCCGTAGGTGTGATCGGCCGTGTCGCATGGAATCTGCGGATTACCCCCGTAATAAAAGGTCGGTCCGGGCCAAGTCCAATCAAAACCCACGAACGAGTTCAGGATGTCCCAGCGGGCAAAGTTCCGGCCAGCCGCCTCGGCATTCAGCAATGCGAAATGGGTATCGATGATCTGGGCAACGGCAGCATCGCTGAGCACGGCTTCCCGCAAATGAAACCACCGATCGGCATACTTCAGCAAATATTCCGGATCATCCATCAAGCGCTTTTGCCATTGATACATACCCAGCGTCGACGAACTATCGCGATGCCATTCGGTGGTGTGATGTGTTGTCAGGCCATAAACCGTGTAATCATTATTGCCCAGACTCCAGTTGAAATCCCACTCGGGCGACATCATTAACTTGCCGCCGCGGTCCTTTGTCACATACGTGCTGAACCCATATGCGTCCACTTCCCTTGTGATTTCCGAACAGAAATCGTGGTCAATGAAAGATTCCACATCAATATACTTGGCGTACCCATTGACGGGGTCGGCGAAGCTGCCACCCTGAAGAACCCCTTCGAATTCCTCGATGTAGTCCTCGATATAATCCTTTTGGGGAGTGGTGATCTCGGTCACCGAAGGTTCAACATAAAGGAAGTCGCCCGCCCATGTGCTAAAATATTCTTCATCCAGCCTGTCATGCTTGATGATGTAGCCGCCGGTGATTTCGGGTTCAGCGCTGTCCGTCGGACTAAGCGCCTCGATGTCTACGCGTTCCTTGCCCCGCTTGATCTTTTCCATCAACACATAGACCCCCAAATAGTCGCTGGAGTCCGGTCCGCCGATTTGCCCGCCGTCCTCATTCATGAAAACCTCCACGAACTTTGTGCGTGACGCATAATGTCCCATATCGTTGCTGAACTGATAGGCCAGCACATTCCTCATGAAGGTTCTGTCCGTGTGCGGGTTGCTCAGCACCCAGTCCGAGTCCGATGGAAAGCCCAGGATCGAAACATCCTTGTCCGCGTCCGCTTCATCCCACGTTTCAAGTTTGTACGGCTTTTTGTCGAGCCCTGACGTGCTCTGGCCGCGTATGTTCACGCCCGACCGCCCGGCATAGTCCGGTTGATCGACAGTGGCCGCGCGTCCCATCACGTTATTCGTATCAATAAAGGTTGCATACGTCGCAATGGGCTCTGCATGGACTGTAGTCGAACCATCCCACCACGTGGCAGGCATCGTCTGGCCGAATGTATCGATAATGACGATCGGGATGTTGGAATCGAACGCTTCCAAAGCCGGACTTACGGCCAGATAAGCCTCCGTTCGGACCGGTCCCGGTGCCAGGCTCGACTGGAATGCCCGCGCGCGGATCCGTCTCGATGCGGAGTTGTTGATCGAGATGCCGCTTCCATCGCTGTAAAGCGTTGAGGAGACGGTGGGGATCGAGCCGTCGGTGGTGTAACGAATCGAGCCGTCATCGCTCTTGGTGGATAGTTTCAGGGTGAATGAGTTGGTCATAACACCGCCCAGGCGGGAGAAATAGACTTCTTCGGATTGCGCCGAGGTGTTGGCAGCGTTCGGCGAAGGAACATCCATGAAATACCAAGAGCTGTCGCCATTGGGGAAGCGTCCATAGGAGATGTCCTCGGATTGATCCCCGAAGGAGACACTATCCACCAACGTGATTCCATCACTCTCATACAGGCCGATCTGTTCGCCCCCCGCGCTGAGTTTGAAATCCGCGTGAAGACCGCTGGGATTATCGAGAACATCTTCATCGGCCCATAGCAGAAGATAACTTCCCTGCCCGAGAAACGTCCCGGCGGGAAACTGCCATTTAGTTGGATTCAGCGGATCGTCGGTCAGATACATCCCTCCCAGATCGACGGTTCCGGTGCCGGTGTTGTAGATCTCGATCCAATCATCATAGTGGCCCTGAGGGTCCGTCACCGTGGTGCCATTGTCCGCCATAAATTCATTGATGACCAGTGCGGCCTCGCTGCGTGCCGGCATAAAAAAGGCCAAAACCAGTACGGGCACGATCGCCAGCACGGGTTTGAAGACGGATAGGAAATCGCTTTTCAGGTGATTCGAACATACGCCTTCCACACGGGCCGGGTTGAACTGGGCAGACGTCGTTTTGAAAAGTCGTTTCATTATAAATTTTCCTGTCCGATAATTATTTTCTGGATCTCAGCTTGAATGCGGGGGCAATCGCGCTTTGTTTACGTTTCCTCTGATTCATGATTTCTGCTCCCGCCATGTTACCTGCTACTGCTTTCTGACCGAATGCTACCTGATTAGACCCTGAAAAACAACACACATACAACCTGCTACCCGGTGGCTCAGCCAAACATTCCAAGGGTTGGAAACATTTTTTCCAAGGGCTGGACGGGCTAGAACACTTCACGATTCAAACGCCGCAGGCCGGGGCGGGTCTCTCGAGATGTATTTCGAAACGACAACTCAATCGATACATGCTCTAAGGTGCCGTGCTGCGGATCCGATAATATCGGCTGCCTGCAGGCGGAGTGCTCCCGCTGGTGGACGGAGTAAAGTCATCCACGAAGGTGTGTCGTACTTGTCAACACACTTTTAGAATGGTCGCCACCCCTTCCTTTTTTATTTATTTAGGCCCGCATTGTCACGCAGGAGTGCTTATGTCTATGATTGGATGATATGAAAAACAAGAAACAGCAACCTCGGAAGAGCCCGTCGGCTCACCCATCGAACACTTCCTCCCGCACCAAGGATTCGAGAGCCCATGGAACTTCTGGACGAAGCCAATGGCTCATGCGCCTGATGGCAGCAACGCTCGTGCCGCTCTTTCTGCTGGGGATGCTGGAAGTGGGCCTGCGTGTGGCGGGATACGGTTATTCCACCAGCTACTGGCGGCCGAGCGAGATCGACGGTCAGGATTACCTGGTCCCCAACCACAAGTTTACCTACCGCTTCTTTCCCCCGGCACTGGCCCGCGCTCCACTGCCCACAAGGATCCTCGCCGAGAAGCCGCCCCACGTGTACCGCGTCTTTCTGTTCGGTGAATCGGCTGCATGGGGGGATCCCGAACCGGCCTACGGCGTTGGGCGCCACCTGGAGATTCTGTTACAGGAGCGATATCCCGGGATCGATTTCGAAGTGGTGTGCACGGCGATGACGGCCATCAACTCGCATGCAATCCTGCCCATCGCCCGAGAGTGTGCCCGGTTGGACGGCGACCTCTGGATCATTTACATGGGTAACAACGAAATGGTCGGTGCTTACGGTGCGGGAACGGTCTTCAGCTCCAGAGCACCACGGCTGGGTGTGGTGCGAGCCATCCTCGCCCTCAAGACCACGCGGATCGGGCAACTGCTGGACTCCCTCATCCGGGGGATGCAGAGCGACGGATCCGTTCCGGAAAAATGGAGCGGGATCGATATGTTCAGCAAAAACCAACTGCGGTATGACGATGCGGGGCGCCTTCAGGCGTCTGAAAACTTCCAGGGCAATCTGGAAGACATGCTGCGCATCGGACAGCAGGCGGATGTTCCTATCCTTTTGAGTACGGTAGGCAGCAATCTCAGGGATTGCGCACCGTTTGCGTCACTGCACACGCAGGAACTGGATGCCGCACAGCTTGCCGAATGGGAGACCCTCTATGGGCAGGGAAAGGCGTTGGAAGCTGCGGGTTCCTACCCATCCGCATTGAACTTCTACTCCAATGCGACGGCGATCGATTCCGAGTATGCGGAGCTGCAGTTCCGCATCGGCGCCTGCCAGCTGGCATTGACCAACCCGATACAGGCAAAGGCCGCGTTTGAGCGGGCGCGGGATCATGATGGGCTGGCGGTTCGGGCCGACACGCGCATCAATGGGATCATTAGGGACGCAGCCCATGGGCAGGCCGGCGGGCGGGTGGTACTGGTGGACGCCGCCGAGGTATTGGCTGAAAATTCGCCCGAGGGCATTCCGGGCTGGAAATTATTCTACGACCATGTGCACTACACATTTCCGGGCAACTACCAGCTGGCCCTGTTGATGGCAGAGGAAGCGGCGACCGTGCTGCCGTCGCAGATGACTGCAACCGACCGGAGTGAGTGGGTGAACGCGGACGTCTGCGAACGCCAACTGGCGGCAACCCTCTGGGATCAACACCGGCTTTGGAATCTCATGCTAGAGCGCTGCTTGCGGCCGCCCTCGACCGCCCAGTCCAACCACCGGGACGACATCCGGCACTGCAAGGATCAAATGAAGTTCGTCATATCGAAGATAGACGACAAGACCCCGCATGAAGACCGTGAACTCTATGAGCAGGCTCTTGCCAGAGCTCCCGATGACAACCTGCTGCATGCCTGCTATGCACAATACCTTGAGGCCATGGGTTTCCGTTCCGAAGCAATAGCAGAGTATCAGAAGGTCTGCGAGTTACTGCCTGATCTGGAATGGCCTCACTGCACATTGGGGGTGCTGTTGGGTCGGGCGCAGCGATATCGGGAAGCAGTGGATAGCTTCGAGCGCGCACTCGAGATCCGCAGCGACTTCACCGAGGCACGCAAGGCGCTTGAGCAGATGCAGTCGCGCTATCCCGCGGCGGCCGGGGCGGGAAGATGAGGCCTTGTGAAAGGGTTCAGCTGCATCGTTCGCACCTCCGCGCACCGTCTCCGCACCCATGAACCGGAAATGGGGCGTGAACGTCTGAAAGGAGCCTCGTGCTGAACGTAGCGCCAATAATTTTGTTTCACAAAATAGCACCTTAGTGCGGTTCAGTGTGCTTTCGCAGACCCTCGACACTTCGGGGCAGCTGGGCGACGGGCGTCATCACGTAGGAGTGCCTTCAGAGCGTTTTCTGCATGACTGAATTCACTAAGGATCTCCAACGCGTGTTCCAAGCTCGCTGTTGCTTCCGCATACCGGCCGTTGGCGGCAAGCAGGGACCCGAGGTAGTAATGCGTCCATGCCGTGTCCGGCAACAGGTCGCGGAGCCGGTAAGCGTATTCCAAAGCTACGCTATCCAGCTGGTTGGCATCAAGAAACTGGGCAAAATTCCCGATTAAGGCGGGATCCTCCGGGCGGCGCGCCAGCGCCGCCTCATACAGTCGACGGTCCTCCAATTGCGTCAGGCCAGTCAGGCCGGACTTGATGCCCTTCATCTTGTCGGCAATGAAGTCCTTGTTGGCTGCGCTGCTGGATTGGTCATCAAAAGGTGACCCACTGATCCGCTGGTACATTTCATAAAAGATGCGCAAGCGATCCCATTTCGTCAGGGCCCGGGCATCCAGGCAATCCGGCATTTCAGCCCATACAGGGATCCGGGCACCGGTCACGGGCAACAACGGGTCAATGTGCTCCGCGATCAGCCTTGCCAGCCGGTAGTTCCCCTCGGGAGTCAAATGGACATGCTCGTAGAACCACTCACTGCCCGGCACCCCTTCGCGGGCCATAACCTCTACCACATCAACCAGCCCCCCCCCGACACCATCCTCCCCGGCAACGGACCGAATGATCTCGTTGATCCGGCTGTCTGCACGGACCGCCAGTACGTCGTAATCCCTCGCGCTCTGCAGCGCACCTCGGGCCTTGTCCTCCCGTCCGGCCTCCAACAGGCAGATTCCGATCCGGTACTGGAGTTCAGCAAAAGACGGATCAATGGCTTCTGCCAGCAGGTAGCTGGAAAGCGCCCCCTCAACGTCTCCCTCTTTCTCCACAGCCCGGCCTCCTTCGAAGGCCGCAGTCCACTGCTTCATGGAGGTGGGGTCAAGATCAGCCTTGTGCAGCGATGCAAAGGGCGAGCAGTCCCGGAGGTTGCTACCCACCGTACTCAATACAACAGGGACTCCCGCCTTTCGGCCAGCTGCCAGAATATCCTCAAGGTTCTTTCGAAAATTGCTGTAGACCTTACCCCGCGCCGGATCGTCATGCGGCAACGGATTGTCCTTGAACATGTCAATGCCGGTCCATTTGCCGGGTGCTGCGGCATCAGCCCCCATCCTTCCGAGAAGATCCATCATAAGCTGTCCCAGCCGGGTCGACTTGATGAAAAGGCTGGTGCGGATAAAACCCACCGACGGTGCCTTTTTTCCAAAAACGGTTCCGGCGCCGAAGGGGCCGACCATCTCGTTGTTTCCAAGGTAGACGACCCATAGATCCCCATCGAGCCGGGCACATTCCCGCGCGATCGGCAGAACCACATTCGAATTGATAGCCGTCATGGCCACGCAGATCACCTCGACGTCCGTTTCCGGATAACGGGCATCCAGCAACTCTTCAAGGAGCGGACCCACTCCATAGTTGGGATCCGGGTCCCCAAGGGCTGCGCTGGCCCCGAAGACGAAAATCCGGAAGGTCCCTTCAGGTTTCTCCGCAGCCATCCGGAAGGGCATCACCGGCCGGGCAATGGCAGGAGGAAAAAAGCGGTGAGTGAATCGCTCGTTCGGGATCAGGTAATCCACACCGTCCACGGTGCCGGGAAGAAAGAATTTAGTGGAGTGCCCGTATCCGCTTAACCGTAATAACCCTTCCAGTCCGCCAATCAACAGTAGCGGCACCAAAAACATAGCCATCAGGCGCATCAGCCAGTGCCTGCACGCACCCGGTTGCGAGGAAGGAGCGGAAGAGCCGCTCGTGGATTCAGTAGATGTTGTTTGACTCATAATGATTCCAATCGGATACAGTTCGGGGCCGTAAAAAGCAAATGAATTAGATAAAGGGGGCATCCACAACGTGAGGAACAGAGAAGACCTCTTCGCTGGCCAGACCTTGTTTTTTTTATCGAGGGGCCAGCGATGCAGAGAAAGACGACGGGAAGAAACTCGATCAGGATGGTGCAGGGAAAAGCGACGACTGAGCGCCGCCTTACCGGGAAGATGGCATGGCCGCAAGAATCCGCAAATCAGGGACTCCGTGAAATCAGGTGCCCACGCTACACCTCAACCGACGGCCCCACGCACCAGGAATAAGACTGACCCACAAAAAAAGGCCGCCCAGAGGGCGGCCTTTATCGTTGTGTTCGACATCAAAATTAGATGATGCGAAGACGACGGCGGAGGAGCAACATTGCACCGCCGGCGAGGGCAAACAGACCCATGGTAGCCGGCTCAGGAACTACGCTACCCGTAACATCGTCAAAGTGGTAAACTGCCCCACCAGTGCCATTCACGTTCATCAGGTAGAAAGCAGCTTCAACTGTTCCTGCAGGAGCAGTGGCTGAGATACTAGTAGCTACCCAAGTATTAAGGGTTTCAACCTTGCCTGCCCCTAGCTGCGTTGTTCCTACGACACCTTCATAAGGAGCGCCGAGGCCATCGATGACACCTTCAATTAAGCCGGCGCCAATTCCGATGTTATTGCCGTTGATATCCTTCCACTCGAGCTTGATAGTTCCCCAGTCGGTGGCGCCAAGAGCAGTTTGAAGCATCCAAGCGGACATGGAAGCCACATCGCCTTCACTCGCCGAAAATTTCTGGACCAGGTTCGGGCTGGACCACTGACCAGCACCGGTGCTATCGATCGCCACTGAATAGGTGCCACTGTTTGCGTACGTGCTACCTACGGCTCCCGCGGCACCGCTGAGCACTTCTTCCCACCCAGATGTGTCGCCGGTTTCAAAGCCGCCGTTGACGACGTCTGCGCTAGCTGTCGCTGCAATAGCCAAGATCATCATGGCTGTTAATAGTACTTTTTTCATTCTATGGTTCTCCTGTGTTGGTTTGTTTACTTCCGTTTCATGCCACCAATGGCACCAGCACTTCTGCTGCTTATGGTTCGATTGATACCCTACTGACGAATTGACGTCAACGTTTTTCTTTATTTAATGCAGATTAACCCATCAAACCCAAATCATTCCAATACGCGTTAAAATGGATATATAACCCTTGCTGTGCATATATAATAAATCTAACCCGCACGGCAGATGATCAGAGGGGCCCTTCCCCGCCCCAACAGCCTCCGGTTTTATTTCACTGATGCTCACCCTAAAAACTCAGCCGCACCTACACCGTTGTATAATAGATACATTTCCGGCTGACTCCAAGGTTGATGAAGAAACAGCATTATGGATTTCTTAGGGATGAAAAGATTATTACAGTCCAGTAACAAAGAGTTCACAATTCACACAGAATAGAGAGTCGCCGATGAATCAACCACACCCAGTTGATAAAAATACTCAATTTGAGCCCGCAGGGGCCTGATCGTTCCGTCTTAAAGCCAGCGTTAAAAACAGATCGTTTATGGATGTACAGGCTGCTGACCCTCGTCTTGGTTCCAGCGTTTATTTTAGGGGCTTTGGAACTGACTCTGTCTGTTGCCGGTTATGGGTATCCAACGAGCTACTTCCTTAAAAGCCGCATAGATGATCAGGATTTCCTGATTCGGAATTACAAATTCAGCTATCGATTCTTTCCGCCAGCCATGGCACGAGTGCCAACCCTGTCTCGGATTCCTGCCTCCCGAAATTTCGGCAACCCAAACTGAAAACTGGTCTGACCGCGAGACCTGTAACCAACACCTCGCCTTCACACTATGGGATCAAATACGTCTCTATGGGATCAAATACGTCTCTGGCGGGATGAATCCCAACGCATCAAGACCCTGCCCTTTACTTCGTAGAGCAGCAATCCACACAATAAATACTATATTAATAAGGAGAAGAACCGAATAAGGGCCCAAATCATAAGAAACACCGGGACACAGGATCGCCATCTATATGATGGCGGCGTTGGATCGAGCACCGGATGACACCTTTTTGGTTGCTAATTATGCCCAATTTCTCGATGCAACCGGAAAGAGCGAGGAAGCCATTGAGCAGGCTGAAAAATTCTGCGCCTTGCTTCCCGACCTTGCGTGGACTCATTGCTATTTAGCCGCCTTGCTGGCGAAGACAGGCAGGTCTGCGGAAGTAAGGGAGCGCCTGGAGATGGCCCTGGAGATTCGCAGCGACTTCACACAGGCCCGCCATGCCCTCAATGAAATCCAGTTGAGACGTCGCCTGATGGGACTCTAAAACATGCGGTCAAAGTCATGACTGTTTTTAGCCGGGTGCCAGTAGGTCTTGCCGTCGGGGATTTTCTTGAGCAACAGCAGGTCCTTGCCGAGCAGGCGAAGAAGGAGCCCCAAGGGGGTCACGAAAAGGAAGAAGAACAGCGTCAGCATAATTTTTCCAATAACCTGGCCAAAGTGGAAGCTAACGGTCATGCCGCCCCGGTAAAAGCCACGGAAGCTGTGGGGGCGAATAATCGCCGCGATGACGAACAGAACCGCAATCGTTGCGGCCGCAACCGGAATGGCAATGGGCAGAACGCCTCTCCGCCAGAGCAACCACAGAACGGCATTTACCGCCACCCCGATCACGGCGGTGAACTTGATCCATTCGATGGGTTTTTCCTTGAGTCGCAACATAGGCTTAATCCGGTACCGGGTGAAATTTCTGCTTTACCACTTTTTGCGGTTGGGCACCGCGTTCCAGCAGGAAGTTTCCAATCGCGAGATAATCCATCTCGGTATTGACGAAACAGCGATAGGCATCGTCGGGAGAGCAGACGACGGGTTCACCGCGGACATTGAACGAGGTGTTCACCAACACAGGGCACCCGGTTTTTTCTTCGAAACGCTTCAGGATAGCGTGAAAAATGGGGTTTTGGGCGGCCGTCACCGTTTGGACCCGGGCGGAATAGTCGACGTGGGTAATGGCCGGCAAGTTTGAGCGAAGCTGTTTCAGGCGCTCCAGACCGTGCTTGGACGCATCAACGGGAAGCCGTTGTTCCGGCTGAACCGGAGCCACGATCAACATATAGGGTGAGTCTCCGTCCAGCTCGAAGAACGTCGGTGCATGCTCCAGCAAAACAGCGGGAGCAAAGGGGCGGAAGGATTCCCGGTATTTCACCTTCAGGTTCAGGATCGATTGCATCTTCGGCGACCGTGGGTCTCCCAGAATCGAACGGTGACCGAGCGCCCGTGGACCAAATTCCATCCGCCCCTGAAACCAACCGACGATCTTTTCATCGCCGAGCACCTCAACCACCTCATCAAGCAACGTCGAACGGTCCAATTTTTTGTAGGTCGCGTTATGACCCTTCAAGACCGCTTCAATTTCATCATCCGAGAATGCAGGCCCCAGAAAGGATCCTTGCATAGCATCCGGTTTGGATACCGTGCGAGGTTGCGGCTGATCCTTGTTCATATGCCATACCGCCAAGGCGGCACCCAGCGAACCCCCGGCATCTCCGGCAGCCGGCTGAATCCAGAGTTGATCAAAGATTTTTTCCCGCAGGATTTTGCCATTGGCCACACAATTAAGAGCCACCCCGCCGGCCATGCACAGATTGCTCAGCCCGGTCACTTCACGCGCGTGCCGGGCCAGCCGCAGCATGATCTGTTCGGTGACCACCTGGACGGAACTGGCTACGTCCATGTGTCGCTGTTCGACCGGTGTTTCCGGTTGGCGGCGCGGGCCGCCGAACAGCTGGTCGAATTTTGAGTTCGTCATGCGCAAGCCGCGCAGAAAATGAAAATATTCCAGGTTCAGCCTGAGGGATCCATCCTCCTTCACTTCGACCAGATGGTCATAGATCCGATCCACGTATTTAGGCTCACCATACGGAGCGAGTCCCATCAGCTTGTATTCACCGGAATTGATCCGGAAACCGCAATACGCCGTGAATGCGGAATAGAGCAATCCAAGGGAGTGCGGGAATTTGAGTTCCTTAATAATGGACACCTCATTACCCCGGCCCTGCCCAATGGTGGTGGTCGCCCATTCACCCACGCCATCCACCGTCAGGATGGCAGCCTCCTCGAAGGGCGAGGGATAAAAGGCACTGGCGGCATGTGACTGGTGATGCTCCGTAAAAAGGATAGGTGTCTCCGCCCGCAGCTCCGGCATCTCATAGCGAATCGTACTCCTCAAATTCAGCTTCTCTCCCAACCACGGGGGCAATGCCCGCGGAAAGGTCGCCCACCCACCGGGAGCAACGGTTAAATAGGATTCCAGCATCCGGGAAAATTTGGTTATGGGTTTATCGTAAAAAACAACGGCATCCAGATCGGATTCCGTGAGGCCGGCTTGTTTCAGGCAAAAGGCCACCGCGTGATGGGGGAAGCGCTCGTCATTCTTTTTGCGGCTGAATCGTTCCTCTTGAGCCGCGGCAACGATCTTACCCTGACACAGCAGCGCTGCTGCAGAGTCATGGTAATAAGCAGAGATTCCCAGAATGTTCCGCACAAAAATCTCCTAAAGAAACGGATACATCAGAGGGGCGAGAACGGATCCACCCGCAAACACGATGATCGCAGCCAGGAACAAGAGAATGATAACGAGCGGAATCAACCACCATTTTTTCTCTTGGCGCAGGAACATTAGGAATTCTTTAAAAAGCTGCCACATGATGATTTACATCCTCTAGACGATTGACCTTAAAGTAAAGTTTTTTGCTCAGTCAGAAGAGGCCGCCTACGTGCGTCGACCTCCCCGCTCTTTCTGGCCTAAGGCGCGGTGCTGCGGATCCGATAATATCGGCTGCCTGCAGGCGGAGTGCTCCCGCTGGTGGCGGGCGTAAAATCATCCACGAAAGTGTAATTGGTCTCAACGCGCGAACTCTCGGTCCATGTCCCAACGCCGTTGGTCAGATTCGCAAAGGCATTCCAGACCACTGAAGCCCCCAGCGTTTCGGCATAATCGATCCCGTA
>JACNKZ010000061.1 GCA_014381785.1 Kiritimatiellota bacterium
TGAACCCGCGTCAATCCACTCAAAGACCTCTCGATCTTCGCATAGATGTGCTCCCGGATTCCGTCAGTGATTTCAATATGCCGTCCTGTAATATGCAGCTGCATGAGTGTCTCCCTTTCTATTACATACTGAACCGCGGACCCAAATAGAGCTCCCGGCTCACCTCATCGTTTACGAGGAAAGAGCTGGCTCCTTCGCGCAGCACTTTCCCTTCGCACATGAGATAGGCCCGATCCACCACCGCCAGCGTCTCGCGGACGTTATGGTCGGTAATCAGGACTCCGAGGCCTTTCTCGCGAAGCTCTTTGATAATCTCCTGCACCTCATAAACCGCGAGGGGGTCGACCCCGCTGAACGGCTCATCGAGCAGAATGAGTGACGGGTTGGTGACCAGCGCACGGGTAATCTCGAGCCGGCGGCGTTCACCGCCGGAGAGTGTATACGCTCGTTGCTTGGCCAGATGGGAAATTTTCAATTCATTGAGCAGAAACTCCAGCCGTTCGCGACGCTCGCGGCGGGAAATCGGCAGGGTTTCCAGAATGGCCATCACGTTTTCCTGCACCGTGAGTTTTCGGAAAATGGAAGGCTCCTGCGAAAGGTAGCCCATCCCCATGCGGGCGCGCTGATACATCGGCACCTTGGACACATTGCGATCCTTAAAATAGACCTGTCCGGCCGTCGGATGAATCAGACCGGTTACCATATAAAATGTGGTGGTTTTTCCAGCACCGTTGGGACCGAGCAGTCCCACAATCTCGCCGGGACGCACGTTCACATCCACTTCGTTAACCACTTTTTTGCCGCGATAGCTCTTCACGAGTTTTTCAGTGCGAACCAAATATTTTTCGTCCATGTTAATTCTCAAAAATGTCGGTTTTAAATTTCTCATCGGGATAAATCACCACTCTGGCTGCGGGCTCGCAGATCATCCGTCCTGTCTCCCGCCAGAACCGGATTTTTTCGCCAAACAGCATATTCTTTCCTTGCACCAGTTTGGGGTGATCTTCGAGCAGAAATTCATCGGTTGTCACATCATAAACGGCCTTGCCGGCATACGCTTCCCGTCCTTCATGCAGGATTCTAACGTCGCTCAGCGCCTCTATCCAGTCAATTTCATTGTTTTCACTGAACCGCAGTTCCAGCGAACCGGAATCCAGTTGCATCTCAGAGTCCTCAACGTGCACCGAGTCAACAAAGCGGGCGCTTTTCCCGTCGTAGTTTAGAAAAAGCTGTTTCGAGGTAATCTCCGTAACATTGGTAACGGCGGAGTTCGCCGCCTCCGCATTCAGACCGGTCTGCTGCATGATATCTTCAATCACCACACAGCTCTCATCCAGCACATGAACGGTGCGCTCGCGCGCATCCATCACATAGCCGATGCCGGTCAGATGAACCCCCTCCATATCCGCGCGGATCGGCGCATCCGAATGAGCCACACGTTTTTTCTGATCATAAAAAGAGTATGGGGAAGCCACCTCCATAAACGTTTCGCCGTCACGGTAGAATTCAACGCGTACGCCATTCAGCCTCACCATGCCGTCCGAGCCCAGCTCTGCATAATCGCCAAAAAGCTGCGAGGTCATCTGCCCCTGGTCGTCATACTCCGGCACACGGAAACCGGAGATTTCCATACCCGGTTCCTGCGCATTCGCACAGAACGCCGTTAACATCGCCAGCACGGCCACCCCGAATCCCAAATCCTGAATCCCGAATCTCATGCTTATTTCACCTCATCAATCGCGTTTAGTTTTTTCCAAAGGCTGGAAAGATCCTTCAGCGGAATCATATTCGGACCATCGGAGAGCGCCGTCGACGGATCGGGGTGCGTTTCAATGAACATGCCATCCACGCCGACCGCCGCGGCGGCCTTCGCCAGATACGGCGCAAAGCGTCCGTCGCCGCCGGAGGTGTCGCCCTGCCCGCCGGGCGACTGCACAGAATGCGTCGCATCAAAAATGACCGGATAGCCCATCTCGCGCATGATGATCAGGCTGCGCATATCCGCCACCAGTGTGTTGTAGCCGAAGCTCGCGCCGCGCTCGGTGAGCAGTATCTTCGTGTTGCCGGTCGATTCGATTTTTTTGACCACGTTCGCCATGTCCCACGGCGCGGCAAACTGCGCCTTCTTCACATTCACCACGGCGCCGCTTTCGCCGGCGGCCACCACAAAATCTGTCTGACGAATCATAAAGGCGGGCAGCTGGATGATGTCGACCACTTTGGAGGCAATGTGAATCTCTTCCACGCTGTGCACATCGGTCAACACCGGCACATTATATTTCTCTTTAATCTCCGCCAGAATTTCGAGCCCCTTGGCAATGCCCGGCCCGCGGTAGGAATTGATGGAGGTACGGTTGGCTTTGTCGTACGACGCCTTGAACACCAACGGGATGCCTTGGCGTTTCGCCAGCTTCACCAGCTTGTCGGCAATCGCCATGCAGCCCTCACGGCTTTCAATCACACACGGCCCGGCAATCAGCGCCAGCGGATTCTTCCCGCCAAACTTCACACCTTTTACATTGATCGTCTTAGTCATCGCCCAGCTCCTTTAAAATTCGCTCCACTTTTTCAACATCATCCGGCGTGTCGACGCCGATGCCGACGTCGTCGACCTCCAAAACATTCATGCGGCAGCCGATATGCAGTGCGCGCAGCTGCTCGAGCTTTTCGAGAGTTTCGAGCCGGCACGGCGGCTCGGCCACCAGTTTCAAAAGATAGTCGCGCGCGTAGGCGTAAATGCCGAGATGGCGGAAGTGCGCGCCGGCGGCATCGGTGCCTGCGTCGCGCACAAAGGGAATCGGGGCGCGGGAAAAATAGAGCGCCTGCCCGTCGCGGCCGAAAACGGCTTTCACCACATCGGGACTCTTTAAGTCGGCCTCACTTTTAATCGGGGTGGCGGCGGTGGCCATATCCCAGTCGCCGGAGAGCATCACCTGCCCCAGCCGATCGATCAGTTCCGGATCCATCAGCGGCTCGTCGCCCTGAATATTAATGATCACATCGCACGCTTCGTCTGCAATCGCCTCAGCGATACGGTCGGTACCGGACGGATGATCCGCGCGGGTCATCACCGCTTTGACTTCCGGAATATTAAAAGAGGCCACTGCATCGACAATGCGCTGATCATCGGTCGCGACAATGACGGCAGAGAGTGTTTCGGCCTGCACCACGCGTTCCACCACACGCTGAATCATCGGCTTGCCCGCGATCATTGCCAGCGGCTTGCCCGGCAGACGCGTCGAGGCCCAGCGTGAGGGAATCACCCCGATTACTCGACTGGTTTCACTTTTCGTCATCCTCATCCTTTTTCTCTGTAATCCAAAAATCATCCCCCGGGCCGGTTACCTCCCGAAGTTTAATGCGCGCCCGTCCGAACGGCACCTTCACTTTACAAAAGGTCAGTAGCCGGCGCGGATCACGCGAAACCCACAGCGTAGCTTTTCCTTTACGCACAAACAAGCCGTCAAGCATCGTCTCCGGCACCATTCTCAGGCTGGGTATTTTTTTCTCATAGCCCGGCAGATCAATCTTCTCCACTTCATCTGTATGCAAAATCAGATCGTAGATTTTCTCATCCGACATCACGCGGTAATTCAGCGTACTTTCCGGCTCCAGCAGCTCGGATCGCATGAAATACATAAAACTGAGAATGTCACGGGTATCGGCATCAATCGCGTACTCCTTTTTTGTGCCGTTGGTCTGATGCTCATAATGCGCCATCTTCGCATCAAAATCGAAGCGGGTGATCTCGTGGCAGCGATAGCCGCCCTCTTTCATATTTTTCGTGAACTGGATCGGCAGGAATGTTTCAGGGTCAATCAGGCTTTCAATATGATCGTCCACCTTGAAAATGTGGTTGAAAAACGCAGCCGTCTCAGTGCGAACGCGAAGAGCCAGCACCTCCCGCCCCTCAAACAAATCCACGGAGGTTGTTACGGTGGAGTGCGCCACAGGAATCCCGTTCCAGCTGACCGAATACACCAGTTCCTCGCCAATCGGAAACGGGAGATCCGCCACGGCTGAAAAAGCCGCCAGAAGCGCGATTAGAAAAACACAACAATACTGTTTCACGAGGTCACCTCATAAATTGACGACACGTTACATCGGCTTCTTTGAAAAGCGCGCGCGCCTGCTCATTGAAGTGATATTCCTTCTCATAGATCACCTCCGCGATTCCCGCGTTGATGATCATCTTTGTGCACATCAAACAGGGACTGATCGTGCAGTAGAGCACCCCGTCTTTCACGGAGATTCCGTGATAGGCCGCCTGCACAATCGCATTCTCCTCGGCATGACAGCAGACGCAGTCGCCCAGCCCTTCGCCTGAAGGCGCATCCGACGCGCATCGTGCGCAGCCCCCTTCGTGACAGTTGGCAATTCCTCTCGGCGTTCCGTTGTAGCCCGTCGAAACAATTCGCCGGTCACGCACAATCACTGCCGCCACCTGACGGCGACAACAATTACCCCGCCGCGCCACCACATGGGCGATATCCATAAAATATTCATCCCAGCCGGGACGCTGTTTTTCATTCATGCGGGTATTCTATGGGTGAAGGAGCGGTAAAAAAAGTTCCAAGGTTTGGAAAAACCGGCTTCGCAGGTTCTCATCCGTTGCTTGGACACAAAAAAACCGCCTTGCGGCGGCTTTTACTGGTCGGGGCGACAGGATTCGAACCTGCGACTTCTACACCCCCAGCGTAGCGCTCTACCAGGCTGAGCTACGCCCCGACATTTCTTAAAGCGCAAGAAGCTATCACGCACCCTGAGAGGGGTCAATGTGAGATTGAAAGAAAGGTTAAAGTGGAACTTGAAACGAACGCCCATCCAACCTTAACTGCTCATGTTATGCAAAAAAACTCCACGAAACGAATCGCACAGGATCTGGCGAAACTCTATTCCACAGAACATGCGGATCATCCGGAAAATGTTCTATGGAACTATCCGGCCGCCGATCAGGTAGTCAAAGCGCTTAAAATTCTCATCCGGGTGATGTTCCCCGGCATGGCTCCGAGTAAGGACGAAGAACTGGCTCCGCATTTTGAAAAGCAGCTCGACGAAGTTGCCGCGCTGCTCGGCCCGGAGCTGGAGCGCGCCATTCCCTTCCGCTGGCAGGGCGCCTCCGCCCGCGGCACCGGGGAGCAGCCGCTGGATGATGTTCCGGCGGAAGCGGCACGGATTCTAAACCAGTTTATGGAACAGCTGCCCGCCATTCGCGAAATGCTGATTGATGATGTCAAAGCGGCCTATAACGGTGACCCGGCAGCGCTGAGTTATGCCGAGGTGAAACTGGCCTACCCCGGCGTGCTGGCGATCACCTCGCACCGCATCGCCCATGAACTGTACAACCTTGATGTGCCGATCATCCCGCGCATTATGAATGAGTGGACGCACGCCAAGGCCGGAATCGATATCCACCCCGGCGCCACCATCGGCCGCGGCTTCTTCATCGACCACGGAACCGGCGTGGTGATCGGCGAAACCGCCAAAATCGGCCAAGGCGTAAAAATCTACCAGGGTGTCACCCTGGGAGCAAAAAGCTTCCCGCTCGATGAGCACGGCAACCCGATTAAACACATCCAGCGCCACCCGACGGTGGAGGACAATGTGGTCATTTACGCCAATACCACCGTGCTGGGTGGCGAAACCGTCCTCGGGCACAACTCGGTTATCGGCGGCAATGTTTTCCTGATGGAGACCGTTCCGCCGCACAGTTTTGTCACGAAAACAGGCGACGGGGTGACCGTTCGGACCAAGGACACATCCAGCCTTTTATTTGGATCCGGCATTTAGCCTAAAAAAGCCGTGAAAAGACTGGACTCGCTTGAGCCACAACCCTATATTGCTCCGCTTTTAAGACTATTTCGAGGAGTGCACTATGCCAAAAATGAAAACCAAAAAGACTGCGGCCAAACGTTTTAAGAAAACGGCCACCGGAAAACTCAAGTTTTCCCACATGGGTGGAAGCCACATTCTGACCAACAAGAACCGCAAACAGAAACGCCGTCTCGGCAGCCAGACGATTGTCGATTCCGCTGACCATAAGCGGATCGCAAAAACAATCCCCTACGCTTAATTTTTTTACAGGAGTAACAGACCATGCCAAGAGCAACCAATGCACCGGCGTCCAAACGTCGTCACAAAAGCCGATTGAAACTCGCCAGCGGGTTCCGCGGTTCACGCAGTAAACTTTTCCGTCAGGCCACTGAGGCTGTAGACCGCGCCCAGGCGATGGCTTATGTTCATCGCAAACATAAAAAGCGCGACTTCCGCCGCCTCTGGACTGTCCGCATCAATGCGGCCTGCCGCGCCAACGGAATCTGCTACAGCCGCTTCATTGAAGGACTGAGCAAAGCCAACGTCACCATCAACCGCAAAATGCTCTCTGAGATTGCGATTTTTGATGAGCCCGGCTTCGCCAAACTCGTTGAAACCGCTAAAGCGGCAATTGCTTAACCAGCATTTCGCGAATCAGAAAAACCCGACGCACCTGCGTTGGGTTTTTTTTGTACTTTTCCAGCGGAAGCTTCTAGAGTCGCTTCCCTCTTATTTTGAAATCGTCGCGAAGGATGGTAAGGTTTGGAATGAACGACACAACCGATCAACAATGGGGACGCAGAGCCCTTATTTTACTGGGCGGCATTTTGCTGTTCCGCCTGATTTACGCATGGCTCTATCCCTTCAGTCTCTCAGGGGACGAAGCGTATTACTGGGACTGGGGTCGTCACCCCGCTTGGGGGTATTATAGTAAACCGCCGATGATCGGCTGGATTATGGCGCTGCTGCGGCTTCTGCACGCCGACCACGGAATCGGAATCCGCATGGCCTCCACACTGATCGGAACCGGCACTCTGAGCCTGATCTACGCATTAACCGCCCGACTCTTCTCACCGCGGGCGGGCTTCTGGGCGCTGTGCGTCATGATCGCCACACTGGCCAACGCCGCGCTCAACATCTGCATGACCACCGATGCCCCGCTGAGCCTCTTCTGGTGCGGCGCGCTCTACTGCTTCTGGCGGCTGATCGAAACCCCGACCCGCCGTTGGAGTGTCTGGCTGATTCTATGCATCGGCCTCGGAGCTCTCTCCAAACAGATGATGCTGGTCTTCTTTCCGATCGCACTGATCGCGCTCTCACTCATGCCGGAAAAACGGCAGCTTCTCCGGCGTCCGATCCTCTGGATTTCCGGTTTGGTTCCGCTTCTATTTCTGATTCCGCCATTTCTCTGGAACGCCCAACACGACTGGATCACATTCCAGCACACCGCTCACCACATGGAGAGCGAACCCTTTTCGATCCTGAAGTCGCTCGCTCAAACCGGCGAATTTCTGGCCACCCAACTTGGGCTGGCCACCCCGGTCATCTTCGTGTTGCTGATTGTCATCTTCGTTCTGCTAGTCAAACGCTGGAACACCCTGCGTTCCGCCGAACGCTACCTGCTATTGCTCAGCGCCCCACCGCTACTGCTCTTCCTGCTGCTGTCCTTTAAACAGGAAATCAACCCCAACTGGCCGCTGGTGTACTACCTGCCCGGAACCATACTCATGACCGGGGTTTGCTGTGAACGGAACGGACGGCTCTTCAGCTGGCTTAAACGGGGCGTCGTCGTCGGTGCCGTTCTGACTGTGGCATTCTATTCTTCACTACTGATTCTTCCGGCAACCGGCATGGACATCACCCGGGTCGGGCCCTTCCGGCAAATCAGCGGATGGGCCGAATACGGCGAGGCTGTCGCCCGCGTGCAGCGGCAGCTGCCCGATCCCGAAAACACAATGCTGATTGTTACCGGACACCGCACCAGCACCGCTGCACTGGCGTTTTACCATCCCGATCGGCCCACCGTGTACCGTTGGGACTCAAACCCCAATCTCATCAACAACCAATACGATATCTGGCCTGGTCCTTCCGGCAAAAAATCCAGTGCGCTGCTGATTGCCTACCGTGATGACCAGGTGCCCGCCGATCTGGCCGCCCGCTTTGAACATATTACGGCACTGGAAACACTGGAAATCCCGCCGAACACCCACAAACCGAAACGCTACAGTCTGTATTACGCAACCGGTTGGAAAAATGATGAAACAAAATAAACCTCAGCCGCCTCGCCCGCCCATTGTTCTGCCGCTACTTATTGCGTTGGTGCTAACCGTCATCGCCTGGCTGACCCGCATTGACTTCGCCTTAGCCGATCTGTTTTTTAACGAACAGACCGGTAAGTGGTTCTTAAAAAACGACACGCTCGTAAAACTGATTTATGAGATCTCCCCCATCCCCGCCTTCATTCTGTTTGCCACTGGAGTGGTAATTACACTCGGCAGCATTTGGAAAAAAACATGGCGGCGCTGGAACCGTATGGCGATCTGCTGGATGCTGGTGATGGCACTGGGGCCGGGTCTGGTCGTCAATGCGCTCTTCAAGGACTGGTACGGCCGTTCACGCCCAAAAAATGTGATGGAATACGGCGGCGAAAAACAATTCTGCCCCGTCTGGGTGGTCGGGGAACCGGGCGTTGAAAAATCGTTCCCCTGCGGACACGCTTCGATTGGTTTCTATTTCATGGCCGGCTATTTCTGCTGGTGGCGGCGCAACCGCCGGACCGCCCGGCACTGGCTCGCCAGCGGGCTGATTGCCGGCGGCGTCGTCGGCCTCGTCCGCATGGCCAGCGGAGCGCACTGGTTCAGTGATGTGGTCTGGGCCGGAGTCTTCATCTATTTCATCAGCTATCTGAGCGCCTGGGCCTGCGGCCTGCTCAGGGATCAACCGGAGCAAACCGTATGAGCACATCAATCATCATCCCGTTTTACAACGAAGAGGAGAGCGTCCGCTTTGTTCTCGAAGAGGTTCTTGCCTGCCAGCCCCATGCTGAAATTATTGCAGTAGATGACGGAAGCGCCGACCGGACCTGGGACATCATCTGCACCCTGCCCGTACACGGCCTGCGGCTGACCGAAAACCGCGGGCAAAGCGCGGCGATGTATGCCGGCATGCGCGCCGCCTCCGGCGACGTGATTGTGCTGATGGACGGAGACGGCCAGAACGATCCGGCCGACATTCAAAAGCTGGTTGCACTTCTTCAGCAGGAAAATCTGGATGTGGTCTGCGGGCAGCGGGTCAACCGCCGCGACACGCGCAGCCGCCGGGTCGCCTCCAAAGCGGCCAACGCCATCCGCCGCAGTATCCTCAACGACGGCATCAGCGACACCGGCTGTTCGTTAAAGGCGTTCCGCCGCGAACACGTCGAGCTGCTGGTTCCGTTCAACGGACTGCACCGCTACCTGCCAGCCATTTTCAAACAGGCCAATCTGCGCATTGCCGAAACGCCGGTTAACCACCGTGAACGCGCGCAGGGAACGTCCAAATACACCAACTGGGAACGGGCGCTGCGCGGAATCTACGATCTGTTCGGAGTCCGCTGGCTACTGAAGCGTAAAATTGTTTATCCAAAACTGGAGACACATGATGAATCATGAGCTGTTTACAATCGGAGCACTCTCCGTCACTGCGTGGAAGCTGATTGGATATACCGGGGTGCTGCTGTTCGGCGGACGCTGGTTTGTCCAGCTCATCGCCTCGCACATGAAAAAGAAACCAACCTTCCCGCGGGCATTCTGGTATATGAGTCTGTCCGGAAGCCTCTGCCTGCTCTCCTACTTCATCTTCGGAAAAAACGACTCGGTCGGCATTTTATCCAACCTGTTTCCGGCCTGCGTCTCGTCCTACAACCTGTTTCTGGACATCACTCACCGCCGCCGAGAAGAAAAAATTTAAGGCGCGGAATGTGAGAACTGCCACAGCAGAACATTTTTCCCGCGAAACTCCTGCGCAAAACAGACGGTTGCCCCGGCAGGAAGTTTGTCCTCGCCCTCCTTCTGGTAACTGATGAAGAGGGTTCCGGGGTGTTCTGCGTCGAACTGCTCAAAATCTGTTTGTCCGTCCAGCTCGATCAGGGGATTTGTCAAACGCCCGAGGAACTGATATTGGCCATGATACTGCCCCACATTCGCCACAGGACATCCCTCCGCCATTTTCTGTCCGATGCGCACAGACACGGCCTTGATGTCGTAATTATCCAGAAAACTCTGTTTGTTATGAAATAATGCGCAGAACAGAAACAGGATCATTGTCAGCGCAACCCGGCGAACCGTATGACTGTTTTTTTGAAGCGGATAAAGAAACAACAAACCGCAAATCAATAATCCGGCGAAGATAAACCTTGTGTCACCGGGATCCAGCGGGCCCAGATCCCCGCCCGGCTGACTGAACGGCGGGAAAATAACAGAAGCCAGACTCAGCAATAAAAACAACACACCCGGAATCCGGCTGTCCACTCTCCCGTCGTTCCGGGAAAGATTGCGGCCCATCAGCAAAGCCCCTGCCGGAATAAAGGGAATCAGATAATGAATCTGTTTCCCGCTGATCATAGAAAAAATCAGTAAAGGCAATCCAAGCCAGGTGAGGCAAAACCGGACGCCGCAATCCGTTGTTTTAAAATCAGGTTTTTCAAAAACGGAACGGAAAAGAATCCACGGAAAGAAAAACAGCGGAAGAATCGGGAGATACCACCAGACCGGCCGATGATGCGCGGCGGAGGACGTGACACGCCCGACCGTCTGGCCCCATAAAATATCATTCCCGTACACTTCGCCGCCCAGAATCGCGGCAGGAACCGCCCAACACAAAGCCAGAGCAAATCCGGCCAGTCCCGCCCCTAGAACCGACCAATACCACGCCGCGCCCACCGGTTTCTCCCGACGGGTATCCCACCACGCCCGGAAAAGAGGAACTGAAAGAAGGCAAACCAAAATCGCAGGGCCCTTGGTCAACAACCCGCCGGCCACACCCGCAATCAGCAAAAACCACCCATCGCGCCGCTGCGCTGCACAGCGGAGAGTTCCCAAAAGCCCCAACAAAATCCAGAATGCCAGAATCATGTCGAACATGATCGAAAAAGACCAAACCGACCAGATCAGGGTCGATGCAAGAATCAGAGCGGAATAGACTGCGGCTTTACGTTCCTCAGGCCACAGTCGCAAAGAAATTCTGTAAACCAGCATCAGATTCAGCATGCTGAAAAAACAGGGAATCAAACGGGGTGTAAAGTCATTCACTCCAAACAGCTTCCAGCCGGCCTGAATGAGCCAGAACAGCATGGGTGGTTTTTGGGAATACGGCACCCCGTTCAAATGCGGAACCAGAAACGAATGACGGTTCCACATATCCCAAGCCACAGAAACATACCGCGTCTCATCAATAGGAAGAATCGGCACGGACAGCATGGCATACAGGCCGAGCACTGCAATAAGCAGCAACGGCCATTTTAAATCTGAAAACATCTGCCTCATGCCACAACACCCCTTATCTCCCATCCATCGTAGCGTTCCAATGTTTGGAAAATTTATGCTATTTATTTCCAACCAATGAAACGCCCGATCAGCTGGCGCGGCGGATCAGGATCAGGCCGAGAACCTGCGTGCCGACCAGCGGCAGCCAAAGAATCAGATTCGGGTGCAGGCCGGGGTAGTCGGCCAGCGCCTCAGCAATCACGATAAAAATATAGTAGGCGAACACAATCGCCAGACTCATCACCATGCCGGTCGACGTTTCCTTGCGGTGCGATTTCACCCCGAGCGGTATCCCGATCAGTAAGAAACTAAAGCAGGCAATCGCCACGGAAACACGACGGTTGGCCTCAAAGACCAACCGCGAACGCTGAATGGCCTGATTTTCCGCCGTGAGCATCGGAAAGTCGCGCTCCACATTGCGAATGTGATCCAACAGGAGTGCCATATTCATATAGCTGGGCTTGCGGCGGAGATTGGAACCGCTTTTGAGCAGCTCATCGAAATCGAGTTTGATCGGATAGTACTCCGCATTCACATAGGTGGTTTTGGACACATCATGGGGATCTTCTGCGTCGGGCATTTCCATGCGCACGTCGTAGAGCTTTACAGTAACCAGCCGATTGGCATTATCCGTTTCAATGTCCCCCTGCTGGGCGCGCACGCTGCGTTTGATCTGCCCGTCATCGGCCAGCTCATACGCCACGACGTCTTTGACCACATTGCCGTTCTTGCGGCCGACATAAATCATCAATCCCGGGAAATCTTTGATGAACCGTCCCTCTTCGAGCAGATTGATCGGCTCTTCGACACCGGCCGAATGGAGTAGCTTCTTGTTGGCATACTTGGCGTTCGGTGCCACCTCGCAGTTGATATACATACAAATGCCGGTCAGAAAAACAGAAAGCACAATCAACGGCGCCACCAACCGCCACAGACTCAGTCCGCAGGCCTTCATGGCACTGATCTCGTTATCCATCGAAAGCCGGCCGAACAGCAGCAACGCGGCGAACAGCACGCTGATCGGCATGGAAAATGAAAGGATGTAGGGAATGTTCTGAAAAAAGAACTGCGCAATCAGCATCGGGGAAATTCCGCGCGACATCAGATCAACCGCCTTGATCATCGCACCGACGGTCATCACAAACGTGATCAGTCCAAGCGCCGTCAGAAAGAGAATCAAATAATCAAACAGGATGTAGCGATTGAGGATGCGCATGATTTACTCCGCCTTGTGACTGCGAACGGCGGACTCCACCGTATTCGCCAGAAGCATCGTGATCGTCATGGGGCCGACCCCGCCGGGAACCGGCGTAATGGCCGACGCTTTCGCGGCGACTGGCTCAAAATCAACGTCGCCGACCAGACGGAATCCGCTTTTCTTCGAATCGTCCGGGATGCGGTTGACGCCGACGTCGATAACCACCGCGCCCTCTTTAATCATATCGGCGGTCACGGTGCCGGGCCATCCGGTAGCGGCCACGACAATATCGGCCTGACGGGTCAATTCGGCCATGTTTTTGGTGCGGGTGTGGCACATCGTCACCGTGGCGTTACCCAACTCGCTCTTCTGGCTGAGCAGGTTGACCAGCGGGCGGCCGACAATATTACTGCGCCCGATCACCACCACATGCGCGCCGGCGGTTTCAATACCGGAACGCTTTAGAATCTGCAGCACACCGTGCGGGGTGCAGGGCAGAAAGGCGGGCAAACCCAGCATCATACGGCCGACATTCACCGGATGAAATCCATCGACATCTTTTTCGGGCAGAATTTTTTCAATCACCGATTGCTCCATCGAGGAGTCGGGAAGCGGAAGTTGAACGAGAATCCCGTTGATCTGAGGATCAATATTAAAATCCTCAACCACCTGTAAAATCTCTGTGTGAGAAGCCGTGACCGGCAGCATGACCTCTTTCGAGTAAATGCCGGCCTCTTCGCAGGCGCGTTCCTTGGCGGTCACATAGGAGCGGGATGCAGGATCATCGCCCACCAGCAAAACCCCGAGGCCCGGCACAATTCCTTTTTCTTTCAACTCATTCACGCGAGTTTTAATTTCCGCGCGAATTTCGGCCGAAATTGCTTTGCCATCTAAAATTTTTGCCATGATGTTTTCTCCTGTTCGATTTAAAGACTCTGCTTTCTAACCTAATGAGAATACGGTTTCAATTATGGAATGGATGAATGAAGCACCGGGTGGTCTGGACGTACGCATCAAGGCGGTTCCGCGCGCCGCGAAAAACGAAATTCAGGGCGTGCACGACGGCGCACTGAAAATCCGGCTCACCACCCCGCCGGTCGACGGAAAAGCCAACCAGGCGCTGATTAAATTTCTGAGCAAAACGCTTAACATATCCAAAGCGCAGATCGAGCTCGCTCAGGGCGAAACCAGCCGGCACAAAACAGTCCGTATCAGCGGGCTCACAAAACAGCAATTGATCGAAAGGATCGGCGTATGATTGAAGGACTTCTGCTTGCTCTCGCAACCCTGCTCTGCGGCATCGGCGTGTTCATCTCCACTCTGGCCTTTTCGGGCACCTGGTTAGTGCTGGCCGCCGCGCTCATCACCTTCTTTGCCGCGGGTGTTCCAACCCTTGGAACATTGATCGTCTTCACCCTGCTCTGCATTACCGCGGAAGTCATCGAAGCCCTCGCCGGTTACTTTGGCGTGCAAAAACGCGGCGGCTCGAAACGGGCGGGGCTGGCCGCGCTGGCCGGCGGACTGATCGGCGCCGTGATCGGTTCGGGAATTCTTCCAATCATCGGAACGGTTCTGGGACTGCTCGCCGGATCGTTCGCTCTGGCGTTTCTGGTTGAGTGGAATCGGCTGAAACACCATGAACAGGCGGCCCATATTGCATGGGGAACCGTATGGGCTCGGCTTGGAGTGATGTTTCTAAAAACAGCACTCACCATCGGAATGGGAATCTGGCTACTGGCGGGCCTCATAAAATGATGTGATCGCTCCCCAAGCATCCTCGGCGGTGTCGCAGAAGGTGATTAGATCGAGATCGTGATAACTGATGAGTCCGTATTCGGCGAGATAGTCCCAATCCATCACCCGTTTCCAATGTTTGGATCCAAACAGGATGATCGGCATCGGTTCTATTTTTCCGGTTTGAATCAGAGTGAGAGCTTCGAAGAGCTCATCAAATGTTCCGAAGCCGCCGGGAAACGCAACATACGCTTTCGCGCGCTGCATGAAATGCATTTTGCGCATGCTGAAGTAGTGAAACCGGAAACAAAGATCTTCGGTGACGTACGCATTGGGTTTCTGCTCATGCGGCAGCGAGATGTTGAGCGCAATCGACTTGCACCCCGCATCATATGCTCCACGATTGCCCGCCTCCATAATGCCGCCGCCCCCCCCCGTGATAATTACATACTCACATTCTGTATTCGTCTGGCCGGCATCGCTGACAATACGGGCTAGGTTGCGCGCCTCATCATAAAACGGACTCAATTCATCAATCTTGGTTCCGGTCGGAAAATTGGTCTCTGGAATGCGGGCGCTCCCGAACAAAACAATGGTGGATTTGATTTTTTCTTTCTGCATCATCACTTCCGGATGCAGGTGCTCCAACTGCAGCCGCACTTCGCGGCAGGCATCGGTTTTCAGGAAGTCGACATTTTCATATGCAAGTAGCGGATTATTCATATTCAAGCTCCTTCACCGCGAATGTACGCAAATATACACAAATGGGAAATGGAAAATCTTTTTTGAACCATAAATATTGACTACTCTGCACGAATCACGACTCCGGACAATCAGTGTCAATTAGTGGTGAAAATTCTGTAGAAATGCCAGCTCATGAAAGCAATTGCTTATTACATTACCGCCCACGGATACGGCCACGGAACGCGCTCGTGCGATGTGCTTCGTGCGCTCGAGCGTCTCGCGCCGCAGCAGCCCGTCATCGTCACCACCGACCTGCCGCGCGACTTTCTCGACAGCCGGCTCAAGGGTTGCAAGAACATCACCTTCCGCACCGGCGCGTTTGATGTCGGCCTCGTCCAGAAAGATTCCATTCATGCCGACCTTTTCCAAACCTTGGAAAAACTGGAGGAACTCTACGCCCGTGAAGAACAGCTGATTGCCCAGGAACGGCTCTTCATTCAGCACGAAGACATCGGACTGGTTGTCGCCGACATTCCGGCCATCCCGCTCGCCGCCGCGCAGCGCAGCGGCATCCCCAACGTCGCCATCGGTAACTTTTCGTGGGACTGGATCTATGCCGCCTACGCCAAAACCGATCTGCACTGGGAATACTTCGTCGAAAAATTCCGCGCGGTTTATGAACAGACCGACCTGCTGCTGCGCCTGCCCTTCGCCCCGCCGATGGAACAGTTCCCAAAACGAAAGGATGTTCCGCTTCTGGCAAGCCCCGGCACGCCGTGCCGGGAAAAGATTCGGGATTTGGGATTCGAGATTCGTGATTCAGCACCTGCCAGCAATAAACCGTGGGTCTTGTTGTCGTTCACCTCTCTCGGTCTAAATTACAAAGCATTGGAAAATATCCGCAAACTGAGTGATGACTATGAATTCTTCTGCGTCGATCCGTTGGAGTTTCCCATGTCATGCATCCATTCGATAAGTCGAGACAATGTCTCGTTTGCGGACGTCATCGCTTCGTGCGACATTGTCATCAGCAAACCGGGCTTTGGACTGGTTTCGGAGTGCATTGTGAACAACAAGCCGCTGATTTACTCCGACCGCAGCGACTTCGCCGAATATCCCTTCCTCGTCGACGGCATCAAGAACTATCTCAAAAACGTCCACCTGCCTTCCGAACAGCTCTACGCCGGAGACTTGTCCCAGGCATTGGAAAAAATAAAAACCGCGCCGCAACCCGACGGCTTCATCAGGCGCAGCGGCGCGGAAATGATCGCCGAAGAACTGCTGGCTCTCAGATAAATACATTCCAGCGTCTGATTTTCTGACAGGATAACAGGTCCGAAGTTTCGGACTCCGAGCGTTCGGAGATGAACAGGATTCCATTCCCCCATCCAGTCGATCCTGTAATCCCGTCCAAAACTCTTTTCCAATGCTTGGAAAAGAAAAAGCCGCCCCGGACGGGACGGCTTTGAGAAAGTAGAGCAAGCGTCTCGCTTGCTCATAAACGAGCGGGACGCTCGTTCTACTTTAGCTATTGCAGGTCGCGGGCCATGAGGGCCGCGATGCGGGCGGCGAAGGCGGTGGGGTTCTCCACTTTGGAGCCTTCGGCGACGTGAGCGAGATCGCGCAGCAGCTCAACACTTTCGCCGAGCTTGGCGTCGTCCTTGTCCGCTTCGTACATGGCCTGCACAGCCTGCACAGCGGGATGCGTCGGGTTGAGTTCGAGCACGCGATCCATTTCCGGAACCGGCTGACCCGCGCGGCGCATCATCGCTTCGATGTGCGGGCTCATGGAATATTCATCGCCGACCAGACAGGCCGGGCTTTCCTTGAGACGGGTGGAGAGTCGAACTTCTTTGACGCCGGAGAGCTTTTCTTTCACAAAGCCAAGGAAGCCTTCGAACTTTTCCTTTTCATCCTTGAGGGATTCGTCGTCGCCGGCATCGCCTTTGTTGGCGGCTTTGAACTTTTTGCCTTTGTAGTCGTAGAGCTGCGGCATCACAAATTCGTCAATCGGATCGAGGAATAAGACCACCTCTTTGCCGTCGGCTTTGAAGCCTTCGAGGAAGGGTGAGTTATCGGCCAGCCCGCGGTGCTCGGCGGCGAGATAGATGATTTCTTCCTGTTTTTCGTCCATGGCTTCAACCACCTCCGACAGAGCGCGCAGTTTGCCGGGCTCGGTCGCGGTGGTTTCGAACAGAAGCAGGTCGGCGATTTTCTCACGGTTCTCGAAGTCCACCTGCAGGCCTTCTTTAAGGATCGCGCCAAACTCGCTGAAGAAGGTGAGGTATTTGTCGCCTTCCTTTTCCTTCATGTCGGCGAGCGTTTTGAGAATGCGCGAAACGAGATTTTTGCGGATGCGGTCGAGCTGCGGGTTTTCCTGCAGGATTTCGCGCGAGACGTTGAGCGGCAGGTCGGCGGCATCGACCACCCCTTTGACAAAGCGCAGGTACGGCGGCAACAGGTTTTCGAAGTCGCTGGAAATAAAAACGCGCTGGATGTAGAGGCTGATGTGCGCTTTATGATCGCCGCCGCCCATCATCATATCGAACGGTTTTTTCTCCGGAATAAAAAGCAGCGCTTTAAACTCCATCGCACCTTCAGCGCGGTAGTGGATCACGCCGGCCGGATCGGCGAAGTCGTGGGAGATGTGTTTGTAGAACTCGCTGTATTCCTCGCCGGTGATTTCGGTTTTAGCGCGCAGCCAGATGGCTTTTTGCGAGTTGAGAGTTTCCTCTTCGGTCACCTCAACCTCTTTGGCGTCGTCGCCCTCACCTTCTTTTTTCGTGCGGGTGACCATCATGGTGACCGGGTGCTCAATGAAGTCAGAGAATTTTTTGACGAGCATGCGCAGAGAATACTCTTCGAGATATTCAGAGGCTTCGTCTTTGAGGTGCAGGGTGACGGAGGTGCCGCGGGTTTCGCGGGTTCCTTCACCGAGTGTAAAGGAGCCGGTGCCTTCGGATTCCCATTTGACGGCTTCTTTGCCGTGCATGCGGGTGTCGACGGTGACGCGGTCGGCGACCATGAAGGAGGAATAGAAGCCGACCCCGAACTGACCGATCAGGTCGGGGTTGTCTTTCACACCCTCTTCCTGAAGGCGGGCCAAAAAGCTTTTGGTGCCGGAGTGGGCGATGGTGCCGAGGTTTTCGACCAACGACTCTTCATCCATCCCAATGCCGTTGTCGCTGATGGTGAGGGTTTTGGCCTCGTTGTCGACGCTCAGATGAATCTTCCAGTCGCTGTCGCCGTCGAGCAGATCGGTGTCGGTCAGCGCGGCGAAGCGGATTTTATCGATGGCGTCGCAGGCGTTGCTGATGAGCTCGCGCAGAAAGATTTCACGGTGCGAGTAGAGCGAATGGGTGATGAGGTGCAGCAGCTGGGATAGCTCGGTCTTAAATTTCATGGTTTTTTTAGCCATTAAAACAACTCCTTGTTGAACGGGTTCAATGAATCAGCCGCACAGGATAGTCAAATGCGCCACGGTTGAAAGTGAAAAACGTTACCTCCCTTCGACTCTGGAGTTTACAGGTGAGGCGACGGCTGCGGCAAAACCAGAGTTGATGGCCGGATACGGCGCGGAACTGGTCTCAAGAACGCTTATAGATGACCATTCTATCCAGAAAAATCCTTGTGCCTACCGATGATGCGGGAGTAGCATTCCCCGCCGGAAAAGATAATATTGTTGATCATCGACTAACTTTTAGATCATAAAAAGGAATAAATCATGAAGCATTTCCGAAACGTCAAAGAACCGCGAAATGAATCTGCTACATCACAACCCCGCCGCTCATTCCGCTGGTTAATCTTCGGATTGCTGGCCGCGATAGCGGCCCCCGCGATGTCCGCTGATGTCGACTTCATCGCCGTGCTAAAAGGTCAGCGTTTTGAGCAAACAGGGCCGACTCTGGTCATACTGCGAGAAGAAGATGATTCGGATGATGACGAAGCTCTGGCACTCGAAGCGTTCGCCATCGGTGCGTCGTCGAATTCTCTGGTGTCCGGCACCTTGCAGATACCTGGCGGCACCACGGTGCCCTTAGAGCGCTGGGACACGGGAGACTCGGAGATTCTGCATGAGTATCAAACGGATACCTTACTGGATCTCAATACCACCCGGTCGAATGGGACGTACACGCTCGATCTCATTACCCAAAATGACGGAACCCAACAGATCCCCCTCAACCTGCTGGGAGATGCCTATCCCAATGTACCGGTGGTTACGAACTTCAACGCCCTCCAGACAATCACCCACACGAATGCCACGGTCGTTCACTGGGCCACCCTGACAGGCGGTACCACCAATGACTTCATCCAGTTTGTCGTGTATGACAATGAGACCGACCAGACCGTCTATGAAAGCGACGGCCCCGGCGCTCCCGGCTCGCTCAACGGCACTTCGGTACAAACCACGATTCCGGCAGATCTTCTGGATCCCGGACGGACCTACGAGGCGGAGGTGTTGTTTGTAAAAGTCGTCGACATCAACTTCACCTCCTATCCGGGTGTTTTGGCCATCGCCGGCTATTACAAACAGACGGGGTTACTGATCCAAACCGTCGCCCTACCCGGGCAGGAGTTAGGGGCTCAGTTTGAGTACTCGATACCCCAATCCTGGGGTGGCGACGTGCCGAGAGATTCTGCAATTTCGTTCCGTTTTTCCCAGCCGATGACCACTAATTATACATTGGTGAGTTGGACAAACGTTAGCTCTGCCAACTTTACCTACGAATGGCTCGACGGGAATACCGTGCTACTGTGCCGCTATAACACAGCCCTGCCTGCCGATACCGAGGTTGGCTGGTCTCTGGATCTATCCGGCTTCCGCGATGCCGCCAACTTCCCGCTGACAGGCTCAGTTGAGGGATCATTCCACACGTCTTCAGATGATCCCCAAAGCCCACCGGATGTGACCTGGTTTTCTGTGCTTAAAATGCGCGGCTACCAGCAAACCGGAATAACCCCCGTAAGCTCGGGCATGTATGGCTGTGAGGCAGAGATTGAAATGGCGGCTTACAACCGGGTGAAACAAGGCACGCTGACCATCGATACCAACGGGCGTAGCGGATTTCTGATGGCGGACGAGAACGATCCTGAGATGTGGATTGAGGCAACCTATGCGTCGGAGACCGACATCGAGCGGTTTTTTGCCAACGGCGATTTCACGTTCGATCTAACGACCTTGGCGGACGGTGCGAAAACCCTCACCCTGAGCCTGGGCGCGACGAATGACTACCCTGCCGCGCCGACGGCGACCAATCTGGAGGCGTTGCAGACCATTGATCCCGACACACCGGTGACTGTCCAGTGGACGGCACCGGCCAACTGGAGCGCTACCCCCGGCATTGGGAACTGCGTGGTTGAATTGGAAATTGACAACTCACAGGGAGATGAAGTGTTGTGGGTCGACAACGAAGAGATCACCAGCGGTTCACAATATACCATTCCTGCGAACACGCTCTGGCCGGGTCGCACCTATGATGTGTCCATATACTTCATCAAAATAAAGGATGTGGATGACACCTCGTATTTGGATGCCATAGGCGTGGCCGGATTTTCATCCACCACCGAATTCACCCTCCAGACCACCGGGACCGTGATTATGCCCACCGCGGCCATTGAGCCAGACGAAAACGATAATATGAATCTAAGCATCACCGGGGGTGAGCCGCAACGAGGTTATGTTGGCGAAACCTCGCCGGACTTAACACGCTGGCGGCAACGCGGTCAAACGCCTTCTCGTCGTCGCTGTGGAGCATGGCGATTTTTTTTCCGGCCAGTTCAATCTCGCCGAAGCGCCCCAGAATTTTCACGCCGATATCTTCCGGATAGAAGTCCCAGTCCCAAGGGGCGTCGCAGTTGCCGAGCACCGCGTAGACCGGAATTTCCAATGTTTGGAAAATGGAGGCCATTTCGGTAAGAACCATCTCGGAGCCGATATCACCGCAATGCAGAACGACATCAATGTCGCGAAAAATAAACTCGCGGGCCGCGCTGAGCGCCAGATCAACCTGCCCGTGTGTATCAGATAGAATACCGACTTTCATATTGTCTCTTCTTGGAACCTTGCTTGAACCCGTTATAGTACTCCGATTTAAATGCATTGCCAGTGGAGATTTATACGAATGAAAAAAGTGAAAGTTATTGGAGCCGGAGGATACGGTGGAGTCGGCATTGTCGAGCTGCTATTGAATCATCCTGAATTCGAAATTGAATGCCTGGTTGCCAAGACTGAAACCGGCATGAAAATGAGTGAGCTCTACCCGCATCTCACCGGTTTCTGCGATCTGCCGATCCTCACGCCCGATGCTCCGGAGGCGCAGGGCGCGTTCGACGCGGTCTTCTGTTCCACCCCGGACCGGGTCGGTATGAATCTGGCGCAGGCCGAGTTAGACAAGGGCGCGCATGTGGTGGACTACAGCGGCGACTTCCGGTTCACCACCGCAGAAAAGTACAGCGCCTACGCCAACTTTATCGGACTCGATCCGCACCACGCCGCGCCGGAACTGCTGCCGCAAACGGTATACGGTCTGGCAGAACTGCACGACATCGGGCCGGATCAGAAACTGGCCGGCAACCCCGGCTGTTTCGCTGTCAGCTGTATTCTCGGCCTCGCCCCTGCCGCGGCCAACAAACTGATCGACCCGAAAAGCGTCATCTGCGACTGCAAAACCGGGGTCTCGGGCGCGGGCAAAAAGCCGGCGCCGACCTTCCACTACCCCGCGCGGTACGAGCAGGTGAATGCCTACAAACTGGGCGGCCACCAGCACCTGGTGGAAATTGAACAGGAACTGAGCGAGCTGGCGGGCGAACTCATCCAGATCACCATGACCACCCAGGTGGTGCCGACCTGCCGGGGCATTCTCTCCTGCCTCTACGGCAACCTCAACGAAATCCTAAGCGCCGCCGACGTGCTCGACGTCTACAAAGCCTTCTACGCCGACAAGCCGTTCGTACGGGTGTTCGACAACACTGCCGCCATCGGCACCGCGCAGGTCAGCGGAACCAACTTCTGCAACCTGATTGTGGACGTCGACGAGCGGAACAACCGGTTGCGGGTGATCTCCCACATCGACAATCTGATGAAAGGTCAGGCGGGCAACGCGCTGCAGAACATGAACCTCATGTTCGGACTCGACCCGATGACCGGCCTCAACTTTGCCGGCAGATGCCCGTAAGAAGAGTGGAATGATGGAAGCCACAGCGTGACGGCACCTTTTTTTCCAATGCTTGGAAGTCACTATTCGGCGGCACATATTTCTTCTCTAATAAACCGGTATTGTCGGTTTTCCAAACCTTGGAACCGGCGTAGACTTCTTTTGGGTCCTGGGGGGGGGGAATCATGTTTTTTAAAACACTCCATAAAACGGCGTGGCTGACGGCCGGGGTGCTCTTTCTGGTGCTGGCGGTGATCGGTCTGCTGTTGCCGATTATTCCGCAGATGCCCTTCTTCCTGGCGGCGATCTTCTGCTTGGTGCGCTGTTCGCCGCGTTTTAACGCATGGCTGGGTCGGCAACGCCTGTATATTCGCTTCCATGAATGGGCCGAAAAGAAGCACTGGTTCGAACGCATCAGAAAGCACATTCCACATCGGCAAAAGTGAATATGCCGTTGTCGGCAAATTTTTCTTCCGCTAGAGTGAGCGCACTTTATGGATTTAAAAGTTCTCATCGTCAGCGGAGCATTCCTGATCGGGGTTCCAGTCGCCGTTATCGCGGGACTGGCCTGGCGGCCTTTTCAGAAACTCCTGATGGCGCTCATGTGCTTTTCGCTGTGCTATCCGGACGCGCTGACCGTCAACCTGATCTCGCGCGAAAGCTATCGCATGAGTACCCGCGGCATTGAGCTGGGCCTGTTTGATGTCTGCTCAATCGCTCTGCTCATCATCCTGATGATTAAACCGCACAGCGGTCGCTTCCGCTGGTTCCCGCCGCTCACCATTTCCTACGGCATTTATGTGCTGTTCGTTCTCTTATCGTGGACGCTGACCCCGGGCGATCTTCCGGTACCCAACCTTGCGACTCAGACCTACGCGAAGCAGGGATATGAGTTTTATCACTTTTTCGAAACCAGCCTCTATCCCCTGTTCGAAGTGACCAAACTGCTTCGCGGCGGCATTGTCTACCTGATGATCGTCAATTATATCCGCGATGAGGAGAACCTGAAAACCGTGATTCACTCCCTGGTTCTGGTCGTGGCGGTCATGACGTTTGAGGCCCTGCTCGACCGCTATTTCTATGGCAAGCACCGGGTTTCCGGCACGCTGGGCCACCCCAACAGTCTGGGAACCTTCATGGGAATGCTCGGCACGCTGATGTTCGGCTTCACGCTGTTCCGTAAAACGTTTATATCCAGTGCACTCTTCGGTATTGCAACCGCCTCCTGTCTGGTCAGCGTTTTGCTGACCATTTCACGCGGCGCACTTTCCGCCATGGTGATGGGAATCTGGACGGTGGTTTCCGCCCTCTTCCACCGCTACCTGAATCTCAAAAACTTCACGATCCTTTTCCTCGGATCGCTTCTGGCGCTCGGCCTGTTTTTTGTGGCGGCGGACACCATCACCACACGCTTTCTCGGCGAACAGGATGCGGTCAGCGATATTCAATACCGCGGGCTGTACAACGAAGAAGCCCGCATGATGGCGGCCGACCACCCGCTAGGCGTCGGCATGGGCAATTTTTCAACCTACTCCTGGCTGAAGTATGGCCGTGCGGTCAGTCTGAATGAATACGGAACACAGGCCCACAATCTGTGGTACCTGACGCTGGGTGAGCTGGGCTACCCCGGTCTGATCGCGTTCATCTTCTACTGGCTGCGATGCGCATCCATCGGCGTACCCTTCCTGTTCCGGCGAAACAAGGGAATGATTTACGCCGCGGCCGCGGCCGCCACGGCGGCCATTCTGATCGGGCATATCCAATTTATGCTGCAGCTCAGTTACCGCCAAACCTCCATCTTTATGCTGAATAAAATTCTGCTGGGTATGATTGTTGCCTGCTGGTACATCGACCGCGACACCCGCCGCGAGGAACGGGCTCTCCGTGCCGCCCAGCGCAATCCGAACGCTTTAGGACGCCTATGAAAACAATCGTCTGTTACGATGACAATCCCGATTACGGCGGACATCAGGTGATGGCCTGTCTGGCTGTCGAATCCCTCTCCAAAGCCAAAGACATCCGGCTGGTTTTTTTCTACAGCCCGCAGAACGACCGCCTCCGGCGGCGGTTGGAAAAGATTCAAGCGGGCAGCACGTCGATGGAACTGCGCATCACGCCGTACCGCACCCGCAAATTGCAGGGACTTCGCAACCGGTTTGCCAAAAAGGCGATCCACAAACTT
Source organism: Kiritimatiellota bacterium (assembly GCA_014381785.1). Lineage (GTDB taxonomy): Bacteria > Verrucomicrobiota > Kiritimatiellia > Kiritimatiellales > Tichowtungiaceae > Tichowtungia. The sequence goes on from JACNKZ010000061.1 coordinate 24,289, forward strand.
CGTCACCTGATAGAAAGGGAAAGCCCGGATCTGGTGCTCTGTATCCAGGGAGAAATCGAACACGCCTCGCTCGCACTGTGCGCCGGACAACGGATGAGAGCGCCCTGCATCAGCTACATTCCGATTCCCCACCGCATGGCGCTGATGGGTGCCAAGTTCGGCAGGCTGCGCGACGGCCTCAATGCCTACCTCTTCCGCCGGCCCAACGGATGGATCACCATCAGTGAGTCGATGAAAACCCTGCTCCAAAAACGCGGAACCAAACGGCCGATTCAGGTTGTCCACAACGGCATCGACACCTCCCGGTTCGCCCCGCTGGCCAAACAGGCCGCCCGCACCGCGCTCGGTCTGCCGGAACACAAAACGTTGATCGGCAACATCGGACGTGTGGAGTTCAATCAGAAGCAGCAGGACTTCCTCGCCCGCACATTTTCCACCCATTGGAAAAACCAGGATGAAATGCATCTGGTTCTGGTGGGCGACGGCCCCGACAGCGGCCGCCTGCACACACTGATTAACGATCTGGAAATTCAAAGTCAGGTCTCGTTCCTGCCGTGGCAGGAGGAAAGCGCACTGGTGTATTCCGCACTCGACATGCTCATCATTCCATCGCGCTTCGAAGGCGTTCCGCTGGTCATGCTCGAAGCCCTCGCCTGCGGCACGCCCGTCATTGCCAGCGCGCGCGACGGCATGAAGGATCTGCTGCCGGTCGCCTGGACCTTCGAAACGGAAAACGGCGATGCGCTCGCCGCCACCTACGAGTATGTTTCCAACCATTGGAAAAATGAGATCACCACCCTGCAGACGAAAATCAAAACCGAATACACCATTGAGGTGTTCCAGCAGAATTTCGAAGACGCCGTCCGCCGGTTTATCTAGAGCACACCGTAACCCACCCCGGCCTGCGGCCACCCCTCCAAAGGAGGGGAGCGTTTGAAATCCCCTCCACCGGAGGGGTGCCGGAACGGCGGGGTGGTTATCTCTGAAACGACATTTCAATCGTTAGATGATCTAGATGAAACGGTTATAACTCTTCGGTTTACGGAGAATTTGCAGTAGAAAAATAGGCGAAGACCATGGCGGTGCGGGCCAGGTCGTCGATGACAAACTCTCCGTGAAGAACCGACTCCCACGTATCCACATATTTCCGGGCAACCGGATAGACCGGTTCACCGGGCGCGGCCCAGTCGTCGCGGTAAACCGGACAGGAGTGATCCAGAATCTGGCTGTAATAGTCGCGGTCCACAATATCCTCTGCCAGTCCGTAGATGTTGTAGCCGGGAATCGGCTCATCGATGCCATCGCCGTGGTCAAATTTGTTGTGCGGATGCATGGGATACTTATCCCCGATGCCGGTGATGTAGGTCGTGCTCAGCGGGTTGGCCCCGAGCGACCAGTCCAGATTGATCCGGGCGCGTTCGAGCCAGTCGCTGTCGCCGGTCAGTTCATACGCCAGAATATAGCCGTAGGGGCGGCGGATTTCGGCGCCTTCGCCCCACTTCAGGGAGGAATAGCTTTTGACTTCAAAATCATAGGGCAGATCCGTTTCCAGCCAGCAGCCGTCGATCTGCGCGACGATTTCGTCGGCGATGATCGAGCGGATATCCTCAAACACGGGAAGTCCGTTGGTGAGCGTGGCGTAATCGTAGAGCATGACGTAGCCCTGTGTGGCTCCGCTGTAGCCGGCCTTGTCGTAGATGATGTCGCCGAGGGTGTCCTTCAGCGTGCGGTTTCCTTTGACGCGATAAATGATGTTGCTGAATTCATTGTGAATTTCCGGGCTTTGGGTGAGTCGGTACATTTCGATTGCGGCCCAGACCCGATAGGTGGTGTCGTTGGTTGAGAAATAGTTCCCCGTGTTGATATCCGGGATTTCGCCACTGCCGATCGGATTGTGATACACGTCCAGATTGCTATCCGGCGGAAGCGGATAGGAGTCCGGGAAATTGGTGAGACATTGCCAGGCGAGCGCGGCTTTGCTGCTGTACAGAGCGGCCGCGGCCGGATCAACCGATTTATAAATGCGGGCGGCTTTGGCCAGAATGGCGCAGGCGGCGGCGGTGTCGCGCGTCGTCTTGAGCGTCACCCATACCTTGCCGGTCTGTTCGCTCGGCATGTCGTCCGACCAATGCGGATAGCTGACTTTATTAAAAGCCGCTCCGTTCGCACTCACCATTTTGCAGATCCAGTCCAGCTCCCACTTGGCTTCATCGAGCACATCGGGAATGCCGTTGCCGCTTTCGGGAATATTGAGCTGATTGTCCGCAAAGCGGTCCGGCACCGTTTCGTACATCGTCAGCAGCAGATTAACGGCATCGGCGGCGGACTTGGTGTATTTGTTATAATCCGCCGCGTCATACCACCCACCACTGAAATCAGAAAACTCTCCGATCGGCTCGTCGGCATACAGTAGCGGCGACAGGTCGGCAATCGAGTTGTGGTAATAGGCGGTGTTGGTGTTCTGATGGGCGTCGCCAATGCGCGTCCACTGCCCGCATGTTGCCGGGTTGGTCATCGCAAGTCCGCTACGCTGATACCACAGGCTGCGCATACAGTCTGTGAAGGTGTCGACGTAAACGTCGTCGGCGATCTCGAAATCATAACTGCAGCCGATGCCGGGCACAAAGATCCGGTATTCACCCGGTGTGCGCAGGGATGAGAAATCAGCGCGCCAGACCTCTTCGCCGCTGAACGGCATGTCCGGATTGCCAAAATGATCGGGGTTTTCAGACCGGGTGAGCTGTGAGGTGTACACATTAAGGCCAGTCTGCACATCCTGCACATAAGCGGTGTGCGACACGTTGGTATCCAGCGGCATCGCCCCCAGATCACCCAGATAGTTGCCGACATAGGCGATCTTCGTCGCTTCCGGCAGCCAACCGACCTGATTGACTTTAATGGACGAGCTGACATCGGTTTCGCTGTAAATAAAGGCAATCGTGCTGTTATCCGGATAATTGCCGGACACATCCTGAACATGGTTGGAATACACATACGCCTGCCCCGGAGTCAGCCCCTCGGCCAGCTCAACATACACATAGTACTTCACAATCGGACTGTCTGCCGACCCGTTGAAACCCTCAACCCACGAACGCAACCCGATATCGCTCACCTCAACCGGTGTCCCGTCGTCTGCCTTGAAAACCGCGTGATTGCTCAGATCCTTCAGAGAAATCGGGTCGAGCTGGTCGCTGCAGGTAACCTCTAAAACGGTATGGCTTAATACCTCAATCTGCTCACAACTGATGCCGATCCGGTCCTGCAGCGAAATACAATCGACGTAAAAATTCTGCGGGAACGAAACGTCGCCAATCTCACTATTGAGAACTTCGAGACGCATATGCCGGATCGCCCCCACCTCGTTACTGCCGCCCTGGAGCAGATCCACCCACGGGATCACAACCTGTTTGTACTCTTCGGTGATGCCGGCAGACAACTGGCCGTTCAGGTCACACAGGTACGGACGGATATCCACCGGAAAGCTCATCTGATCCGGGGAAAACTGATACACGCGTAATCGCAGAATATCGTTATAGGTGCCGGATGCGGAACGAATATAGAATTCCAACGCATCCGCGTTGCCGAACGACACCGCCTCAAAATCGATGGCGGGATAATAGTGCCACTCATTCTTCAGCGAAAATTGAATGCTGTTGTTGCCCTGATAGGCCAGCGCGGCATCACTGACCACAACCGCATCGGAACTTCCCGTAATGGCTTCAGGCTCTTCATCAAAAATGAGCAGCTCCACCGCCGAGAAACTACTCTGCGGATCGGTACCCAGCAGATATTCGTGCGAAGAGATAAACAGGTCGCCGTCAGGATCTTCATTCCCATCCGCCAGCAACGGATTCAGCAGATTCGTCACTTCCCAGCCATCCGGCAGGCCGTCGTTGTCTGTATCCTCATCCAGCGGATCCATGCCGCCCTCTATCTCCGCTCCATCGTTTATTAGATCACCGTCACTGTCGGGGTTATCCGGCAGTGTTTTATAAACAATCCGTTCCCGCGCGTCCGGCAATCCGTCCGCGTCACTATCGATGTCCATATTGCCCACGCGAAAAAACACGCCGGTTGACGACGCGGAATTCCATGTAAGCGAACGGGCCCCGGCAGTCGGCACCAGATTTTGCGCCTCGATTTTCCAAACATTGGAACCCAGATTATTCGAAGAATAGACTTCCACCTGATTAGTGAAGCCTTCCGGCACATAGACGATGACATCCGCACCGCTCATGCCCATCCACAACTCGTTGCTGTATGCTGCCGGAACAGGATCGCTCTGCGCGCAACACGCGCTAAGCAAGCCAAACACCCCGAAAAACCAAATTATCCCCCGTTTTTTGCTCATTTCCTGCTCGCTCTACCCTGTCTCTATGCAAAATCAGTCGCATGACCCCACCGCCGCAACCATTGCGTATCCGGCGACGGCGTTAGACCAACGAATCAGTGCTGTGTTCAATTTTAATCCCTAAAAAAACCCGCTGTTTTCTCATTCTCTGCGTTCTGCCCAGTCTCTATGCAAAATCAGTCGCATGACTCCACCGCCGCAACCGTTGCGGATCCGGTAAACGCGGTAGAAAGAAGCAGGAAGGATGCCCGCAATAAAAAAACGGGTTTTGAAAAACAGGCGGGCAACTCACCATTACCTCTGCGCCTGAAACGCCGCCACCGACCTCACATCTGATGCTCAATGCGCCTTTCGTGGGGAATACGCCCAAACACAGCGCAGAGACGGTTTGATCTGCCCGCTTAATCAGCGTATAAACAACCAATTAGAAGCAGGCTATGTACTTAGAATTTTTCCAGCTGAAAGAATTTCCGTTCAACGTAACGCCCGACCCGCGGTTCCTCTACTTTTCGGAACGCCACCGCGAGGCCTACGACTCGTTGCTGTACGGTATTGAACACCGCAAAGGGTTTGTTGTGCTGACCGGCGAGGTCGGTTGCGGCAAAACCACGATCTGCCGTTCCGTGCTCAACCGCCTGCCAACCAACACCCATTCCGCGCTGATCCTCAACCCGTCCCTGACGCCATCGCAGCTCATCCGCTCGATCCTGCTCGATCTCGGAATGGATCCCAAAGGGCGCGACAAACTCGTCCACATCGCCCAGCTCAACCGCTTCCTGCTCAAATGCCTCGAAGTCGGCGAAAACGTCTGCATTATCATCGATGAATCACAGAACCTGGACTCCCGGCTGATAGAGCAGGTGCGCATGCTCTCCAATCTGGAAACCGATCAGCACAAGCTGATGCAGATTATTCTCTCCGGCCAGCCCGAGCTCAAAGAGCGGCTGGCGCAACCGGAGCTGCGGCAGCTCCGCCAGCGGGTGATGGTACACTGCGACCTCGAGCCGCTCTCCATCATTGAAACCGCGCTCTACATTCAGCACCGCCTCAACGTGGCAGGCGCCAGCGGACGCATCCACTTCGACCGCACAGCGGTTGAACAGATTCACCGGCAGGCCGCAGGCATTCCGCGCCAGATCAACACCATCTGCGACCGCTCCCTGCTCGCCGCCTATGTCCGCCGGGATTTTCAAGTGACTGCCTTTGATGTGCAAAATGCACTCAAAGAGCTCAAGTCGGTGATTCACGGGAGTGCCCAATGAGTTTAATTCAAGACGCCTTGAAACGGAAAACAGAAGAGCAGAACCCCCTGCCCGCCGCCCCGCCGCCTGAACAGCCAGCGGCATCAAAAGAAGCGGCTCCGCCGCCCACACAACCGGCGGCACCGAAAGAACCCGCGACATCGAAAAAAACGCCTCCGCCCCCTGCACCGGAGCCGATACCTGAAACGTTGCAGGACAACTCATCCACCCGAAAACTTTTCATCATCCTCTCGGCATCGATTGTCCTGATTCTGCTGATCATCGGCAGCAGCATCTACCTCGTTATAAACCAGTCGGCAACCGATGAAACGCTGAAAGAAATCGAAGCAACGGAACCGCCCGTCGTGCAAGCGGCACTGACTCCAGCGGTTGCCCCCGCCCCGGCTCCGAAACCGGCTCCGGAGCCTGCTCCAAAACCGGCTCCCAAAAAGGTCACAAAAGACAAATGGCCCGAACTCACCTTCTCCGGCTCCGCAGTGGGCGGGAATGAGATTCTGGCAATCATCAACGGACGCATGCTCTCCGTCGGCAGCCAGCTCAGAGGCGTCAAAGTGCTTCAAATCGGCAAAAACGAAGTGCTGGTTGAATTCGAAGGCGAAAAACGCATCCTGCGTGTCGACGACCAGTAACCGCATGCCGCCCTCACAGGAGCGGAGAAATTTTAGACAGGATTTACAAGATCAACAGGATTGAGATCTGGTAAATCAGGATGCTGTTTTCTTCCGTGAAATCCATCAATCCCAACCAACAAAACTCCGCAAGCAAAGGCTTCTGACGGAACAGGTCTTTAGATTGACCGGGTTCTTTCTCACCCCTTCAAGAGATCTTGCAAATCCTGTTATCCTGTCAGAAAACAGCCCTGGCTCGCCCAATTCAGAATTTCGGCTTGAACCACTCCCTGCGGTCATTATTTCCTTCGGAAATTATGTTTCGCGCTTCATCACTCCTTCCGTCATTGGGTGTTTCGCGTTTCAGTAATGTGGGACAGGCTTCCAGCCTGTCTGCACCTGCCTTGCCGAGCTACAGCAGACAGGCTGGAAGCCTGTCCCACTTTGAAAACACATAGAGTCAGATTCATAGGCATTCGCTTTAAAAACTCCTTAACTTAGTGCTTCCTTCATTTCCTGTGGGAAATGAGGGTCAGGGATGAGCAAACACCATCTGTTGAACTTCAACGCCGTCAATGGCTTTGAGCGTTGCGGTCAGCTCAGCCGCCACGGCATCGTCGTCGACCATTTCCAGCAGAATCAGTCCATTCGGTGAACAGAGATTTGTATCCGCCTCATGCAGCCCCAGCCGGGTCCGGATGGAACATCCGAATTGGGTAAAGGCCTCCTGCACCTGCCCCGCGTGCTGCACCCGTTCGGTAATATGAACCCCGATGATAATATGTTTATCCATATCTGCTCCTTTCTGTCGCAATGACATATCTCTTGACCGGATAACAGGATCCCAAGGATGTCCTTAAACTGCCCCCGTCCCGTTGATCAGAATCTCTCTTTTTATAAAGCCTGTCTCTATATTGTTTTCCCAGAAAATATACTCCATTCACAGTCGGCGCTACGCTTCTGATTATCTGGACTTAAATCCTATACATCCTGTTATCCCGTCCAAAAAATTATTTCTCACCGGTCATGACCAGCAACTGGGTTTTTAAAAAATCAACGGCCCGATCCAGATTCTCTTTTGCCTTTTCAGAGAGCATTTCACCAAACTCATTAAACTCGTACCCCCGAATGGCGAGCATATAAGCCTTCGGTTCGGCATGGAAGAGATCTCTCACCATTCCCATCAGCTGCGGAGCGCTGACGCTGTGCGAAGAAAACGACAGCCCGCCCTCCTCCGCAATCACGGGCGAAAACGTGAACGGCGGCTCCGCATCCGTCGACGCATCCGCAAAAATCACCACATCCACCTCCGCGATCTGCGCGGCATCCTCCACATTCAGCTGATAGTTCGTCTCAATCGTCAAGGCAGGCGGGACGCTCCGAAGTGTCGCGAGTTTCCGACCTGTGGTACGCCTGTCCGCCATAGCCTTGGCGACGGCGGAAGCTCCGGCGAAGGGGAACTTTTCGGGTGCGGGCTCAGCCTGCTGGAAACGTTCGGCCAACGCGGGGCCGAGGCCGTCATCGAGCCGCCCGGGATTACCGTATCCAATCAGTAGAATTTTCATTATTTCAATCCTTCACCAACCCCGCATCCCGACACGAAGTGAGGCTGGCGCAAAACAACAGCAGCAAAGCGGCAATCCCGCACCTCGCATCCCGAATCTCATATCCCGCACCCCGCATCCCGAATCTCGCATCCTGCATCTCGTATCCCCCTATAACGTATCAAGAGGGCTTTGAGGCCGTGCGCTCATGGTGCGCACCACATGGGTGTAGATCATCGTCGTGTCGACACTTTTGTGGCCGAGCAACTCCTGTACCTCGCGGATGTTCACCCCCTGCATCAGCAGATGAGTCGCGAAACTGTGGCGCAACGTATGAATCGTCACGTGCTTGGCAATATCCGCAACAGAAACCGCATTTCTAATCGCAGTCTGCATGATGGTCTCGCTTACGTGATGACGGCGGGTTTTCCCGCTCTCCGGGTCTACCGACAGATTTTTCGCCGGAAAGACATACTGCCAGCCCCACTCCTTCGGGGCTTTGGGATACTTTCTGGCAAGCGCATTCGGCAGCCACACCGCGCCAGCCCCCTTTTCGAGATCCGCCGCGTGCAAGGCGCGCACGCGCTCCAAATGGGCTTTCAAATCCGGCATCAAACTGGCGGGAAGAATGGTCGACCGGTCCTTGTCTCCCTTACCGGAACGAACCGAAAGAACCCCACTGTCAAAATCCAGATCCTTCACGCGAAGGCGGATTGTCTCAGACACACGGAGGCCTGCACCGTAGGTCAGTCGCAGCATCAGGCCGGCCGTTCCTTCTGCGGCGGACAGCAACCGTCCCGTCTCTTCAACCGAAAGGACAACCGGCAACTTCGGCCCGCGCTTTGCCCGCACCGAGTTAATCTCGGGCAAATCCACTCTTAATGTTTCACGAAACAGGAATAGGACAGAATTAAAGGCCTGATTCTGCGTCGAAGATGCCACATTTCGCTGGGTTGCCAGATAAGAGAGGTAGGCCCGCACCGTATCTGGCGAGTTCCATTCCAGCTTATGGCCTTTGGCATACCGAAAATAACGATCCACCCACCCTGTATACGTTTCCAGAGTTTTAGGCGAATAATGGCGCAGCTTTAACAGTTCCTTCATCTGTCGCATGGCTTGTTGACTATCCGACAGCAAAAGCTCCCGTTTTGGATTTTCCGGCTCAGCAATTCCCTGCTTTGCGGGCAAATAAACATTCAGGTAAAGCTCCACCGCCTTCATGGCCTGCCGCAATTGCCAGTCTTGTACTGAATCATCGCGGGCTAATTGATCGGAGAAGCACTGTAGCAAATCACTTTCAGACAAGTGCGCCCGGTCGAATTCTGAACGCAGAAAGCGTAAAATCCAGTTGATGTAATACGGAAGGTGCTCATTATTCACCAGATTCCGACTGCGCACAAAATCCTCAAACGGTTCCAAATCAATATATTGCACAACAAACCTCCCCTAATATCGAAATATCAGACTGTCATATATCATCATATTGAAGGGGTAAAAAGGCAGAAATTAGGGCGAAACCAGTCAAATTCACCATTGGGGAACCCGAATATATGGTTGTCAGATATCAAGGGAAAGTTGATATCAAAATTATAAAACAAAGGGTTTAAAGGGTCGCAATGCTTGACAATCACCTATAAGCTATACGGCAATTCAAGTTGACCGGAAATAAAGACAGCTCACTCATTAAACGTT
>JACNKZ010000070.1 GCA_014381785.1 Kiritimatiellota bacterium
TGCTTTGCTGCATAGGCTTCCAGCTCCCGGATTTGGTTTTCCGGCTTCTGGTCGGCAGTCGATACCCGCGTGTAGATGATTGCCTTCATGTTTCCTCCCGTTTGGTTTGTGATCCGTCAATTTAAAAGGGTCTCTGTTTTGACCGTCACGAAACCTTTATTTTATCGGGATGAAGAACGCAAGCAAAAAGGACAACCTAAAAGGAACGTTTAAAATTGACTCTATCGGGTTGCCGCTGCCGCGCTATCCGGACAGTGAACAATTGTACCCGATGGTGAACCAGTGTGCCCAGTTGTCCGACACTGCGCCCGGTTTGCGGACGGGATATTTCGGCCCGTAATATTTTTCGCGGCCTTTATGATTTAAGCTGCGCGGCGCGAACGACTGAGTGCCGGGGGGGAGGGGGTCGCTCTGATGAACGGTCTCTTGCATATATATATACATCCGAGCCCACAAAATTTTTCAGCAAAAGGGTCGTACAGTTTGAATGTGCACCTGTTAAATCGCCCAATTTCCTGCAACGGATCAAAAGTCCCTTGCTTTGCGGTTTTTAGCTTCGTGGCATTTCGTGGGCTTAACTGAAACGAAAACAGCGGAAATGGCACGACGCAAGACGACGCGAAAAAAATGGAATAAAAATCAAAAACCCTGTTTTTACTAGGTTTTATTGGGTTTTTTAGTGGTGCCCGGGGCGGGACTCGAACCCGCACTTCATTGCTGAAAAGGGATTTTAAGTCCCTTGCGTCTACCGATTTCGCCACCCGGGCAGCTGGAATGAAGGAGCTATAATGTAGAGCCTAGGCGGCGAACGCTATAAAAAATTTACAAACATTGAAAAAACAGCGGGGCTTGACCTGAATCAAGGCGGGTGCAAACTGCATGATGTACTCTGGATTCATCAATTGAGGAGAGAACGAGATGAAACGAAATATTATTCAAATCGATGAAGAGCTTTGTAACGGATGCGGGAACTGTGTAATCGGATGCGCGGAGGGTGCACTGCAGATGGTGAACGGCAAGGCGAAGGTCGTGAACGAAAAATTCTGCGATGGATTTGGCGACTGCATCGGGGTCTGCCCGACCGGAGCGCTTGAAATTATTGAGCGCGATGCGGACGAGTATGACGAAGACGCAACCCGCGAGCATATCCGCCGTCTCGGCGGCGACGAAGCGGTTAAACGGTTCGATGAAGCAGCGGTAGAACATACGGCGGAGAAAACCCCGAATATCGCTCCGTCCGCAGACGGCGGATGCCCCGGCATGAAGGTTCGCTTTGACCAGAATACGGCCGCGCCCGCAGCCCCGGCGACGCAGGCCTCCGGCCAGGCGCTTCCGTCCGAGCTGAATCAGTGGCCGACGCAGCTGCATCTGGTTCCGACCGAAGCCTCGTTCTTTAAGAATCGCGAACTGGTGGTGCTCTCCACTTGTGCGCCGTCCGCCTCGCCGGATGTCAATTGGCGCTTTGTGCGCGGACGGGCCATCGTGATTGCCTGTCCGAAACTCGACCGCACGGAAGGCTATCTTGAAAAGCTGGCGAGGATTTTAAAAGTCAACGGGATCCCAAAGGTGATCATCGTGCGCATGGAGGTTCCCTGCTGCGGCGGGTTGACCACCATTGTTAAGCGGGCGGCTGAGGTGAGCGGACGCACCGATCTGATCGTGGAAGAGGCGATCATCGGTCTGAATGGCGATCTGGTTAAAATCGTGGAGATATAAAAGAGGCGAAGACAATGGAGTAAGGGAGTGGTGGAGTGATGGAGATGCGGGATTGAAAATCTGAAATCTGAAATCTGAAAATAGAAATTGGGGATTGGAAATTTGAAACTTGAAGCTGGGCGTTGTTCGGATGGTTGGTTTTGTTGAGGTATTCCATTTTTCCATTATTCTTGTATTCCACTCTTCCAAGGAGGTTCTTATGGATGAATTAAAAGGCAAAGCACTTAATCTGAAAACGTTAGTGGACTACTCCGACGGCGCGGTGGTCAGCCGCACGCTGCTTAAAAAGGAGACCGGCAACATCACGCTGTTCTCTTTTGATAAAGGGCAGGGCCTGAGCGAACACACCTCGCCGTTCGATGCGGTGGTGGAGGTCGTGGAAGGCGAGGGTACGTTTATTATTGCCGGGGAACCGCAAACGGTTAAGGCCGGGGAAATGATGATTATGCCCGCCAATATCCCGCACGATGTGCAGGCCGCCGAAGCGCCGTTTAAAATGTTGCTGATCATGATCCGTTCTACGCAATGATTTTGGCGCACTTGCTGCGTTGCGAAAGGTTCGCGGCAGGTTTTTTCTGCAGCTTCACCCTTCGGCGCCTTGCATTTGCACCAAACTCATTACGCAGATCACAGAATTTTATTTGAGAAGGTTGAGTCCCATGATTGAAAAGTTGACATTCGCAGTCGGGTATTTACCCTGTGGCGACAGAAAGGCATAAAAATGAAAACCGCAGTTTTTAGCACCAAACCGTATGACCGTGAATTTCTCGAGCAGGCCAATGAGTCCGCAGGACTGGAATTGACCTTTTTTGAAGCGCGGCTGGGGCCGAACACCGTCAAGCTGGCGGAGGGATTTGAAAGCGTCTGTGTGTTCGTGAACGACCAGCTCGACGCCTCGGTACTGATCGGCTTGAAAAAGGCCGGCGTAAAGCATATTGCCCTGCGCTGTGCCGGGTTTAATAATGTCGACATGGCCAGCGCCGAAGAGCTCGGGCTGACGGTCACCCGCGTGCCGGCCTATTCCCCCTATGCGGTGGCGGAGCATGCCGTCGCGCTCATGCTTTCACTCAATCGGAAAATTTACTGGGCGCACTCCCGCGTGCGCGACGGAAACTATTCGCTCGACGGCCTGCTCGGCTTCGACCTGCACGGCAAAACCATCGGAATTGTCGGCACCGGAAAAATCGGCCAGTGCCTTGCTGAAGCGCTGCACGGTTTCGGCTGCAAACTGCTTGGCGTGGATCGCTACGAAAACGAGCGCTGTAAAGAAATCGGGATGGAGTATGTCCCCTTCGAGGAAATGCTCAGTCAGTCCGATATTATCAGCCTGCACTGTCCACTCATGTCGGAGACCCATCACCTCATCAACAACGAGGCGGTCGCCCGCATGAAACGCGGTGTAATGCTCATCAACACCAGCCGCGGCGGGCTGATCGACACCAAAGCCGTAATCGACGGGCTCAAGTCCGGTAAGATCGGCTACATGGGACTCGATGTGTATGAAGAGGAAGAGGGGCTGTTTTTCGAAGACAAAACCTTCGAGATGCGGCTCGACGATGTCTTTGCCCGGTTGACCACCTTCCCCAATGTTCTCATCACCGGGCATCAGGCCTACTTCACCCGTGAGGCGCTCACCCGTATCGCTGAAACCACGCTGGCCAACTTAACGGCCTTTGTCGCGGGCGGCGAACTCACCAACCGCATCACCGCCGCATGAACATTCACTGGCTTCAGCATGTTGAGTTCGAAGGGCTCGGATGTATCGAGCCGTGGCTCGAAGAACACGGCCACGACGTTTCGTGCACTCGTTTCTGGGCCGGAGAGGAGCTGCCGACGACCTGCGATGTCGATGGCCTGATCGTGATGGGCGGGCCGATGGGCGTAACGGACCACGCCGAGTTTCCATGGCTTGCCGTCGAAAAGGCCTTCATCAAGGAAATCATCGCTCACAACAAACCGGTGCTCGGCATCTGCCTCGGCGCGCAGCTCATCGCCGATGTTTTAGGTGCAAAAGTTTGGCCGGCCAAAAATAAAGAGATCGGCTTCTTCCCGATTTTTGAAAACGAAAACCTGAAAGCCGACGCAGTCGGTTTCAAACCTTGGGAAAACCAGACGGTGTTCCACTGGCACGGCGACACGTTCGGCATTCCGGACGGCGCGGTGCGGCTCGCTTCGAGCGAGGCGACTGAAAACCAGGCCTTCCTCTACAAGGACAACGTGCTCGCGCTTCAGTTCCACCTCGAAACCACCCAAGAGAGCCTGCTGCAGCTCTACGAAAACGCAGCCGATGAAATTACAGCCGCGCCGTTTATCCAACCCTTGGAAGCCATGCGTCCGTTTTTTCCAATGCTTGGAAAATGCAATGATCTGATGTTCGAGCTGCTCGGTCGCTTGTTCGCTTCCCCGTGATTTCTTTGTGACTTTGTGCGAACACCGGATCAAGCCACACAGGAATGTTTTTTCTCACGGAGGCACGGAGATCACGGAGAATGGTGAGGGCTGTAGAGATGTTCCCTCTGTGTTCTCTGTGGCTCTGTGAGGACATCTTACCCATCCATGCAGGAGCTTTTTTGGACAGGATAACAGGATAGGCCGGGCAAGCTTTAATCTTGTCGATCATGAAGCATTTTCTTTTTACAAAGCCCTATAAATTAGTAGGTGAAAAATGCCCGAAATGTAGGAGCAAATGTTGATCAACAGGATGATGGCCTTTTATTTTTTATCCTAACCATCCTGTTATCCGGTCAAAACTCGCACTTTGTCTCCATGAGGAACTCCTGGTCATGTGAGGATTTTTTGTGACTTTGTGCCTTTGTGGCTGTAGCCTGTGCCTATGTTTTCGTTTAAGAAAAAATACCATCTGGTGATTGTCTGTACGGCTAACCGCACGCGCAGCGCCTACTTTTCCGAATATCTCCGGCACTATCTGAAGAAATATCGCCCCGAAGCGTTGAAGAAGCTGAAGATCATCTCGGCCGGAACCAAAGCGGTTTCCGGCGGCCGGCCCAATGATGTGGTTGCGCTGATCGCCCGCAATAACGGGTTCAGTCTGCGCGGGCATACCGCCAGTCCGCTGACCGCTCACACAGTCAAAAACGCGGATCTTATTTTGACGATGGAGCAGGTTCATAAAGACCATATTTTGAAAGAGTATCCCGAAGCCGAGGGCAAGGTGTTCCGCCTGATGGAATACGGCTTCCAGGGTGACGACGAAGTGGACAACCTGGATGTGCCCGATCCGACCGGCAAAACCGCCGACGATTTTCGGGAGTTCATTTCAACCGCTCATGCGGAGGCCGACCGCCTGCTGCATGAGCTGGTTCACAATCAGATCATCTAACTTTCCAACTGCTTTTTCTGACGGGATAACAGGATGGTCAGGATGGAATCCTGCAGATTGAGAGTTCTGTTAAAAGCATCTTGATCATCCTGTTATCCTGTCAAAAACTTTAAGAACTCATTCGATCCAGTGTGCGGTATTGAATCGCCTCGGCGATGTGAGCGGTGCCGATGGTTTCCATTCCAGTCAGATCGGCAATGGTGCGGGCAACCTTTAGAATCCGGTCGTAGGCGCGCGCGCTGAAGTTCATTTCCGCCACGGCGGTTTTCAGCAGTTGCGCGGCATCCTCATCCACGGCGCAGTATTTGCGCGACTGTTTGGGCTGCATATCCGCGTTGCAATGAACGTGTTTATCTTTGGCGTAGCGCGCCTGTTGAATTTTTCGTGCGGCAATAATCCGCTCCCGAATGGCTTTGGAAGGCTCGCCGTTTTCGAGTCCGCTCAGTTTCTGATAATTGACCGACGGCACTTCGATGTGAATATCGATGCGGTCGAGCAGCGGGCCGGAGATTTTATTTTGATAGTTTTGAATCTGTCGCGGGCTGGAGGTGGAGCGCGGGTCGTCGGGGAAGTATCCGTCCGGCGTCGGGTTCATGGCGGCGACCAGCATAAAGCGGCAGGGGAAGGTGACGCTGGCCGCGGCGCGCGCAATCGTCACCTCGCCATCTTCGAGCGGCTGGCGCAATACTTCGAGCACATTGCGGTTGAATTCGGGAAGCTCGTCGAGAAACAGCACGCCGTTGTGCGCCAGACTCACCGCGCCGGGCATCGGGTGCGCTCCACCGCCGAGCAGACCGGCATCGGACACCGTGTGATGCGGCGCGTGGAAAGGGCGCGTGGCGATTAACGATTTATGTGCATCCATCTTTCCCGCGATGCTGTGAATCTTGGTGGTTTCCAGCGCCTCTTCCAGTGACATCGGCGGCAGCAGTGACGGAATCCGTTTGGCCAGCATTGTTTTGCCGGTGCCGGGCGAGCCGATCATTAAAATATTATGGCCGCCAGCCACCGCGACTTCGATCGCGCGCTTGGCATACTCCTGACCTTTCACATCCTCAAAGTCGGCCAGGTTGTTGTTGTGTTGACGGAAGGTCTCCTCCAGATCGACTTCGTGCGGATTCAGTTTCAGATCCATATTCAGAAAGTCGGCCGCCTCGCGCAGATTTTTGACCGCGAACACTTTGATGCCGTCGACGACCGCCGCCTCTTCGGCATTCTCCGCCGGAACGACAATCGCTTTGCGGCCCGCGGCGCGGGCGGCCAGCGTGATCGGCAGAACGCCGCGCACTTTGCGCACCGCGCCCGAGAGCGCCAGCTCGCCGATGATGCAGGCGCGGCTCAGCAGGTCGGGCTGAATGTCGCTCTCCGCCGCCAGCATGCCGAGCGCGATCGGCAGGTCAAAACTCGGGCCTTCCTTTTTGATGTCGGCCGGGGCGAGGTTGATGGTGATGCGCCCTTTAGGCGGCATGAAGCCGGAGTTGAGCAGGGCGGTGTTGACGCGGTGTTCGCTCTCCTTCACCGCCGCGTCGGGCAGGCCGACAATCAGGGTTTTGGGTTCACCGTGGCCGCTGTTGACCTCGATCTCCACCGTGTAGGCATCCACACCGT
>JACNKZ010000066.1 GCA_014381785.1 Kiritimatiellota bacterium
CGCAGCTCTTCTTTTTCGATATCGATCTGTTTTTCGCTCGCTTCGAACTCGATCAGGTCTTTGTCGTAGCTGACGAAGACGTCGAGGTGATGGCGAAGGATCGCGGCGGAAAGTGTCAGCGCATCGTCCGGCGTTACACGGCCATCGGTCCAGATGTCGATAATCAGTTTGTCGTAGTCGGTGCGACGACCCACGCGGCAGTCAACCACGTCGTATTTCACACGGGCAACCGGGGAGAAGAGCGAGTCGATCGGAATCACACCAATTTCCTGCTCATCTTTTTTGTTACCTTCAGCGGGGCAGTATCCACGGCCAACACGCGTTTCAAATTCGGCTTCAAAGACTCCGTCAGCATCCAGCGTGGCAATGTGATGGTCGGGGTTGAGCACCTCGATCTTATCGCCAGTCTGGATATCTGCGGCGGTCACTTCACAGGGACCTTTTACGCTGATGGTCAGACGCTGAGGATCACGGGTGTAGCCCTTGAGCAGTACCTTTTTGAGATTAAGAACAATATCGGTCACATCTTCGCGAACGCCCGGAAGCGTGCAGAATTCGTGCGGTGCGCCTTCGATTTTAACCGAAGAGATCGCGGTGCCTTCGAGAGAGGAGAGCAACACGCGGCGCATGGAGTTTCCGATGGTACGACCATAACCAGCCTCAAAAGGCTCAGCGGTGAATTGTCCGTATGTATCGGTGGAAACGGCTTCGTCTTTGACGACCCGTTTGGGCATTTCGAAACGACCTAGTCTAATTGGCATCTTCTTTTCCTCCCAGAACCGGGCATTAACCGGCTCGTATGGTGTTGTGTTAATTCGCTCAGGTTATACGCGGCGCTGCTTTTTAGGGCGGCAGCCGTTATGCGGAACCGGCGTTGTATCTTTAATGGCTGAAACACGAAGTCCCGCGGCCTGAATCGCGCGCACAGCCGACTCGCGGCCTGCGCCCGGTCCCTGCACCCGGACTTCTACTTCGTTCATTCCGTGAGAAATGGCTCCGCGCGCGGCTTCCTGCGCAACGGTCGTAGCGGCGAAGGCGGTGCTTTTGCGGGATCCTTTGAACCCGCAGCGGCCGGCGCTGCTCCACGAGACCACTTCACCTTTCATATCGGTGAGTGAAACAATCGTGTTATTGAAAGTGGTTTTGATGAAGGCAATACCGTAAGGGATGTTTTTCGCACCCTTCATTTTGCGCTTCGGCTTGGCGTCTTCTTCTTTGTCGCCTTCGATTGCGGCAAAAATGTCTCTGTCGCGCTCGCGAACCGGTTTTTTCTCCGCTTCTTTTTTGTCAGCCGGAGCTTTTTCTTTAGCCGGGGCTTCCGCAGCCTTTTCCGCCACAGCGGGGGTCTCAACAGCGGGTTCGACAACAGGCGCTTCCGCAGCCTTTTCCGCCACAGCGGGGGCCTCAACAGCGGGTTCGACAACAGGCGTTTCCGCAACGGGGGTTTCTACCGCAGCTTCTTCGACGACTTCTTCTACAGGTTTGGTTTCTTCAGCCATGAATTAATCCTTATTAAATTTATTTCGACGCAACTTTAGCCGCAGAACGTGCTTCTTTACCGCGAACAGCACCCACAGTGCGAACCGGTCCCTTGCGGGTGCGGGCATTGGTTTTGGTCCGCTGACCGCGAACCGGAAGACCGCGGCGATGACGCGAACCGCGATAAGAGTTGATCGAAATCAGTCGACGGATGTTCTGCGTCACTTCGCGGCGCAGGTCCCCTTCAATGGTGTAGCCCTCACGAAGGACCGCACCGAGCTTGGTTACATCTTCGTCGGTCAGATCGTCCGCTTTCTTCGCCGGATCGAGACCGGCTTTGGCGATCACTTCGCGGGATTTAGCAAGGCCGAGGCCGTAAATATAAGTCAAAGCGTATTCAAGACGCTTTCTGCCGGGGATATCAATTCCAAGTACACGTGGCATAAATCTGCTCCTTTAGCCCTGACGCTGTTTGTGGCGGGGTTTGAGTTTATTAATAATGTAAACACGCCCTTTACGACGAACAATCTTGTCGTCAGCGCTGATCTTTTTCACCGAAGCTTTAACCTTCATAAATTCACCTAAATAAGTATTCGCCCTGCACTCATGTTGTAAGGCGACATTTCCACATTCACCCGGTCTCCCTCTCTAGGAAGATCCTTCTCCCGGTCTCTTACCGCAATATAAGCCGCGAACCTGTGTCCATTGCCTAATACTGCCCGAAAAGCGTGACTATCTATCACGGCCTCCAACTGAGCGTCCAGTAAAATAGTCTCTCTCTCATTCATTTTTAAGAGCGGCTCATCATACAGACCCGCCCCTGCCGCACAAGCCCGAATTCAAAAAAATTCACATTTCCAACCTTTGGCAAAATTTCCATGGCTTTTTCCAGTGTTTGCCATTCCCTGCGGTCATTGCCGCAATCCATGCGGCCTCTCTCCCGGTGGTCGAGTGGACGCTTTTCCTGCCCGTTTTCCAAGGTCTGGAAAAACAGAGCCTCAGGCCGGGAAATATTCGGCGGTGTAGCGGGAGACGCGAAGGGTGTCTGACCAATAGGTATTGGGCAGGCCGGCCTTCATCTTCAGATGCATCAAAAACAACTCCGCGCCCGGAAGATCCTCCCATACGCTGGGCAGAAAGGTTCCTCGGCGCCCGCCCTCCTGCAGAATCAGCCCATCCACACCCGGCCGGATTTGTTCGAGCAGATCGGCTTCAGAGCTGAATTCCATCTCTTCGGACGGAGAAAGCACCGAGATGTGAATTTCGAGGTTTTCGAGTTCTTCCTTAGATAAGGGCTCGAACCGCGGATCTTCGAAGGCGGCGTCACAGGCGTTTGCGGCGACATCCTCCGCCAGCGGGCGGCAGGCTTCCAACATGCCAATGCACCCCCTCAGTTCCCCGCCGATCGTCAGCGTCACAAACGTGGCGCGCTTCTGTTGAAGCTCTGAAGGCAGTTTGTTCAACGGCACGTCTCGTCCGTCATCGCCATCTCTTTTGTGCAACTCCGATGAAATCGCGTCACGGGCGATCTGCAACAACAGATTCTGGTGCTCCGTCTTCATCATGATGAATTATAATTTTTTCCTCATAAATGTCTAGTTCCGGCTCTACAATCTGCTAAAACCCTCCGCTCACGAATCCAGGAGATTTTCAATGCACAGCAAACAGACCAAAATTATCTGTACCATTGCCAGTAACCGCTGCGAACCGGAGTTTATTAAAGAACTCGTGGATAACGGCATGAATGTCGCCCGTCTGAACACGGCGCATATAACCACCGAAGAAGCCGAACAGATGGTTGCCAACATCCGCAGCGTCTCCGACCGCATCGGCATTCTGATCGACACTAAGGGCCCCGAAGTGCGCACCTGCGACCTGGACGAGCCGATCGAAGTCCAGGCCGGCGATCAGGTCTGCATCACCAACAACCCGTCTAAACCCGGCGACTTCAAAGTCAACTACAGCGGGTTTGTAAACGACGTACCCATTGGAAGCCAACTTCTCATTGATGACGGCGAACTGGAGCTCACCGTCGATCATCAAATCGAAAATCGACTCCTTTGCACGGTTCAAAACGACGGAACCATTAAAAACAAAAAAAGCCTGAACGTTCCCGGATTGCGCCTGGAGCTGCCGACTCTTACCCAAAAAGACGGCGAGTTCATCGACTGGGCCACCCGTAACGACATTGATTTTATCGCCCACTCCTTCGTGCGCAGCCGCGACGATGTCATGGCGGTTCAAAGCATTCTGGACATGCATAAAAGCGGTATCAAAATTATCGCGAAAATCGAAAATCGCGAAGGCGTAGAAAACCTGAGCTCCATTCTGGATGTGGCGCACAGCGTGATGGTGGCCCGCGGCGACCTCGGCATCGAAATCCCGGCCGAGGAAGTTCCCGTTATCCAGAAACGCATCATCCGCACCTGCATCAAACGGCTCAAGCCGGTGATCACCGCCACGCAAATGCTGCATTCGATGATTGAGAATCCGCGCCCGACCCGTGCGGAGGTCAGCGATGTGGCCAACGCCATTCTCGACGGCACCGATGCCGTCATGCTCAGCGGCGAAACCGCCTATGGAAAATTTCCCGTGGAAGCGGTTCGGACGATGTCGGACATCGCCCATGCGGTGGAGCAGCAAAAAGAAACCGGCTCGCAAGAAACGATTCACATTCTCTCTTCACTGCCCGGCCACCATCTGGCCAAAGCTGCCGTCGCCTGCGCAACCGAACTGCCGGTACAGGCCATCATCACCAGCACCAAGTCGGGCGAAACGGCACTGACCTGCGCCAGCCACCGCGGACGCACCCCGATCTTCGCCCTGTCGGAAAACCCGCAAACCGTCCGCCAGCTATCCTTGTGCTACGGAGTTTACTCGGCAAAAATCGAAGTGCCGAAAACGACCGACGAGCTGGTTCGCGTCTGCCTGAGCAAGCTGCTCGACGAGGGAAAGATTGATGCGGAGCGTCTGGTGGCATTCCTCGGCGGCGGGCACATCTATTCGCACCACACCAACTTCCTGCAGATTGAAACCCCGGCGACACTGCTGCGCCAGCCAGCGGTTCATTCGTAAAAGGCGAAGGCTCCGTACCCGACCACCTGATCTTTTTCCCCGGCGGTATCTCCGGAGTTGCGCAGGTCGAGCAACTCAACCCGCATCATCCGTTGCCGGGCCTGATAAATCAGCCCGGCGATCGCGGACAGCCCGCAGGCGTTTTCAGGATCCAGCCCGCGAAAATCGAGATTCACAATGGCTTTCGCGGTTTTTTGATCCATTTGCATGGCTTGTTCGTAGCTTTTGTAGTGGCTGAGGTCGGAACTGACAACAATCAGCGTTTCCGGTCCGCCCCACACTGCGTCGAGCACACCAGAAACCTGTTCCGGCGAAACATCGCCGACGGTCATCGGAACGAGCTTAAACTTGCCGAGCACTTCCTGCAGAAACGGCAGCTGCACCTCCAGACTGTGCTCATCCTGATGAGCCTTCTCCGAAAAGACAACCTGCGGGAAGGTCGATATTTTCTCCACCGCCTGAAAATCGATCATCACATCACCGATAGGCGTTCCCCAGGTGATTGTCTCCGGCACAGCGAGGGCCTGGAGCAGAAGGATGTGTGCGGGGCCGAGCAGCACAACACGCTCGATCCCTTCGGGCTCAATCTGCGCGTAGGCGCTGGCGGCGACGGCCCCGGAATAGATATAGCCGGCATGCGGAACAATCAGCGCCTTCGGGCTGGTAAAGGATGTCTTTTCAGCACGATGCAGGAACCCCCGAACCGCCAGCAAAAGCTCATCCGGATCGGAGGGATAAAATATACCTGCCACCGCAGGAGTTCTGACCATTTTGCTCATGCCGTGAATTTAAAGGATGCCTTCTGAAAAATACAACGTTAATATTCGGGAAGCGGGATAGGGATAGGGATACGGGATTCGGGATTCGGAATAATGAAAACAGCAGAACACTGGCAACGGCTTGAAAACGGGCTGATCGAATGCACCCTCTGCCCGCGGCGGTGCCGGGTTGCGGACGGACGGCGCGGAGCCTGCTTCGGTCGGCGACGGATCGGCGACGAGCTGATCGCCGAAACCTACGGTTACGCCTGCGGGCTGGCGGTTGATCCCATCGAAAAAAAACCGCTCTACCACTTTCTACCCGGCACCGGGGTTCTATCGTTCGGAACGATCGGCTGCAACCTCACCTGCGGCTTCTGCCAGAACTATCACCTGAGCCGCGCCACAAAAATTGAAGGAACCCGCATCACGCCGGAACAAATCGCCGAAGCCGCGCTGAAGCGCGATTGCCAAAGCGTGGCCTTCACCTACAACGAACCGACCGTTTTCTTTGAGTATGCCGTCGACACCGCCCAGGCATGTCATAAGTACGGGCTCAAAACCGTCGCCGTCACCAACGGCTGGATCGAACCGGAGCCGCGCAAAGAATTTTACAGCCATATGGATGCGGCCAATGTGGATCTGAAAGCCTTCACTGACACCTTCTATAAAGAGCTGTGCGGTGCGACCCTCCAGCCGGTGCTCGACACCCTGCTCTATATCAGAAACGAAACGGACGTTCATCTAGAGGTGACCACCCTGCTGATTCCGGGCCGCAACGACTCGCCGGCCGAAATCGATGCCATGACCAAATGGGCGGTCGCCAACCTCGGCGCGGACGTTCCCTGGCACTTCAGCGCCTACCGCCCCACTCTTGAATGGCGCGAAGCCCCGTCCACCTCGCTTGAAACGCTGCTGCAGGCGCAATCCATCGCCAAAACCAACGGATTAAAACGCATCCACCTCGGCAACGTCGGCATCACCATTTAAAAACAGAGTTCCGTTTTTTTACTGTCCACGAATTCACTTAGCACAGCAAAGCCGCTCATGGTGAATCACGATGAACCGCAACCAACGATTGGTGGCCACAAAAAACACGAAGAATCACAAAAACAGGAGCTGTGCCTTTTCGTGGATTTTTGTGTTTCTTGTGACGATTTCTGAGCCAGCTTAGTTGCCGGTGGATATCGCTAACCGAAGTTATGCGAAATGCCGCCCCTACCGCCGCAGGGCGCGGGTGAATTCGCGGAGCTCGGGGGCGCGGAAGATCAGTGATGCGATTAGATAGACGCCGCTACCGGCGGCGATGCTGACCAACACCGAAACAATCTGCTGAATTTTATCCCCGGCGGCCTGCCCTGAGCTCGTCAGCCCATGCACAAACAAAACAACGGAGGCCATCAGGGCGGCTGCTCCAAAAGAGCGGGCGGCGGTGGCTCCGATTTTTTTCCAGTCCGGTTTTCCAATGCGGTTCTGCAGAATGAGCGCGAGGCAACTCATGTTGAACACCGCAGAAAGCACGGTGGCGAAAGCGATCCCGGCGTGTTTGACCGCCTGCGGGAGCGTAACAATAAAGATGATGTTGAGCGCGAGGTTGAGCGCAACGGCGATCATGCCGATTTTGACCGGAGTTTTGGTGTCCTGCATGCCGTAGAAGGCGGGCACAAAAATTTTGGCGAGGCTGAAGACGACCAGACCCGGCGCGTAGGCCTGAAGCGCGATGGCGGTCATCCAGGTGGAATCGGCGGAAAACTCTTTCCACTCAAAGATCATCTGCACAACGGGCGTGGCCAGCACCAGCAGGCCGACTGCGGCGGGAATCATGATAAAGAGCAGATGGCGCAGGCCGTCGGTGACTCCTTTGCGGATTTTTTCGTGGTCGTTACGCGCGGCGTGGCCGGAAAACACAGGCAGTAGCACGGTACCGAGCGCGGTGGCAATGATGCCGAGCGGGAAGTAGATGAGCCGTTCGCTGAAGAAGAGCGCGGCGGGCGCTTCTTTGCTGACCCACATGGCGAGCAGACGGTCGATGACGACGTTGAGCTGTAACACGGCCATGCCCAGCGCGGCGGGGCCCATCAGGCGCATGATGCGCATCACCTTTTCATCTCTCCAGCCAGACAAAATAGTTGGGTGCAGGCTCAGCCTGCTTCCAAGGTTTGGAAATCTGGGTGCCCAGCCGAAGCGGCGAAGCATCGGCCACTGGACGGCCCACTGCAAAAAACCGGCCAGCAGGATGGCCCAGGCGACATAACGGATTTTCTCTTCGGGCGAGTTTCCAAGGTTTGGAACCACGAGCAGCATGGTGCCGATCCAGAGAATGTTCAAAAGGCTCGGCGCAAAGGCGGATACCGCAAAATGATGAAAGCTGTTGAGGATGCCCATCGAGACGGCGGCGAGGCAGATGAAGATCATGTAGGGCATCATGATCTGGAGCAGTTCGAGCACGGCGGCGGCTTTGGGGTTGGCGACCGATGCGGTGGCGGCAAACAGAATGACGGCGAGTGTGATGAGGGTGAGTACCGCCGCCAGCAGAACGAGCACCCGGTTAACGAGCGTCCAGGCAGCCTCGTCGCCCTCTTTCTCGCGGGTTTCCACCAGCACGGGCACGAAGGCGGAGGAAAGTGCGCCCTCCCCGAACAGCCGGCGGAATAGATTCGGAATGGTAAAGGCGACAACGAATGCGGACATGACCAGTGAGGTGCCGAAGAAGCCGGCCATGAGCACGTCGCGCACGAGGCCGAGCAGACGGCTGAGCGAGGTGAAGGCGCTCACCACTCCGGTCGACCGAATGATCCGCCCCTTTTCCATCAGGCCTCGTTCCCCATGGCAATCCACTTTTTGCGGGTTGCGAACACAACCGCCCAAACCGCCAGTGCCATGATCGGCCCGACCCAGCCCTTGGAAATCCACTCGCCGGGACCGTAGAGCCACACAAGCCGTCCCTGATTTTCAGCAAACAGGCGGAAGAGCATCATAATCCAGACCCAGCCCGCGTGCAGGCCGATCGCAATGTAGACCGAGCGCGTCCAGTAGCTCAGGGTCGCCAAAACGGTTCCCATACAAAAGAGTGTGCAGACTTCCGGCCAAAAGGTGTCGCCCGGCTTGGCAAAGAGGTCGGCAAACAGCAGGAAGCCGGAATACCAGCGGTCGGTGAATTCGGGCTCGGCCGGTTTGATGAAATGAACTGCGGCAAACAGCGCGCTGCTCAGCAGGACCGCCGGCACGGCACCCAGACTTTTTCGCAGGGCAGTCAGGATATAACCCCGGAAGAGGATTTCCTCAATCACTCCGATCAGCAGCGTTCCGATCACAATTTTCAGCAGCGCCGCCGCTACACCTTGTCCCATCGGCTCGAGACGATATACTCCAGCGAACAGACCGATCAGGTAAACTAGTAGCATACTGGCGACGGCGACAAGCAGTCCGGCTCCAAACAAACGAAACCCATCGCTTCGTTTCGGGATACCGAAATCAGCCCGTCCGCGCAGCCCGCTCATGCGGTAGGCGGGAGCCAACAGGGCCAGCACGAAAATCAGCACGAGCCGGTCATTGACCCGCCGGAAGGGCGAATCGAATACCGAATTTGCAAGATCCGCCCAAAACAGATGGGTTCCGGCCGCTTCCGATTCCTGCACCCACTGCAGCACCTCGGCGGCACGGGACTGAATGGCCATATAAACCCACGGCGCAGTCAGCGCAGCGAGCAGCGGCGCAGCAATAAAAATGAGCAACACGGAAAACAGAGGTTTCAAACGATTAGAATTCATAACGGGCATGATGCCTGTTTAAAACCGCCAGCACAAGCTCGGCATAAGTCTTGCCTGCGGAAGTTTCCGGCCGCACAATACAGCCCGCTATGAAACTTTCCTCGCATGCTGACCGGACGGAGAAACGAGTAGGAATCCGCGCCGAAAATCTCCACAAATGGATCGATGGCTTTTTCGATTCGGAGAGCTTTGACCGCTTTCTTCAAACCGGCAGCAAGCAGAACTATAATCCCTATAAGCATCGCAAATACCGTCACTGCGCCGAGGCGCTGGAAGACGCGTACCGAGAGTTTGAAGGCCCCTACACCCGCGAGCAGATTAAAGCCGTTTTTGAGTGCCACCTGCGCGACGACTACGACGGCTACATCCCGCGGCAGGAGGATTTTGAAAGCGGTGCGTTTACTGAAAAATATCATGAGGCTGAAACGCCGGAAGCCATCCTGAGCGCGACGGAACTGGCAGATTATTTCAAGGGCAAAGCCTATGCCGGATACCTGACACCGAAGAAACAGAAACTCTCCGGCGGCTTCTACTGGCGGATTGTCTGGCCGGCGGTCATCGCCGCCGTGCTGTTCGCCGCCTCCGCCTTTACCATTATCGTTCCGCTGTTTCGCAGCAGCATGATGAAGCAGAAACGGGAGATGATCAAAGAGCTGACCGCCACCGCGGCGAGCGCGATTCAGTTTTATATTCATCAGGAACAGGCCGGTGCGATGACGCGGGCCGAAGCGCAGCAGCAAGCGGCCGCGGAGGTGTCGGAGCTGCGCTATGGCGCGAAGGGCAAAGACTATTTCTGGATCACCGATATGGTTCCGCGCATGATTATGCATCCCTACCGGCCGGAACTGGTGGGACAGGATCTGACCGATTACACAGACCGCGAGGATAAGAGCGGCAAGAAACTGTTCGTCGAGTTTGTTGAGCTGATCAACGAGTCCAATGAGGGCTATCTGGAATATCTGTGGCAGTGGATGGATGATCCAACCCGCGCCGAGCCGAAGCTTTCCTATGTGCGCGGGATTCCGGAATGGGGCTGGATCATCGGCACCGGGGTTTACATTCACGACATCGAACAGGAAATCGGCCGAATTTCCCGCAACCTGCTCATTGCCGACGGGGTTCTGGCGCTGGCACTGATCGGACTATTGATCAACATCCTGTTCCAGAGCCGCCGAATTGAGCTGAACCGACAGCAGGCCGAGACCGGCTTAAACGAGGCCAAAGAACGCTACCGCGCTCTGGTGGAAAGCTCCAACGAGGGCTATCTTCTGGAGGTCGGCGGTCAAACCGTGTATTCGAACCACACCCTGCGCCGTCTTACCGGTCGCACCGAAACAGAACTAACCGACCTCAAGCCGTGGGAGTTGCTGACCCCGGACGTGGAAATCAACCTGTTCGCCACAACCCATCTGAAACAAGTCTATGCCCACTCCGCGCCCTCCGCTGAGTTTGAAGCCCGGATTACCTCAAAAACCGGGGAAACCCGCGATGTGCAGATTGCCACCTCCCGCATTTTTTTCTCTGAAAAGCACGGTCATATTATCTCCTTCCGCCCGATCCAGCGCGGACGCGAACAAACGATGGAAGCGTTTTACCACCCCGAAGGAACAGGTCCCGCGCCGACATCCGGAATTCCGGAGCGGATTAAGGATGCCCGGACCCCCGGACAGGTCGTTGAACTGCTCAACGAACTTCCGCAACTCGTGCGCACCCTGACCGATCAGGGCATCCGACCGGCACGGCTGCGCGAAACCATCGGCTCCGCCTGCGACGCGGCCATCGAGCAGTTTGTTTTCCAAACAGTGGAAGCGGCGGGCAAACCGGACGTTCCATTCGTCTTTCTTTCGCTCGGCAGTAGCGCCCGTCACGAAATGACTCTCTTCTCCGATCAGGACAACGCCCTGCTGTTCGCCGATGTCCCCAACGAAAATCTGAGCGCAACACGCCACCGCTTCCTCGAGCTGGCCGACAGCGTCTGCGCCCGTCTGAAACAGGCCG
Organism: Kiritimatiellota bacterium; assembly: GCA_014381785.1. Taxonomy (GTDB): domain Bacteria; phylum Verrucomicrobiota; class Kiritimatiellia; order Kiritimatiellales; family Tichowtungiaceae; genus Tichowtungia. Next base: position 11,081 of record JACNKZ010000066.1, read on the forward strand.
GCTACCCCTACTGCCCCGGCGGCATCATGGCGGTCAACCCCAACTGGTGCCTCTCGCTCAGCGAATGGAAGCAGCGCTTTACAGAGTGGATTGCACAGGCCTCGCCGGAGGCACTGCTCAAAGTCAATGTGTTCTTCGACATTCGCTGCGCCTGCGGCGACCAGGCTCTGCTGGACGAACTGCGCGATCACGTGCAGCAGCTCACCGCACAGCATCCCGAATTCTTCGCGCACTTCGCCCGCAACTGTCTGGGCTACAAAGCGCCGCTCGGGCTGTTCGGCCGCCTGCTCACCGGAAAACACAGCAGCCGCAAAACAATCCACCTGAAAGAGTGCCTCAAACCGCTCGAAACGTTCGCGCGTATCTATGCGATTAAACACGGATTCACACAGCCCGGAACCATCGACCGGGTGACGGCCCTGTTCGACGCCGGTATACTGAAAGATGAAACCCGCCGCGAATTCATCTTTGTGTTCGACTATCTCTGGCAGTTGCGGTTCTTCAACCAGATTTCGGAAACCGCCGCGCTCAACGCCCAGACCGACGAGCTCGACATCACCTCGTTGACCGATGTCGAGCGGGACAACCTGCAGACGGTTCTGGCCCGCATCCCGCTCTTCCAGACCAAACTCAGCTATGACTTTTTCGGCCAGCAGGTCTAGGCGGATCCTGCCATAAAAAAGAAGCGCCCCGGAAAACCGGAGCGCTTCTTCCAAGCCGTGGACCCAATTAGAAGTTATAGGTCATAAACAAACGGGCGTCGGTGGCGGTGGTGTCGCCCACGGCGCCTTTGCCGTCGATGCAACCCACGCCCAACTTCAATGCCACGGAGAAGTGATCGTTGACGATCTGCTTCGCCACGAAGTTGAGTTCCTGGCCTTCAAAGGATTCTGTGTCGTGCGTCGTGTAGTTATACAACGCGTAGAGAATCGTATCGTCGATGCGGGTGGTCGCTTTGAGGTAATAGGTGTCAGCCCCGCCGTTAAACTGTTTGGTGTAAATCATCATGGACGATCCAAGCGGGTGGTTGATGCCGGTTCCCACCTCGGAAAACTTCAGCGTATCGCCGCCAATCGAAAGGAAACCGGGCTCGAGGGTGACGCCGCCGACTTTCTGTTGAATCGATGCGCCGACCATGTCGGCACTGTGCTCAGCGCCTTTGCCCACATCATTTTCATGGCGATAGTAGCCGTTGACCGCCGTGCTGTCAGACAAGGTATACTTAATGCGTCCGCCGGCAACGTTGACGACATCGTACGCATACGCATTGAACACCGCTACTTCGAGATTGGTAATGCCGGTGTAAACCGCTTCGGCCCAGGTGACCCCGTGCGTTTCGTTCGTCGAACCCAACACATCTTCAATGTCTTTGAATTTCCAGTCGGAGTCGTTGTCCCAGACATTACTGAGGCGTTCGGCGTGACCGAAGGTCAGAACGGTATCAGGAATATCTTTGGTAGCCAGAATCGCGGATTCAAAGGAGCGCGGTTTCTGACGGAATTCATCGGCGCGGAACACCTCGCCGTTAACGACCTGGCGCCCGACCTTCACAAAGGTGTTAGAAAGGCCCAGAGCTCCGAAATTGTATTTCAGCCAGAGTTCGTTTAGCTCGTTGACCCGCCCGTTGCTGAGCAGGGTTTTGCCGTTGTTGCTGGTGTCGTCGGTATCCACCGGCTCCACATAATCCCAGACCAGTCCGAAGCTCAGCCCGGCCACCTCCGGAGAGGTGTAGCCGAGGCGCAGGCCCACAGTGGTGGAGTAGGCGTTGCCGGGCGTGTTGTTTTCATAGTCCCGGTACATACTGAGCGTCTGCGCGCGGAGCTTCAGGGTGCCATATCCGAGGTCATTGACCGGATCGAGCAGACTGTCGGCAGCAAAGCCGGTTGCGGCGGCGGCGAGAATGAGCAATATAATTTTCTTCATGGGGGCTTTCCTTTCAATAAAAATGAACAGGCCGGAACGCTCCGGCCTGCTCTCTATTCACGGGGTTAAATTAGCGAATGTCCTCGAGACCTTCATTTTCTTTCTGAGTCATCAGTGAAACAACAACCAGCACGATGAAGCTGAGCGGAATCGAGAGGATGCCCGGATTGTCGAGTTTATGCAGCGCAGTGGCCGGGTCGAGGCCGTACTGGCCATACATGCTCGGCGATGTGAGAATGATCGCCAGCGCCGAAACCATACCAATACCGATCGACCAGGCAATGCCCTTGGCGGTGGTTTTTCCCCAGAACAGAAGCATGATGATCGACGGCAGGTTGGCGGAAGCCGCTACCGCAAAGGCCCAGCCGACGAGGAACGATACATTCATTCCCTGGAAGGCGATCCCGAGGCCGATGGCGATAATCCCCACCACGACGGCGGCGATTTTTCCGGCTTTCACCTTCTGCTGGTCGGTCATTTTAATGCCGATGTAGTTATCCATCAGGTCATGCGCCACAGCGCCGGAAGCGGCGACAATCAGACCGGAGACGGTTCCGAGCACGGTCGCAAAAGCGATGGCGGAAATGATGGCGAACAAAACCGGGTTGAACGCCTTAGCCAGCAGCGGAGCGGACATATTTCCGTCGCCGAGGTCAATCACGCCGAGGGTCATCGCGCCGAGTCCCAGGAACAGGGTCAAGATGTAGAAGAACCCGATCGCACCGATGGCAACGATGGTGGATTTGCGCGCATCGCGCTGCGACGGAACGGTGTAGTAGCGAATCAGAATGTGCGGCAGCGAGGCGGTTCCGAAGAAGAGCGCCAGCATCAGCGAAATGAAGTTTAGCTTTCCAATCGGAGTTTTTGTTTTGAACTTCTGGCCGGGGATCATCAGATCCTCACCGGCGGTGATCTGCGGGCAGAACACCTTCACATGATCGCGGCCATCTTCAAATTTGACGATGCTGCTTTTCGGGTAGCGGACGATTTCCGATTTCTGAATGGTCGAGAAGTATTCAAAAATACCCAGCTTGCCGGTGTTCGTCTGTCCGCCAGGCAACTTTGTTACGAGACCGACCGACTTGAATTTGTTCTCCGTCTTCACCGCGCCGTTATAAAGCGTTTCGCCTTCGGCGGGTTCGGTAATGGACTGAGCTTCTTCGAGCATGTCCCCGCGGACAATCCACCAGTTAGCCAGCCCGTCCTTATCGGCCTTCACAAAGGTGAGGCCCGATTTTTCATCCGTCACCTCGGCCAGCGACGTAACATCCGCTACCGCCACAATCTGCGGGGAGAACGTTTCCGGGCGCGGTTCGGTGGACAGCCCCTTGTTCAGCACCGCAATGGAAATTACGGTCGAGAAGATGATCAGCAGTCCGCCTTTAAGGAACTGCACGTAGGTGGTGGAGGTCATCCCGGCCGTGGCCACAATGGTGATGACGATCGCGCCGACCATGACCACACCGATCCACTGCGGCAGACCGAGCAATGGTGTAATCAACGACCCGGCACCGACCATCTGCGGAATCAGGTAGAAGACCGAAACTGCCAGCGTACTGATGGCCGCCATGAGCTGAATGCCCTTGGAGTTGAACTTGGAGTCCAGCGCGTCCGCAAACGTGTACTTGCCGAGACGCTTCATCGGTTCCGCCACGACAAACAGCGCAACAATCCAGCCGGCGAGGTAGCCGATGGAATAAAGGAAGCCGTCATACCCCATGGTGGCGATCATGCCGCAAATCCCGAGGAACGATGCAGCGGACAGGTAGTCGCCGGCAAAGGCGATTCCGTTGACGAACCAATTCACGGTTCCGCCTGCGGCGAAGTAGCCGGCGGCGGACTTGGCTTTGCGGGCGAAATAAAACGACATGCCGAGCACGAAACCGACAAACGCCAGGAAAATCGCGATCGCAATAGGATTAGCTGTATAATTCATTACGCAGCCTCCTCTTTTTTATTCATTTCATCTTCTTTTTTAGTGCAAAGATGATTGTAAATCAGCCCGAGAACGATCGCGAAAACGATCAGGGCCAGACCATAAACGATGGCGAGATTGGCACCTGCAAGCACCGGTGTTTTCATCAGCTCCGTTGCGAATACGGCGATTCCAACGAATCCCATATAGATAACGCAATAAAGCCAGAACAGTTTAATTCCTAACTTTGACTTCCAATCGGACGCATTGTCCTTCTCCTGTTTCACCGCCGGTTCATGCAACATATGACTCTCCTTTACGCTCATGCCAAATTATAACTAAGACCCTATTGTTTACCTGTTTGTTCAGGCAATGAGAAGCGTTTTGCTCTTCTATTATTCACTCCCGCGACTCTTCCCAACCTGAGGTATTCCGAACAGACGTATTCGCCGCCAGGCCTTCTGCAAGGAGGCAAGGAGCAACGCGACTGGCAACGTGCTTTTGATTTTTCCCCGAGCGCGACACGAAGTGTGTCGCTGGAGCTTGCGGCCGTAATGACACGACGCAAAATGACAACCGATAAATAATTTCCCGCAAGAAAATAGCGAGAGGAACGAGTGGTTAAAAAAGCACAGCGGCAAACCTCGGCCGAAAAAGTTCCAATGTTTGGAACTCGCAACGCCGAAAGCGCTTACGTATCGTATGACCCTGAAGAGTTGAGCCCTCAAAAACACGGATTTTACACAATGAATAATGCAAAAGTTCCCGGTCGCCTGCTTGCCGGAGACCATAAAATTTTAACCGCCTCCTACAACGAATTTAACGCGATTCCGGTCGATCTGGATTTGACCGATCAGCCGACGCATCCGCCCCGCTCCGAGCAGAAAACCATCGCGCAGGCGGTAAGCGTTTCCGGTCCGGGAACGTTCGCTGGAAAATCCACCACCACCATCACCTTCGAGCCGACCGAGCGCGAAGGCTGGTGGCTCGACCGGACCGACCAGCCGGACTCCCTGCCGATCCGCGTGGCGATTGACAATGTCTGGACGACCGGATCGATCGTGAGCAACATTGTGCTGCGTGCAGGCAATCCGCACAACTATGTGCGTATGGTCGAGCACATCATCGCCCTGCGCATGGGCGTGGATGTGGATAATCTGCTGATCAAGATCGACGCCGGCGACCCGCCGCTGTTCAACCGCGGCAGCATGGATCTGATTGACGCACTGGAACGCGCCGGACGTCGCACCCTGCCGGGCAGGATTAAGCATGTGACGGTCAAAGAGCCGGTGACCCTCTGCTGGCCGCACGGCCAGTTTGTGACGCTCGCCCCGCACAGCGGAACCGTTCCGAAACTGATCGTCGACGCCGCGGTGAATTTCCCGAATGCGATCGGACAGCAGCGGATTGTTTTCCCAGTCAACTATGAAAACACCCATACCGGTGCGCAAGCGCGTACCAACACCCCGTACGCCAAAATGCTCTACTGCAAAACCATCGGCAAAATCTTCGCCGACGTCCGCAATCTGGGCTACACCGACAAGAACATTCTGATTGCGAAAAAGACGGAGTACCACAACCAGCCTCGCCTGATGCACAAAAACAAATCGCTCGAAGCGGTCTGGCACCGCGGCGTGCTCGATCTGCTGGCGGCCATCGCGCTGATTCCCGATGCGCGCTTTGTCGGGAACATCACCTCCTACAAGGCGGGGCACCGCCTCGACTGCGACCTTGTCACGCAGCTCTATCTCAACGATTTGCTGAAAGAAATATGATGCAGGTTTCGAGATACAGGATGCGAGATGGCAACTCGTATACATTCAACAATCCAAGACTCCTTGACTCCACAACTCCATTCTCTCCATGAATCCCCTCCGCGAAAAAACTGAATATATCCTGACCCGGGGGTTTTTCGCCGTGCTGCGGTGCTGCCCCGCCCCCGTCATATACGGCGCCTGCCGCGGATTCGCCTTCCTGTTTTATCTACTGGGAATTAAACGGCGGGACATCACGCTGAAAAACCTGCGTCTAGCTTACCCGGAACTATCCGCAAAGGAACGCAGACGAATCGCGCGAAAAGCCTATGACCATTTTGGACAGTTAATTGCTGAATCTGCGATGGTTCTCTCAGGAAAGATCACCCGAGAAGGTCTGCAGGATCTAGTAGATAGCAGCGAGTTACACAAACTGCAGGCGCTGGAGGAAAGCACCGAAAAAGGCCTTCTTATCATCACCGGCCACCTGGGAAATTTTGAGCTGTTGGCTCACTACACCGGATGCCAAATGAAAAAACCGGGAACGGTTATTTTCCGGAGGGGAAGCAACCGACTGATTGACGACCGGATTGTAACCCCGCTGCGCCAATCGTTCGGCAACAAGGTAATCTATAAAAGCCGGGCGCTGCCTCAGATTGTCCGGACACTGAAAAAGGGGAATCACGTTGGCATGCTGATTGATATCAAAACCAACTCCCGCGAAGGCGTTCCGGCTGTCTTTTTCGGCAACCAAACACTCGCAATAAAATCCAGCGCCTACCTGCAGATTAAACTGGGCGTCCCCGTTGTCGCGTTAAGTATGGTTCGTATCGCGCCAAAAAAATATAAACTGGTGGTTCTCGATCCAATCCACTGGGAAGACGACGGACGATCCATTAACGAGCAGGTTGCAGACCTGACACAACGACACCACGCCGAGATTGAAACCCTGATCCGTCAGTATCCGGAACAGTGGCTCTGGATGCATGACCGCTGGAAACGCTGATGAATGCACTGATTTTAACAGATGGAAAGCCGGGACACTTCAACCAGTCGGTTGCGCTCTGCACAAACACCGGGCTCAACTACGAGCTGGTTGAGGTGAGCTACCGCAGCAAAACCGCCAAAGCGCTCTCTTACCTATTTGATCACCGCGGCATTTATACGGAAAAACTCTTCACCTGCCACCTGTCACCTGCCACCTGTCACCTGATTGTTTCCACCGGCTCAACAACCTTCTACCCCAACAAAGTGCTGGCCCGCAAACTGGGCCTGCCCAACATCGCCATTCTGAATCCGAAAGGCTACCGCCCCGACTTCTCCGCCATTCTGTGCCCGGCCTACGACCACCCGCCGAAAAAAGAAAACATCATCGAACTGCCGCTCAATCTCTGTGCGGCCGACCCCGCCTTCTTTGAAGAAAAGACGGCGGAATTCAAAACCAAACACGCGGCGCAGGCTCCGGCCGTCGGGTTTATCATCGGCGGCTCCAACGCCGTGTCCACCATGGATGCGGCCGAACTGAAAACAAAGCTGGAGCAGGCCTTCGCACTCACCGAAGGTTGCGAACGCTGGGTGACCACCTCGCGCCGCACCCCAAAAGAGGTGGAAGAGCTCATTGAGGCGCTTCCTTTTGACTACACCCTGATCAACTCGTGCGATCCGTACAATCCCGTCCCGGCCTTCATCCAGCTGTGCGACCGTCTGTTCGTCACCTCCGACTCCGCCTCTATGGCCAGCGAAACGGCCAGCTTCGGCAGCGCCAACGTGGAAATTCTGATGAACCGCCAGCTGAAGAGCCCCAACAAATTCGAGGAGCTTTTCCAAGGTTTGGAAAAACGCGGCGCGGTGCATCTGTTCGATGGAACCCTCGGCCATGCCGACAAAAAAATCGACCTGGCCCCCCTGCTCAAACAGGCACTGAACCGCGCGATCCGGCACTAATCCCCTATTCGTGATTATTGCCACTGCGTTGCTCCACAATCGTGTAGCCTAGCTCGCCTTCGGCTCGGCTTGTGCAGATTCGCGGGAAGATTTCTCGTATTCACGATTTCAATTTTCCGCAGCGGCGGTAGACTGCTCCGCATGAAAATCAATCCCTTTAAAGCATGGCGGCCGGCTCCCGAAAAAGCCGGGGACGTGGCATCGGTACCCTACGATGTAGTGACAACCAAACAGGCGGCGGCGCTGGCCGCAGGCAACCCCGACTCCTTTCTGCACGTCGTGCGGGCGGAAATCGACCTGCCGGAAGGCACCGACATCTACAGCGATGTCGTTTACGCCAAAGCCAAAGAAAATCTGCAGCGCATGATGGCCGACGGCACCCTCATCCGCGAAGAAGCCCCCCGTTTCTACCTCTACAGCCAGCAGATGGGCGACCACCTGCAGTACGGCGTTGTCGCCGGCTGCCACATCGAGGACTACGAAAACGGGCTGATCAAAATTCACGAAAAAACCCGCAAGGTGAAAGAACAGGACCGCACCCGCTACGTCGATGAACTCAACGCCAACACCGGCCCCGTTTTCCTCACCTGTAAAGACAGCGACTTGATCGGCAGCCTGATGGAGCAGATTGCCGCCACCGAACCGCTCTACAAGTTCACCGCGCCCGACGGCATCATTCACACCGTCTGGATCATTGAAGAAACCGGTGCCTTCGCCGCCGCCTTCGCCGAAGTCCCTGCCTTCTACGTCGCCGACGGGCACCACCGCTCCGCCAGCGCCGCCGCCGTCGGCCGTGCGCGCCGCGAGGCCAACCCGAATCACACCGGCGATGAGCCCTACAACTGGTTCCTCGCCGTCATCTTCCCGGAAAGTCAGCTCAAAATTCTGCCCTACAATCGCGTCGTGCTCAGCCTCGGCAACCAGACGGCCGAAGAATTCACCGCCAAACTGAGCGAAGGCTTCGATATATCGTATAACGATATATCCACACCGAAACAGTCGGGCTCGGTTTGCATGTACATGGACGGGAAATGGAGCACCTTGACACCGAAAGAAGCCATTCCCTCCGACCCGGTCGGCGCGCTTGACGTCAGCATTCTTCAAGACCGCGTGCTGGCTCCCCTGCTCGGCATCGACGATCCGCGCGAAAGCGACGACATCGACTTTGTGGGCGGCATTCACGGCACCGCCGAGCTCGAGCGCCGCGTGGACGAGGGAGAGGCCGTTGTGGCCTTCTCACTTTACCCGACCACCATCGCCCAGCTAATGGATGTGGCCGATGCCGGACTGCTGATGCCGCCCAAAAGCACCTGGTTCGAGCCCAAGCTCCGCTCCGGTCTTCTCGTGAACACACTCGACTAGAGAGTGGAGTGGCGGAGTAAAGGAGGAGTGGATTCGTGAAAATCCGGTGCCTCCCGTTTCCGATGCTTGGAAAAAATATGCGCCGCGGCGCCCTGCCCGCAGTGCTACAGCGTTGCAGGCGGGAGTCGGTTCCAATGGTTGGAAAATAATTGGTTTGCGAGATCAGTGTGCCTATGATGCGGGAAATTCCGCAACCTAAGTGACTCCTATGAAAAAGAAAACCCGTCTGATGCGTCCGCAGCGAAAAGTCGGCATGATGCCCGGCTCGCTGATCATTGATCCTTCCTGGCCGGAACCGACCATTCACGTGATGGCATACGGACCGGATGCGCTTGAAGAGAAAACGGTTGAGAGCGTTCGTGAGCTCGAAGCGTTTGTTGGCAAGTGGCCAGTGACGTGGATCAATGTGAACGGGTTGGGCAGCGAAGAAACCTTGCGGCAGCTCGGCGCGATGTTTGACCTGCATCCGCTGGCATTGGAGGACGTGGTCAGCCTGCGCCAGCGCTCCAAGGTGGACGACTACGACTCCACGCTCTACACCGCCATGCGAATGCTCTCCTTCCATGAGGGACGCCTGTCCGGCGAGCAGGTGAGCTTTTTTCTGGGGAAGAAGTTTGTGCTGACGTTCCAGGAAATAGAAGGCGACTGCCTCGACCCGGTGCGCGAGCGGATTCGCGCCCGCGCTGGCCGCATCCGCAGCGCCGGGCCGGACTATCTGCTCTACGCGCTGATCGACTCGATTGTGGACGCCTATTTTCCGGTTCTGGAAGCCTACGATGTCCGTCTGGAAAATCTGGAAGAAGATGTTCTGGGTCGCCCGGACAATACAACGCGGAGCCAGCTATTCGAAATTAAACACGACTTGACCCGTCTGCGCCGCACGTTGTGGCCGGTGCGCGAGATGGCGGGCGCACTGGCGCATTCCGAATCGAAGCTGATTACCCAGCCAACGCTGGTTTACCTGCGCGACTGTCAGGATCATGCGGTGCAGCTGCTCGAACTGGCGGAATCCTACCGAGAAACCGGATCGAGCCTGATGGACTTTTATCTGTCGAGCATCAGCAACCGCATGAATGAAATCATGAAGGTACTAACGATCATCGGTAGCATCTTCATTCCGCTCACCTTCATTGCCGGAGTCTACGGGATGAACTTTGACAACATGCCGGAACTGCACACGAAAAACGGCTACTTCGTTGCCATGACGGTTATGATTCTACTCGGCCTCGGCATGTTCGCATGGTTCATCCATAAAGGCTGGCTGGCACCGCCCCGCAAGCCCCGACAGGAATAATCTTCCCAGCACCTGAAAAACCCGGCCCAGTTGGTGTAAGAGGACGCGTGCCTGGAAAAAGCAAAAAATGGATGAAGCCGCGAAAAAAATGAAGTCAAACCGGATCGTCGTCTCGATCTGCTTTTTACTGGCATTGATGGTATGGGGTGTTTTCGGACAGACGCTTCGCTATGAGTTCGTCAACTATGATGACGGCAGGTATGTGTACGAGAACCCGGTTATATCAAAAGGGGTGACACTGGAGAGTTCGCGCTGGATCCTCACGCATCCACACGGGGTTAATTGGCATCCGCTGACATCCTTTTCCCACATGCTAGATTGCCAGATCTACGGACTGGCCCCCGGCGGACACCACGGGACAAATGTCTTGCTCCATATGGCGACAGCGATTCTTCTTTTTCTGGTGTTACGACAGATAACCGGCTCGCTCTGGCGCAGTGCGGTTGTGACCGCACTATTTGCCATCCATCCGCTACGGGTTGAATCTGTCGCCTGGATTTCTGAACGGAAGGATGTGCTCAGCGGTCTCTTTTTCATGCTGACGCTCGGAGCCTATATCCGCTACGTGCGCCGTCCGTTTTCATCCGGGCGCTATGCGACGATCGCCGTTTTTTTCATTTTGGGAATGATGTCCAAACCCATGCTGGTGACTCTGCCATTCGTTCTCTTGTTGCTGGACTTCTGGCCGCTGGGCCGATTCCAAACCTTGGAAACAAAAAAAACGATCATACGGCCGGTTCTTGAAAAAATCCCGCTGCTGCTGCTGTCTGCTGTTTTTTGCGGCATTACAGTGTGGGCTCAGCGGGGAGCGATCTCTATCGCCACGCCACTGCCTGTTCCGTGGCGTTTCGGAAACGCTTTCTGTTCGTATGCAATCTACATCAAACAAATGATCTTCCCGTTCGGACTGGCGCTGCTTTACCCTCATCAGGAAACCAACCTTCCGCTGTGGGAAATCGGCATATCCGTTACCCTGCTGGCCGGGATCTCCTGGGGCGTTTTTGCCGGACGAAAGAAATACCCATACCTGATAACCGGATGGTTTTGGTATCTCGGGATGCTGGCTCCCGTCATTGGAATCATGCAGGTTGGCCCACAGGCTCATGCGGATCGTTATACCTATCTTCCCCAGATCGGGCTGGCAATCATGGCCGTATGGCTGACAGCCGACTGGTGCACCTCCCCGCGATACCGCCGCGCGGTGCTGTCTACGGCTGCGGCAGCCGTTCTGACCCTCCTGGCTGTAACGGCGCACCGCCAAACCCGCTATTGGCACGACAGCGTCTCCCTCTGGACCCGCACGCTGACATGCACCGAAGGAAATTGTCTGGCTCAGAACAATCTGGGCGGCTTATTGGGCCAGAAGGGACAGTTCAAACAAGCTATCCTGCATTTTGAGAAGGCGCTTGAGATCAACCCGGATTTTGCCGATCCATCCTACAATCTGGGAGTTATACTTGGCTCACAGGGACAATTCGACAAAGCGATTCCGCATCTCGAAAAAGCACTGGCAATCAACCCGAATAATGCAGAATGGCATTGCACGTTGGGTATCGTGTTTACCAAACAGACCAACTTCGTCGCGGCCATTCGGCAATACGAGAGGGCTCTGCAGATTAATCTGAACTGTATTGAAGCTGAAAACAGTCTGGCGGAAATTCCGCATCACGAACTGAAAAAAGAGCCTGCCGATAAGGATACAGTTGAGTGACCGTGTCGGCTCCTTTCAAACGTTCCAATCATCCTCCTTCGCCAAAGGCTCCGGCGGGACAGGTTGGAAAATAAAAAAGCCGCCCGATTAAGGACGGCCTTGCAGGCTGAGCCTGCACCCATTTATTTTCCCCCTCGGGGCCTTATGCCTTTTTAAAGCAGAGGGTGGCGTTGTGCCCACCGAAGCCGAGCGAGTTGCTCAACGCGACGTTGATGTCCATTTTGCGCGCTTTGTTCGGAACATAGTCGAGGTCGCAGTCCGGGTCGGGTGTGGTGTAATTGATGGTCGGCGGAGCGACGCTGTCGCGGATGGCAAGCGCGCAGATGGCGGCTTCGACTCCGCCGGCGGCGCCAAGCATATGGCCGGTCATTCCTTTGGTGGAGCTGACGGCAACCTTATAGGCTTTCTCTTCGCCCAGCGCTTTTTTGATGGCGAGGGTTTCGCCTTTGTCGTTAAGCGGGGTAGATGTGCCGTGAGCGTTAATGTAATCCACATCGTCAGCGGTGAGGCCGGCGTCAGCAATCGCAAGTTTTATGCCGCGGGCGGCCTGATTGGCTTCAGCGTCCGGAGCGGTGATATGATAGGCATCGCCGGTGCGTCCGTAGCCGGCCAGTTCGCAGTAAATTTTTGCGCCGCGTTTGATGGCGTGCTCTTTTTCCTCGAGAATGAGCATGCCCGCGCCTTCGGACATCACAAAACCGTCACGGTTGAGATCGAACGGGCGGGAGGCACCTTTGGGATCTTCGTTGTTACGGCTGGTGGCACGGAGCGCAGCAAATCCGCCAACGCCGAGCATGGCGATGGAAGCTTCGGCACCCCCGGCAACCATCACATCGGCATCGCCGTATTGGATGATCCGCATGGCTTCGCCGATCGAGTGTGTGCCGGACGCACAGGCGCTGGTGACACAAAAGTTGGGGCCCTGAAAGCCGTATTTGATGGAGACGTATCCAGAGAGAATGTTGGTGATCATCTGCGGGATGAGCTGAGGGGAGATGCGGCGCGGGCCGCCTTCCATTGCACGGATGCACTGTTCAGTCATAAACTGCATGCCGCCGATTCCGGAGCTGGCGATGACGCCAACGCGTTCGAGGTCAAGTTCTTCGGGATTGAGCTTGGCATCTTCAACCGCCATAACAGCGGCGGCCATTCCGAAGATGGCGAACGGGTCCATCTTGCGGGCATCTTTTTTGTCGATGAATTTTTCTACGTCGAGATCGGTTACTTCGCCACCAATGGTGACGGCATACTGATCGATATTGTCCACGGATTTGACCTGATCGATGCCCGACTGTCCGTTTTGGATGCCCTCCCAGAATTTGTCGAGATCACTCGCGACGGGCGAGACCACTCCCAAACCGGTTACAACCACTTTACGTCCACTCATAATTCACCTCCAAAACTGATACAAAAAAGCCGGGAACCCCATAAAAGGTTCCCGGGCTATCCGTCACAAACGGTCTTTACTCACCAAGACCTTTAGATGTCAGATAGTCGATGACTGCACCGACGGAAGTGAGCTTTTCAGCGTCTTCGTCCGGAATCTCTGCACCGAATTCTTCTTCGAAAGCCATAACCAGCTCAACGGTATCGAGCGAGTCAGCGCCGAGGTCTTCAATAAAGGAAGCGCCGGGATTGACCTGGTCTGCGTTTACGCCAAGCTGTTCAACGATGATATCTTTTACTTTGTCTGCAAGTGCCATTGTATTTCTCCTTATTTCGGCTCCTGTTTAGAAAGCCTGTTTTTACCTACATAACCATTCCGCCGCAAGTCGAAATCACCTGCCCGGTGACATAACCTGAAGCGTCACCCGCCAAAAACGCGACCACATTGGCCACATCTTCGGGGGTTCCAAACTTGTTTAACGGGATATTGTTAAGCATTTTCGCCTGAACTTCTTCCGGCAACGCTTCAGTCATTGCGGTGCGAATAAAGCCCGGGGCAACCGCATTACAGCGCACATTGCGGCTGGCGATCTCGCGGGCGACCGATTTGCTGAAGGCGATCACTCCGCCCTTGGAGGCGGCGTAATTGGCCTGTCCGGCGTTGCCGATCAGTCCGATAATCGAGGCGATATTGACGATGCTTCCGGTGCGTTTTTTCATCATGCCGCGCATGGCGGCTTTAGTGAAGAGGAAGACGCCCTTGAGGTTGACGTTAAGAACGGCGTCCCAATCGTCTTCGCTCATGCGCATGAGCAGACCGTCTTTGGTGATGCCCGCGTTGTTCACGAGTATGTCGATCTGTTCGAAATCTTTTTCAACCGCTTTCACGGTTTCGTTCACGGCGGCGCCATCGCTGACGTTGACGCTGTAACATTCAACACGTCGTCCGAGCTCTTTGACCTTGCCAGCGGTTTCTTCGAGCCACTCGGCGTTGAGGTCGCACAGCGCCAGGTCTGCGCCGTCGGCGGCGAGTTTTAAAGCGATAGCCTGCCCGATACCGCGCGCGGCGCCGGTAACCAGTGCAATTTTTCCGTCAAACTGTCCCATGGGAATCCCTCTCTTTTTAAAACTCGAAGCACGAAACCCGAAATTCGAAACAAATTCAAAATTTCAAATCTCAACAACTTCGGCTTCTGTTTTTCTTTCTTTTCGTACTTCGATATTCGGAATTTGAAATTCCAGCGCGGCTCTACCGCGTCTGCGTTATGCTTCTAAATCAGAAAGAGCGCCTATGTTAGTGACAGAGACCTCTCTGTCAATGCGCTTCATCAGGCCGTTCAGCACCTTGCCGGGCCCGCACTCAACCGCTTCGGTAACACCCTGATCAATAAGATATTGCATACACTCCACCCAGCGGACTGATCCGGTGATCTGGGCGACCATGTTGGCGCGGATGGCGGCGGCGTTTTCATGCGGCACGCCGGTGACGTTGGATAAAACCGGAATGGACGGCGTGGAAAATTCAATATCCGCCAGCAGTTCAGCCATCTGATCGGCGGCGGGCTGCATCAGCGGAGAATGAAAAGCTCCAGCAACAGGCAGCGGAAGCGCGCGCTTGGCACCGGCGGCTTTGCAGGCCTCGGCGGCTTTTTCGATGGCTTCGGCGGTTCCGGAAAGAACGGTCTGGCCGGGCGAGTTAATGTTGGCCAGGGTGACGCCGGCTTCGGCGGCGATAGCTTCGAGCGGTTCGCCGTCAAGGCCGATCACCGCCAGCATGCCGCCGGGGTTGGCGTCGCAGGCGGCCTGAATAAATTCGCCGCGGGCTTTCAGCGCTTTCAGTGTGTCTTCAAAGGAAATGACGCCGGCGGCGTAAAGTGCGCCCCATTCGCCGAGGGAGTGGCCGGCGGCAAAATCAAATTCCATCGGCTTTTTGATCTTCAGGGCCTCGTAGGCGGCGGCGCTGACGGTGAAAATGGCAGGCTGGGTGTTGTGCGATTTTTTCAGTTCGTCTTCGGGGCCGTCAAAGCAGATGGCGGCGATGTCGCAGCCGAGCACATCGTTGGCTTTGTCGAAAAGCGCTTTGCACTCGGGGATGGCGTCGTACAGGTCGCGGCCCATGCCGACAAACTGAGATCCCTGTCCGGGAAAAAGGATGGCTTTTTTCATGATTTGGTCCACTCCACAATGGTTGAACCCCAGGTGAAACCGCCGCCGAAGGCCACCAGCAGCATCTTGTCGCCCTGTTGAACGGTTCCGGATTTGACCACTTCATCGACCGCGATCAACAGCGCCGCAGCCGAGGTGTTGGCATATTTCTCCACATTCATGAACATGCGATCCATCACGTCGAGACGTTTGCCGATCGCTTCAATAATGCGGGCGTTGGCCTGATGGGCCACAAACCATTTAATATCGTCAGCCGTCAGGCCGTTGGTTTCAAGCACATCAACTATAGACTGCGTCATCTGTTTAACCGCATGTTTATACACCTCGCGGCCGCCCATCTTGAGATACTGCTGTTTCTGATCGAGCATTTCGTGGCTCATCGGATTGCGTGAGCCGCCACCGGGCGTCCAAAGCAAATTGGCAAGCGATCCGTCGGAGCCGAAGCATCCTTTCATGATGCCGCGTCCGTTTTTGGAGGCTTGCAACACGGCCGCGCCGGCGCCGTCGCCGAACAGCACGCACGTGTTGCGATCTTCCCAGTCGAGGAAGGTGCTCATTTTTTCCGCGCCGATCACCAGGGCCGTTTTCACCGCGCCGCAGGCGATCTGGTTTTTGGCGGTCTCCATGGCGTAAAGCGAACCGGAGCAGGCCGCGCCGAGATCGTAGCAGTAGGCGTTTTTGGCCCCGATTTTATCCTGCACGAAACAGGCGGTGCTCGGAAAAAACATGTCGGGGGAAAGGGTGGCAACGATCAGCAGGTCAACGTCTTCAGCGGAAATGCCGGCATCGGCCAGCGCGGCCAGCGCGGCTGCGGCGGCCAGATCGGAAGTCGCCTGATCGTCGCGGGCAATGCGCCGCTCGCGCATGCCGGTGCGGCTGTAAATCCACTCATCATTGGTGTCGACGATTTTCGAGAGATCTTCGTTAGTCACCACCTTTTCAGGCAGATACACTCCAGTTCCGACAATGGAGACCACCGGCAGGTTGTTGTTCGTTTCACTCACGACCATCGCCACCATCAAAAATCTCGTTAATTTCCTCTTCAATGAGGTGATTCAGCCCCTGCTCGATAGCCGTTCTTGCCACGCGAATTGCATTAAACACCGCATACGAAGAAGAGGAGCCGTGCCCGATAATGCAAACGCCTTTTGCGCCGAGAAGCGGGGCGCCGCCGTAGGCTTCGGGATCAACCCGGTCTTTAATTTCCTGAAAGGCACCGGAAGCCTTCAGAATTGCTGCACCCAGCTTGCGGGCCAGGCTTTTAGAAAAGGATTCTTTGAGCCACTGGCCCATGGCGTGCGAAACGCTTTCACTCGTTTTGAGAACAATGTTGCCGATAAATCCGTCGCAAACAGCAACGTCAACATTGCCTTCAAATAGATCGCGGCTTTCAACGTTGCCGATGAAATTTAATTTTGAGTTTTCCAGCAGCTGGAAAGCCTCTTTGGTGAACTTACTCCCCTTGGCATCCTCGCCGCCGATGCTCAGCAAACCAATGGTCGGTTTTTCAACGTTCAGGATTTTCTTAGAATAGATATCACCCATCGCGGCGAATTCAACGAGCATCGCGGCGGTACAGTCGGTGGTGGCACCCGCGTCGAGCAGCACGAAGGGCTTCTTCAACGAGGGCATGATCGTGGCGATGGCCGGCCGGTCGACGTTCTCAAGGGTACGCAGACGTAAGGTGCAGGCCGCAACAGCCGCGCCGGTGCTGCCGGCGGAAAAGATGGCGCCAGCCTCTCCCTCTTTAACGAGGTTGACCGCCTGCATGATGGAGGAATCCTTCTTGCGGCGGAGAGCCAGCGCAGGCGAATCATCCATTTCGATGACCTGCGAAGCGTGGCGGACTTCAATACATTCGGGGATGTCGCCATATAGAGCCAGCTCAGCCCGGACGGCGGTTTCGTCGCCAACCAGAAAAAGCTTTTCAATCCCTGAAAGACCGCGGGCTGCTTCCACGGCCCCTTTTACGATCTCACGAGGGGCGAAATCACCACCCATGGCATCAATTGCGATACGCATGATGCTAGTCGTCCGAAACGGTAATTACCTGACGGCCTCTATATTTACCCGTGGTCGGGCAGACGCGGTGCGGCAGCGACGGAGCGCCGCTTTCGCCATCAATCCCGGCGCGAGCGATCGAACGCTTCATATTCTGCGCTTTGCGGCTCGCGGTTTTGCTCTTCGATGTTTTTCTCTTTGGAACAGCCATTTCTCTTCTCCTCTACGGACTCGAATTAAGGGGGAGCATGCTACCCGTCCATCGTCCGTTTTTCCATTACAAATTCAAACTATTGAGGGCGTCCCACGCCCCGCCTTCTTCCCCTTTTGAACAGCCGCATGGCCCTTCATTCAGGTCCTTTCCGCACTGGGAACACAGTCCCTTGCACGTTTCGTCACACAGCGGAAACCGCGGCAGATTCAGGATAATCGTCTCCCGCAAATCCTCTGTGACATCCACTTCCTCCATGCCCTGGAGGTCGGAGTAGTCGCGGAGGAAACCGGAATCGCTCACGGTTGTCGAGAAAATTTGAGTACATCTTGCGCAGCAGCCCCTCATCTCGGCCGCAACACTTCCGCTCACGATCAGCATCCCGTCAACCAGCTGGGCATACAGGTCGTAGCTCAGCGGCCCCGCCGGATGGAATTCCGCCGACTGCTCCAGGGCTAGCACCTCTGGAGGTTCCACTCCTTCAAGACTCATCCCCTGTTCGGGTATTTTATCAATTTCTATGATCATTTTTGCGACTCATTTGATTTCTTCAGGGCGTCATTCACCACCGCCGGAACAAATTCAGAGATGTCCCCGCCGAGCGCGGCAACCTGTTTTACATTCGTGGAGCTCAGAAAACTGTAATCCTGCTTCGGCATCAGAAAAAGCGTTTCAATATCCGGGGCCAGCCGGCGGTTGGTCAGCGCCATTTGGAATTCATACTCAAAATCCGAAAAAGCCCGCAATCCACGGATCAACACATGGGCCTCTTGTGACCGGGCGTACTCCACCAGCAACCCGCCGAACGATGTCACCGTCACATTCGAAAGCTGCTTCACCGAGGCTTTAACCAGCTCCATGCGCTCTTCCTGTGAAAACAGCGGGGTCTTGCCCGTCACCGCGGTGACTGCCACAACCAGCTCCGGAAAAATCCGCGCCGCCCGCTCGACTACGTCGAGATGCCCCAACGTCATCGGATCGAATGTGCCAGCATAAATCGCTTTTTTATTCATGATTGCGCTCCAGAAAAATCACTTTGGTTGAGCTGTACTTCTTTTCCTTCAATAAAATCCACTCAGCGGGGAGAGTGTAAGAGTCCCGCTTCTGCATTTCAAACACCAAAAGCCCGTCCGGAGCCAGTGCATCGCCCACCGCATTGAGTAACAATGGCACATCCACCTCGTCGTACGGCGGATCGGCAAAAATCAGATCGAACGGCCCGACCGGCCTTTTAAGGTAGTCGTAGACGTCCGCACGCACCACTTCCCAGGCTCCCAGGCCCGCAGTCGGCTCCAAGGTTTGGAAGTTTTTCTGCAGATTCTTCCAATGTTTGGAAACGTTTTCGACGGCGGTCACGCTGGCGGCACCGCGGCTCCAGGCCTCGAGCCCCAGTCCGCCCGCGCCGGCAAACAGATCGAGCACCCGCGCTTCGGGAACATACGCGGCAACGGACGAAAAGACCGCTTCGCGCGTCCGTTCGGTCGTCGGACGCACACCCTCCTTCGGAACCTTGAACGTCCGCCCCTTTAAAATGCCACTGGTTATTCTCATGGCGGCGCATCCTACCTTGTTGACCGCCCGGCGACTAACCGAATTTTTTTATGTTTTTTCGCGGACGGCATGGCAATAATGCGATTCCTATTTATGAAAGAGACACGCAACAGACTCAAAGAAGCCAAACGGATCGTCGTTAAAGTCGGCAGCCGCGTGCTGGTGGACGAAACCGGCAAACCCGACCACGAGCGGATTTCTTCACTCGTTTCCGGAATTGCCGTCGCACACGAAGCCGGACGCGAAATGATTCTCGTCTCCTCCGGCGCCATCGCCGCGGGCATCGAGGCGCTTGGGCTCGACACCCGCCCCGACACCCTGCCCGGTCTGCAGATGGCCGCCGCCGTCGGGCAGACCCGCCTGATGAGTCTCTATGGCCACCTTTTCGGACAAAGGCACATCAAGGTCGGACAGATTCTGCTCACCGACGACCTGCTTAAAGTGGAAGAGCGGCGCACCAATGCGAAGAACACGCTGATCAACCTGATTGAACACCGCATCGTACCCGTCATCAACGAGAACGACACCGTCGCCACCGAGGAAATTACCTTCGGTGACAACGACCTGCTCGCCGCGCTGGTCTCCACCCTGATCGAAGCCGATGCGCTGATTCTTTTAACGATGACCGATGGGCTGCACGACGAAAATGGAGAACGTGTCGCGTTTATTGACGAAATGTCCGAGGACATCCTCGCACTCGACAAAGGCGCCAACGGCCACCTTTCCACCGGCGGCATGACCTCCAAACTGCTTGCCGCCGATCAGGCTGCTAAAGCGGGAGCTGCCGTCATCATCGCCGACGGACAAACCGACGGCATCATCCAGAGCATTCTTAACGGTGACGATACCGGGACTCTCATTGCCTGCGGTTAGTTATTAGATATTAGTTGATTGAAAAAAACATCAGGAAAGATTTTTAGATCACGAATTTTCGCGAATTCACACAAATTGAAAACTGAGATTCTTAATTCGCGAAAATTCGGGCGATTCGCGATCCAATAAATCTCGTTATCCTGTCTGAAAAAGGAAGTTGATATGAATCTGCATGACGAAATGATTTTGATGGGCGAAAAGGCGGTTACCGCCAGTCGCGAGCTAGCGAAGCTTTCAACCAAAAAGAAAAACGCCATTCTCGAAGCGATGGCGGAAGAGCTGACCGCGCAAAAAGAAATCATCCAGGCTGCCAACGCCAAAGACCTCGCCGCCGGTAAGGAAGCCGGGCTCTCCTCCGCCATGCTCGACCGACTGGAACTGAACGATTCCCGCATCGAAGCGATGGTGAAAGGGCTGTCCGATGTCGCTGTACTCGAAGATCCCGTCGGCAAAAAGATCAGCCACTGGAACCGCCCCAACGGATTACAGATCAAAAAAGTCCGCGTACCGATCGGCGTGATCGCCATCATTTTTGAATCGCGCCCCAACGTGACGGCCGATGCGGCGTCGCTCTGCTTCAAGACCTCCAACGCCGTTATTCTGCGCGGCGGCAAAGAGGCCGTGCACTCCAACCAAGCCATTGCCAACGCCCTGCGCGAAGGCGGCGCCAAAAAAGAGATGCCTGCCGATGCCATCCAGTTGGTGCAGACCATCGACCGCGATGCCGTGCGTGAGTTGGCCCAGATGACCGGCAAAGTCGACCTGATTATCCCCCGCGGCGGCGAAGGCCTCATCAAAGCCGTTTCTGAAATGGCCTGGGTACCCGTCATTAAACATTATAAAGGGGTCTGCCATACTTACGTCGACGCCACCGCCGACATCGATATGGCGCTGGCCATCTGCGAAAACGCCAAAGTGCAGCGCCCCGGCGTCTGCAACTCCATGGAAACCCTGCTTGTCCATAAAGACATCGCCGAGGCCTTTCTGCCCAAAATGATTGCCCGCCTCAAAACGTGCGGCGTCGAGCTGCGCGGCGACGAAGCCGTTCAGAAATTTGACAGCGATGTGATTGCCGCCACCGAAGCCGACTGGCCCGCAGAGTATCTCGACCTCATCCTCGCCATCCGCGTGGTCGACAGCGTCGACGCCGCCATCGAGCACATTAACACCTACGGCTCGCACCACTCCGACGCCATCATCACCGCCGACAAAGAGGCCGAAAAAGCCTTCCTGGCGCGGGTCGACTCCTCTTCCGTTTATGTGAACGCCTCGACCCGCTTCACCGACGGCGCGGAATTCGGCATGGGCGCTGAGATCGGCATCAGCACCGACAAGCTGCACGCCCGCGGACCGATGGGCCTCGAAGAACTGACGACTTACAAATACGTCATCGAAGGCACCGG